>SFGO01000042.1 GCA_004556545.1 Clostridiales bacterium
TTCTTTTGCACACTTTTCTTTCGCCACCGAAAGAAAAGTGTGAGCGCCCCTTGGGACGGCCAGTCCCAATTCGCGCCGGAGTCGGCGCGTCAGGCCCCACCAAAGGGGAACTTCCTCGGCAGAGGTTTCTCTCTGCGGAGCAAGCAGGGGGGCTTTCCGCTCGCCCCCCTGCACCCCCTTCGGATCGCCTCCCAAAGCAATAGAGCGCCCAATAGGGCTGCAAACCCTCCCCTTGCGCCGGTGTGTCGGCGCGTCAAGCCCCACCGGGGGCACGGGTTTGCGCCTGCGGGCGCACCAAAGGGCTTTCCTCGGGGCAAACAATCGGCGCGGCCCGCACTGCCGTGCGTCCCGCTTGTTGTTTGCCTGAACTCCGGGGCGCTAACCGCCTTCGGCGGTTGTGCCCACCGGGCACACGCTTCCCTGCGTTCCCCCCTGCACCCCTTCGGATCGCCACCCGAAGCAATCGAGCACCCCATAGAGCTGCAAGCCCTTCTCCCGCGCCGGAGTCGGCGCGTCATTTCCCGCCAGGGCAGGCGTATGCGCCCGCAGTTTCCCCACAGCGCCGAATTTCCGCTTGCGCAACGAAACGATTTCCGTTATACTCTGGGGAACCGTGCAGCCACGGTTCCCCGTCCCCCATCAAAGGACTCAGGGCCAAGGCTCCGGGCATTTTTCTATTTTGAAGGGTAAGGAAGCGAAAGACGATGAAGAAAAGTTCTCCCCGGTCGATTCTGCTGCTGCTTTTGACGGCGCTGGTCTGGGGCTTTGGGTTCGTGGCGCAGGATATGGCCACGGGCAGCGTCCGGGCCTTTACGTTCAACGGAACCCGCATGGCGCTGGCGGCTGCGGTGGTGTTTCTGTTCTGCCTGTACCGGGACCGCAAAGGGAAGGGCGACCCGGAGACCGGCGACGGCGTGCCCTTCCGGCAGATGACCGCCGCGCCGAAAAAGACGCTGCTGCTGGGCGGCACGTTCTGCGGGCTGGCGCTTGCGGCGGCCAGCGCGCTTCAACAGATCGGAATCGAACAGGGCACCTCCGCCGGAAAGGCCGGGTTTATCACGGCCATGTATATCCTGTTTGTGCCGCTGGGCGAACTGCTCATTTTCCGCAAGCGGCTGCGGTGGCTGCTGCTTCCGGCGGTGCTTCTGAGCGTGGCGGGGCTTTATCTTCTGTGCATGAAGCCGGGCGCGGCGCTGACGCTGGAAGGCGGCGACGCTACTCTGCTTCTGTGCGCGGTGGGCTTTACCGCCCATATTCTGATCATTGACCGGGTCAGCCCCCGCACCGATGGCGTGAAGCTGAGCTGCGTTCAGTTCGCCGTGGCGGCAGTGGTCAGTCTGGCCGTGGCGCTGATCGCGGAGAAGCCCTCTCTGGCGGAAATCTCCGGCTGCTGGGTGCCCATCGTCTACGCGGGCGTGATGAGCGGCGGTATCGGCTACACCCTGCAAATCATCGGTCAGAAGGACACCGACCCCACCGTGGCTTCCCTGATCCTCTGCCTGGAAAGCGTGTTCGCCGTGCTGGGCGGCTGGCTGATTCTGGGGGATAAAATGACAGCCCGCGAATACGCGGGCTGCGGAATGATGCTTATCGGGATTCTGTTGGTGCAGTGGCCGGAGAAGAAGTCTTCGGCTTCGGAATCCATCCAATCGTAAAACGGAAGACGAGGAACACCAGCGCGCTCAGCGACCAGGTGATGGGATAAACCGCAAATACCTGCGCAATATCGGTAAACGAGGCCGAAAACAGGGAAATGTAGATAACGCGCACCAGACACCAGCAAATGGAAATGACCCCCATGGGAACGATCGCCTTGCCCGAGCCGCGCAGAATACCGGCTACGGAATGGGTAAGCGCCATCAGGAAGAAAAACGGCGTTACCGTGCGCGCGTCTTTCACGCCGATGGCAATCATAGCCGCGTCGCCGCCGAAAAGGGACAGAAGCTGGGGCGCCAGCAGGTAGATCAGCAGCGCCACGCTTTCGGCCATCACCATGCAGGTGATCACGCCGAAATGCGCGCCCTGTTTGGCCCGGTCATACTCCCCCGCGCCCAGATTCTGGCTGACGAAGGTGGTCAGCGCCAGCGCAAAGGCCGTGATGGGAAGAAAGCCGAAGCCTTCGATCTTGGAGTATGCGCCCGCGCCTGCCATAGCCGTCGCACCGAACAGGTTTACGCCGGACTGGACAAAAATATTGCCGATGGAAATAATGGAATTCTGAAGGCCCGCCGGGACGCCCATGTGCAGCACCTTTGCCAGCATGGGGCCGTTCAGGCGGACTTTTTTCGGCTCTACCCGGTAAACGCTGCTGGAACGGATCAGCCGGATAAAGCCCAGCGTCGCGCTGACCGCCTGCGAGATCACGGTCGCCAGCGCCGCGCCGTCCACCCCCATGTGGAAAACAGCCACGAACAGCAGATCCAGCACCACGTTGGTGATGGAGGAAATAATCAGATAATACAGCGGATGCCTGCTGTCGCCCACCGCCTGCAAAATGCCCGTGGCGGTATTGTACAGGGTGACGAACACCACGCCGGAGAAATAAATGCGGAAATACAGGACGGAATTGGGGAAGACGCTCTCCGGCGTTCCGATCCACCGAAGCAGGGTGGGGGAAATCACCACGCCCACGACGGAAAGAATCACGCCCGCCAGCAGGCCGAAGGCCACGGTGGTGTGGATGGCGGTGTGCATCCGCTCGTGATCCTGCGCGCCGAAGTAGCCGGAAATGACCACGCTGGCCCCGGTAAACAGGCCGCCGAACAGGCCCACCAGCAGGAAGATGATATTGCCGGAGGAGCCTACTGCGGCCAGCGCGTCGCTGCCCAGAAAGTTGCCCACTACCAGCGAGTCCACAATGTTATAAAGCTGCTGGAACAGATTGCCCCAGAAAATGGGAAGGGCGAAACGCACGATCTGTCGGCGGACAGAGCCGCCGGTCATGAGCGTTGCGCCCTCGGAATGGCCTTCTTTATTTTCCGGTGTGTGCATAGGCAATGATCATCTCCGCAATTTCTTCAGGCGTATGGCCATCGGTGCGCAGCATCAGGTCGTAGTTGGCCCGGATGCCCCAGTTGCCGTCGGCAAAGAAATTATAGTAGCTTTTGCGCTGCTTGTCGGTCTTGCGGATCAGCTCCCGGGCCTTATCGGCATCCACATGCTCCACCCGCATGATGCGCTCCACGCGCTTTTCCAGCGAGGCGTAGAGGAAAACATGGGTCACATGGTCCATATCCCGCAGCACATAGTCGGCGCACCGGCCCACGATGACGCAGGATTCCTGCTTGGCCAGATTGGTGATGACCTCGAACTGCGCCAGAAACACCCGCTGGTTCATAGGCATCTGCAGCCCCAGACTCATGCCCGCGCCAAAGCCGTTTCCCGCCGTCACCGGCAGCATATCGGACATACGGGTCTTTTCATCGTTATGCTCAAAAATTTCCTGACAGATGCCGCTCTTCTGGGCCGCCAGGGTCAAGAGTTCCTTATCGTAAAAGGGAACGTTCAATTTCTGCGCGACCAATTTGGCAATTTCCCGGCCGCCGCTTCCGTATTCCCGTCCCACGGTGATGACGAAATGTTCCTTCATAGCCTTTTCGCTCCCAACTGTGGCATGGATTTTTGCAGTTTTCCTCTCCACGGTTTTATTATACAACACCGGGCGGAAAAGTTCAAACCCCGCGGGAGAATTTCACAGTCCGGCAGATGCTCCGGCTTGCGTCCCGGCCCGCGCCCGCATATAATAGAAGGGAAAACTGCAGGAGAGGAGAAGCAGCGATGGAGTTTCTTTCCGTCCGGGCCACGGCGGAACGCTGGGGCGTATCCATGCGCAACGTACAGCGGCTTTTGAAGGAAGACCGCATTCACGGCGCTTACAAATACAGCGGCTGCTGGATGATCCCCGCAGACGCGCCCAAGCCTGACGATCCGCGCCGGGAACGCAAAAAAGCGCTGGAACCGAAGCCGGAGACCGTGCCGGAGGCCGCTGAGGAAGCGCCCGCCCCTCCCGTCCGGCCCAACCGGCTGGCCTACGGGCTTTTGTCGGTCATTATTCCCATGCCCCGACGCAACCCGGACGCTGTGCCGCCCATGCTGAAGGAAACGACTCTCCGGCGGGAATACGAAGTAGAGCTGGCCTATATGCGGGGCAATTACGAGCTGGCCTCCCGCCGCTTCAGCGAAACGCTGCCGGACGCCCCCACCCGCTTCTGCGCCTGCATGCTGTCTTTGCTGTCCGCCATCCATCTGAATGATTCGGAGCTGTACGGCCGGGTGTCCCATTATCTTCGGCAGGAGCGGCGCAGCAGCGACCTGAACGTCGCCCACATGGCCGAGGTGGCAATGACAGGCCCCTCTCTCAGCATGAGAGATATGAATCAGGTGCCTCTGTGGGTGCAGAAGGGCGATTTTTCCGGGCTGCTGCCGGAGGCGCGGCCCATGGGCATGTATCTGAGCCTGAAAAACCTGCAGGGCCAGAAGCGCTACGGCGAGCTGCTGTGCGCCTGCAAGGCGGCCATCGCCCTTTGGGAACAGGAGGATACCTTTACCCTGCTGGATATTTATCTGCGGATGCTCTGCGCCACGGGATGCTATGAGCTGAACCGGGTGGAGGAATGCGACCGTCATCTGCTGGCAGCAATGGACATGGCACTGCCGAATGGCTTCATCACGCCCTTCGTAGAATTTTGGATGAGTACGGGCTGCCAGATCGAGCATCTGCTGGAGCAGCATTATCCCCAGTGGCTGGATCCGGTGGAGCGGACCAGCGCGGCCACGTGGAAAAACTGGATCGCCTTTCACAATCACTATACCCGGGAAAATATCACCACCCTGCTGACCCAGCGGGAATACCGGCTGGCGCGGATTATTTTGGCCGGAGGCACCTATCAGAACGTGGCCGACGAGCTGTACCTGTCCGTCAGCACGGTCAAAAGCATGCTGTCCGCCATTTATGATAAGCTGATGATCCATTCCCGGGCCGAACTGGCAGAAATGATTATGTAATTCCGAGAAAAAAGGATTCGTGAAACCTCCCCCGCGTGATTTTGGATAGCGGCGCTAAGGGGGGATGGGGTGCAGGGGTACTGCCCCTGCCCTTCGCCGAATGGCTTTCTATATGCGACAACTAACAGAACATCCCACCAGACCCGCGAGCCGTGGTTCTCGTTAGCCACGGCCAACCGGCATGTCCCTCTATGCTCCTGCGTGCGAGCCGCAAGGCCTGTCGCCAAGCGGCGGTAACTTCACGGCCAAGCCGCATGTCTCCCGAGCACCCTGTGCGCCTATGGCGCGCAGTCCGGGGTGCAGGGGTACTACCCCTGCCAGACCCGCGAGCCGCGAGGCCCGTCGCCGAGCAGCGGTAACTTCACGGCCAAGCCGCATGTCTCCCGAGCAGCCCCGCGCCCAACGGGCGCAGTGTGGGGTCAAGGGGCAGTGCCCCTTGTCGCCGAATGGCGGTCTATGCTATACAATTTGCAGGGAACCGCACCAGACCGGCGAGCCGTGGCACCTGTCGTGCCACGGCGGTAACCTCACGGCCAAGCCGCATGTCTCCCGAGCACCCTGCGCGCCTATGGCGCGCAGTCCGGGGTGCAGGGGTACTACCCCTGCTGCTGCCGGAGACCTTTGGGGTAGTGGTTTTTAAGCTGGCCGTTGGAGGCTTTGGCAAAACCAAGGGGAAGCCCTTCGTAGAGCAGAAGATGGAAGCCGGAGAAGGATTCCGGACAGGGAAGCACCTCGCCGCGAAGATAGGCCCGGGCTTCGGATAGAGAAATGGAAACCGATGGGAAGCCGGAGGATTCGCCGAGAGCCAGCGCCAAAGCGTGGTCCGGCTGAAATACCTTGCCCTTTAGCGCGCCCAGCTGTAAACCGGCGCGCAGAACCCGAATGCCCTGCAGCGGCGGCAGAGCCGGTGCGGAAAGCAGCGCTTCGCCCAACCGGGCGTTGGCGGATGGCAGCGATGCGCCTGTGACTCGTGCAAAGGCCTCGTAGGCCTGTAAAAGCGGCTTGTCCGGCTTGGCCAGCGCGTCCCCGGGCGCAAGCGCCGGTGCAGGCGGTTCGTCTCCGCGCTTGCGCAGAAGCGCCACAAAATGCCCTTCGCCCCTGATTTGATGCGGATATAGATGCAGCATGCCCGCAGGCGCGTCCAATGTCCGGCCTTCCCCGGCAGGAAGGGAAAAGGCGGCGGACTCGCAGTCGGAGAAATTTTCCTGCATCCATTGAATCACGCCTTCGTTTTCCGCATGGTTCAGCGTGCAGGTGCTGTAAACCAGCCGTCCGCCGGGCCGCAGCATGGCCCACGCGGAAGTCAGAATGCGCTTCTGCCGGGCCGCACAGCCGGATGGAGACTGCTCCGTCCATTCCGTGCGCGTCTCCGGATGACGGCGGAACATGCCCTCGCCGCTGCAGGGCGCGTCTACTAGAATCGCGTCGAAAAAGCCCGCCCACCGGGGAGCCAGTTGCTCCGGCTCGGCGGACACGGTTAGCCCGTTGACCACGCCCATCCGTTCCAGATTGCGGCTGAGGATCTTCGCCCGGCCCGGCACCGGCTCGTTGCTCACCAGCAGGCCCTGACCGTCCAGCGCGTCGGCGATCTGCGTGCTCTTTCCGCCCGGCGCGGCGCAGAGATCCAGCACCCGCTCGCCGGGAATGGGCTTGAGTACCGCCACCGCCGCCATGGCGCTGGGCTCCTGAATGTAATAGGCTCCCGCCTCGTGCAGGGGATGCGCGCCCGCCGTGCTTTCCTGCGAAAGATAGCGCCCGGTTTCGGGCTGCCACGGCACCGGCTCCCCCAGCCCCTCGATCAGATTGCCAGAGGCCAGCGGCTTGCGGGGATTGAGCCGAAGGCCGCGCACATAGGGCTGATCCAGAGCGACGAAATAAGCGTCCGCCTCCGGCCCCAGCTGGGCGCGAATCTGCGCCTGAAAGGCCTGCGGCAGGGGATAATTTTCATTCATGGGGAATCACCCTTCCAAAAAACTGCGGTATTGCCATCAAAAAGGGCCTTACACCGAAGGCCCTTCCTGATGATGATTGGAATTTTTGGGGTAAACAGGCTCATGAAAAGCCTTGTGAACCGGCACGGTAGGCTGCCAGTCCCGAATGGAGCGGGTGTCCTCGTCCGCATCCACGCCCACAAAATCGCGGGCCTTGCGGGCCAGCGCCGCAAAGGGATTGCGGGGCTTAACGTCTGATTCGTTTTCCGTTCGGGCGCGCTCCGCGTCGGCAAAAGAATAAAAATCGGACGCAGGCTCCTGCGGGGCCGTTTCGGAGGGTTCCCAGCCGAAATTGCGCTGGAAGCTGGCTGCGTCCAGCCCGGGATGGATGGGCGCGGAAGCTTCGGCAGGCTGGGGCGCGGCAGGCTCGTTGGGCGAATAATAGCCCTGAGAAACCGGCGGCTCGGCCAACGGAACATTTGCGGGAGCAGTCGGCGCGGCGTAAAGCTGTTCCGGCGGCAGGGGCCGGGCAAACCCGGCCTGCATATCCCGGATGTAATTCAGGGGCTCGGGCTGAGAAGCGCCGAAGGTCTGATCCATGCCCTGCGCAGCCTGCCGGATCCCATCGGGCTGCACCAGCGCGTCTCCCTGCTCCCAGCCGCCCAGATCGTCGTCAAAGACGGGATCAAACCCGGCGGTGTTTTCAGTCGCCCACGGGGCCGGCTGCGGAACAGCGGGGGGCGGCGTCTGCTGCCAGTGTTCGTCCTCCACGGCCCGCCGTTCTTCTCTGGGCAGATAGCCGGAGGCTGTGTAGGACGGGTTCCCGCCCCGGAAGACCTGCGTAGGCTCGTCCTCGGGAACAGGCTCCTCCCAATGAACGGGCTGACCGGGCTGAACCGGCTGGGATGCATCGATCGCGGCGCCATACTCCTGCGAAAAATCCGCAGGCTTGGCGCGGCGCGCCCTGCGGCGGGTACGCCATACGATGTCAGGCCGCCAGCGCAGAAAATACACCAGCCGGTCGGCCAGAAAACCGCCTGCCGCCAGACAGAGTACCAGCCATTTCCAATGGTTCTGCAAAAAGGAAAGCACTCGGCTGCCGCTTTCGCTGTTCAGCGCGGCCCAGATCTGACCGATCAGCAGCCGGAGCCAGCCGAGCAATATCGATAGAATGGAATTGGTAAAGCCGTTCATTCACCGGCTCCTTTCCCGAAAATTATTTGGTCAGCAGCGTTACGCTGGCTTTGGCCGGATCGGCCGTCCAGGTCAGCGTATCGGGATCGTCCGCATCCAGCACCAGCATCACGGGCAGGGCGTATTCGCCCACCGTCAGGCCGGAAGCATCCACATAAGCCGTGATCTTCGAGGCAGACAGGCGGGAAACCGTGTTCTGCGGGCCGGTCACATCCACATTGACGGTGCGCTGGGCCAGTCCGGCGGAAAGGCCGGAAGGAAGATTGCGCACGGACAGCCGAACCCCGCTGAAGCTCTCCGTGGTGATGATGGGCCCGATTTCCACCTGAACGGTGACGGTATCGGTGCTCAGATAACTCAGGGTGGAAGGCTTGCGCAACGTCAGTTCCGTGGCGAAGCCCTCGCTGCGGCCAGCAAGGTCAATCGAAGCGGTGGTAAACAGGGTATCCAGCGTCTCCAACGCCGTGCTGTCGCCCGCAGCCAGCACGGACACGGGCGAAATGGTCACATTCTTGACCTCATAGCCCTTGGCGGGTTCCCCTTCCAGCTGCACCAGATCGGAAACGGTCAGGGCCTTGGTGGGATAGAGCTTTTGCTCCACGGTGATGGTGCGCAGCGTCACGCCCGCGTTGGTGATCCGAAGCAGCGAGCGGTCCAGCTCGTTGCCCTCCGCGTCCAGCACCTTCATGGGCAGCGCGGAACGCACCTGCCCTTCCTTGGCGCTGAGCCGGGAAAGGTCGTAATCCGCCGTAATACCGGCAATCTGATCCACGATGGTTCGGGGGCCGCTGACGGCTACCGTTCCGGGATCCAGCTGGGGCGCGGAGGCATAGTAGCCCTCCGGGCAGCTGCCGATCACGTTCAGCGTGATGGGGATGCGGTAGTTGGTCACATATTCATCCACGATGACGGTCAGGCTGTCCGGCGAAATGGAGGTGACGGTGCCGTAGGTGGTGGTCGAGGAAGCCTGAATGCGCAGCGTCTGCTCGCCGGTATCGGTGATGCGGCTCACATCCACCCGGGGGTTATAGTTGGAGGCCTGGGCGTTGGAATAGGAACGCTGGGGCACGTTGACCCGCAGGCGCACGGAAAGTTCTTCGTCTTCCAGCCCGGAAAGGACGATCAGGCCGTTGCTGATGAGCGTATCCGTGCCGGTAACGGTCACGGGCACATCGCTGAAAACCCGCTCCCGGGTCAGCGTGGGATCCTGCGTAATCAGGCCCGCCCAGAGGCAGACCGCCAGAAAAAGGGACAGCAGCTTCCAGCCCCAGTTATGCAGGCAGGCGCGCAGAAAACGGGCGGGCGCCTGACGAAGAGCCTGACGGACGCTGCCGGGATCATTTCTTTTGGGTTCGGTATTCATGCCGCGTCCCCCTTTCGCCGTTTGGTTTTCTCCATCAGGCTGGACAGAAGGCCGTTTTCTTTGGGCTGATAGAGGGAGGTGAGCACCTGCTCCAGCCCGGCCCGATCCAGATGCCGGGTCAGGCGGCCCTCCCGGGCCATGGAGATGATGCCGGTCTCCTCACTGACGATGAGGGCGATCGCGTCCGTGGTTTCAGTGATGCCGATGGCAGCCCGGTGACGGGTGCCCAGCTCCCGGCTGATGCCCTTGCCCTCGCTCAGGGTCAGGATGCAGGCGGCAGCCATGATTCGGTCGCCCCGAATCACCACCGCGCCGTCATGCAGGGGCGTGTTGGGCTCGAAGATATTTTCCAGCAGTGCGGAAGAAATTTCGGATTGAAGCGACGTGCCCGTCTCAATCACGTCCTTGAGGCCGATGCGCTGTTCGATGACGATCAGCGCGCCTACCCGGCGGCGGCTCAGGTTGAGCATGCAGTGGGTGATTTCGGAAACGATCCGGGCGCTTTCGCCGCCCGCCGCCCGTTCCCGGATAGCGCCCCGGCCAATCTGCTCCAGCGCCTTGCGCAGCTCCGGCTGAAACAGAATCACCAGCACCACCGCGCCGTTGGATACCACATTCTGCAAAACCCAGCTCAGGGCGGTCAGGCCCAGAAGGTCGCTGATCCAGCTGACCGCAATCAGCATGACAAAGCCCTTCAAAACGGCGCTGGCCCGGGTTTCCTTGGTCAGCATCAGCAGCTTGTAAAGCAGATAGGCAACGATAAAAATATCCAGCAGATCGGCGACGGTGGGACGATTGAATACGTTCCAGACCAGCGTCTTGATCTGGTTCCATGCGCTGTTCATGCTCCATCCCTCCCAGCCCGAAAAAATCAGCATTCACGCCCTTCGGAAGCCGCCCGGCGCGTTTCTTTCCCCCGTGCGTTCCTCTTGTGCGCCTTCCTTGATTATACTACATATAGAGGTAGGATAAAACCCCCCGGAAGCAGTTTTTGCGTGGAATTTACGGATTTTGCGGGCTGGAAATTTTTGCCGGGACGTGCATTTTCAAAAATATGCGGTGTTTGGGAAACGCACTTGACACCCATCGGCCGCAATGCTATACTCCAAGAAAGATGTATTATACATCCGTTCTTATTTTTCTTGCGTTTGGCAGGATACGTTTTGGATGGAAGACCACCCAAAACTACTGCAAGACTACCAAAGACTACCAAAGGAGGCTTTTTGGATGCAGATTCACGTTTACGATCATGCCCAGCAGGTGGGACAGGCCGCGGCGACGCTGCTGGCCGCCCAGCTGATCTCCAAGCCGGACTCCGTGCTGGGGCTGGCGACCGGCTCTACCCCCATTCCCACCTATCAGGCCCTTATCAGCCTGTACCGGGCCGGAGTGGTGGATTTTTCCAGCGCGTCCTCCTTTAATCTGGACGAATATGTCGGCCTGCCGGTGGAACACGGCTGCAGCTACCACAGCTTCATGCGGGAGCAGCTGTTCGACCATGTGAACATGCCCGCCGACCATATCCACATTCCCGACGGCAACGCCGCCGATCCCCAGACGGAATGCGCCCGGTACGATCAGGCCATCGCCGCGGCGGGCGGCATCGACATTCAGGTGCTGGGCATCGGCCGCAACGGCCACATCGGCTTCAATGAGCCGGACGATCACTTCACCTGCGGCTGCCATGTGGTCAACCTGACCGAAAGCACCATTCAGGCCAACCGCCGCTTCTTCGACAGCGAGGCCGCCGTGCCCCGTCAGGCCGTCAGTTTGGGCGTGGGAAGCATTCTGGCCTCCCGCCGCATCCTGCTGCTGGCCACCGGCGAAGACAAGGCGCAGGCCATTCACGACACGGTCTGCGGCGATATTACCCCCCGCACCCCTGCCAGCATCCTCAAGACCCATCCCGACGTGATCCTGCTGCTGGACCGGGCCGCCGCCGGAATGCTGTAAAACATCCACCTGCCCGGCGGGGCGCTGCCGCAAAAAAACTTGCCCGGACGGCTTGACATCCGGCAGTTTTCCGCGCTACAATGCCCTTGGCTAACGGGATGACGCAGATCAAGCCCTTCGCCCCTTTTGCCAAAGAGAGGCCGCGCCCCGGCTGAAAGCGCGCTGCAAAAGAACGAATGGGTACCGCCTGCCGACCGAAGCGCGTGAGCGCACGTTACAGCGCATCCAATGAGCAAAAAGCAGGGTGGAACCGCGGATGAATTTCATTCGCCCCTACGAAACCAAAATCGTGGGGGCGTTTTTCGTTCCCCAAAAACAAGGAGGAGAAACCCATGTTGATTACCCTGAAAAACGGTCAGCGGGAGTTTGAAAACGGCATGACCCCTCTGGAGATCGCCGGTCAGCTGAGCCAGGACCTGAAAAAGCAGGCGCTGTGCGCCCGCGTGGACGGCAAGATCGTGGAGCTGTGGCAGCCCATCGACCATGACTGCGAGCTGGAAATCCTCACCTTTGAAGACGACGAAGCCAAGCGGGTGCTTCGCCATACCGCCAGCCACGTGCTGGCGCAGGCCGTGAAAAAGCTGCGCCCCGAGGCCAAGCTGGCTATCGGCCCCGCCATCGATAACGGCTTCTACTACGATTTCGACGTGGACGAGCCCTTCACCCCCGACTTCCTGAAGGAAGTGGAGAAGGAAATGAGCCGCATCGTCAAGAAGAACGACAAGCTGGAGCGCTTTGAGCTGCCCCGGCAAGAAGCCATACAGTTCATGGAGGAAAAGGGCGAGCCTTATAAAGTCGAGCTGATCCGCGACCTGCCCGAGGACGCGCACATTTCCTTCTACCGTCAGGGCGACTTCACCGACCTGTGCGCGGGCCCTCACGTGCCCTCCACCGGCAAGGTCAAGGCCTTCAAGCTGACCTCCATCGCAGGCGCTTACTGGCGCGGCAATGAAAAGAACAAGATGCTGCAGCGCATCTACGGCACTGCCTTCACCGATAAGGCCGAGCTGGACGCCTATCTGGCCCGCATCGAAGAAGCCAAGAAGCGCGACCACCGCAAGCTGGGCCGTGATCTGGATCTGTTCGACATCCGGGACGAAGGCCCCGGCTTCCCCTTCTTCTACCCCAAGGGAATGATCCTGCGCAACTGCCTGGAAGACTACTGGCGGCAGATTCACCGGGAAGCGGGCTATGAAGAAATCAAAACGCCCATCATGCTCAACCGGGCGCTGTGGGAGCGCTCCGGCCACTGGGATCACTACAAGGAAAACATGTACACCACCAAGATCGACGACATGGACTTCGCCATCAAGCCCATGAACTGCCCCGGCGGCATTCTGGTTTACCAGCGCAAGCCGTGGAGCTACCGCGATCTGCCCATCCGCTCCGGCGAGCTGGGTCTGGTGCACCGCCACGAGCTGTCCGGCGCGTTGCACGGCCTGATGCGCGTACGCTGCTTCACGCAGGACGACGCCCACATCTTCATGACCCCCGAACAGATCCGCGACGAGATCAAGGGCGTGTACAATCTGATCAACAAGGTGTACTCCACCTTCGGCTTCCCCTACACCGTGGAGCTGAGCACCCGGCCCGAAAACTCCATCGGCACCGATGAAATGTGGCAGCAGGCCACCGAAGGCCTGCAGGGCGCTCTGGACGACCTGAAGGTGCCCTACACCATCAACGAGGGCGACGGCGCGTTCTACGGCCCCAAGATCGACTTCCATCTGCAGGACTGCCTGGGCCGTACCTGGCAGTGCGGCACCATCCAGCTGGACATGAACCTGCCCGAGCGCTTTGACCTGACCTACACCGGCGCGGACGGCGAAAAGCACCGCCCCGTGATGATCCACCGCGTGGTGCTGGGCTCCATCGAGCGGTTCATCGGCATCCTGACCGAGCACTTCGGCGGCGCGTTCCCGCTGTGGCTGAGCCCCGTGCAGGCCAAGATCCTCACCATCACCGACCGCAGCGATGAAATGGCCAAGGCGCTGGCGGAGCGGCTGGAGAAGGAAGGCATCCGCACCGAACTGGATCTGCGCAACGAGAAGATCGGCTTCAAGGTTCGCGAGGCCCAGATGATGAAGATCCCCTACATGCTGGTGCTGGGCGACAAGGAAGTGGAGCAGAACGTGGTCAACGTGCGTACCCGCAAGGGCGAGACCATCGGCAACATGACCATCGACGAGCTGGTTGCCAAGCTGAAGCACGAGATCGATACCAAAGCGGTGGACTGAGCCGCATGCAGGGAGAAATAGCATGAAGCTGATTCGGGCATTTGCCATTCTGACCTATGACCTGATCGCCGTCCATCTGCCCGCATCCCATCAGAAATGGAGCTTCGGCGCTAAAAGGCTGCGCGCCTTCTGCGCCCGCCATATGCTGACCTCCTGCGGTGAAAACGTCAATGTGGAGCGCCACGCCCGTTTCGGGCGTGGCGTTACCCTTGGCGACCGCTCGGGCATCGGCATTAACGCCTCCATCGGGGAGCAGACGCACATCGGCAGCGATGTGATGATGGGCCCGGACTGTGTGATTTACACCCGGAATCATCGTTTTGACCGGCTGGATATTCCCATGCGGGAGCAGGGCTACGGCCCGGTGGAGCCCGTGGAAATCGGAGACGACTGCTGGATCGGCGGGCGGGTGACGATCCTGCCCGGCGTGCATGTGGGGAACGGCGCAGTGATTGCCGCCGGGGCAGTCGTCACCAAGGATGTGCCGCCCTACGCGGTTGTCGGCGGGGTTCCGGCAAAAATCATTTACAATCGGAAGGATGGAACGCAGGCGTGAAACAATATACGGCGCGGCGGCTGATCGCGGTATTTCTGGGCAATATTTTGATTGGAATCGGCGTGGCGATTTTTCGCATGACGCTGCTGGGCAACGACCCCAGCACCGCCTTTGTGCTTTCGGTAGCGGCCAAGGCAGGCATGGAACTGGCTCCGATGCTGTGGATCTGCGGCGCGGCCTGGTTCGTGCTGGAGCTCATCTGGGGCCGGAAGTTCATTGGGCTGGGCACCTTTGTCAACTGGTTCCTGCTGGGCGTGGTTGCCGACGGCGTAACGTGGGTGCTGAACCACTTTTTCACGGTGCCGGAGGCCTTTTTGCCCCGGTTCCTGATCATGCTGCTGACGCTGCCGGTGGTCAGTCTGGGCGTGTCTCTGTACCAGTCTTCGGAATTGGGCGCGTCGCCCTATGACAGTCTGGCGCTGATTCTGGATGACCGTTTTCCCAAAATTCCCTATTTCTGGTGCCGCATTGCGGTGGACGGCACCGCTACGCTGCTGGCGTGGCTGCTGGGCGGCATCGTGGGCTTGGGTACGCTGGCGTGCGCTCTTTGCCTGGGGCCTTTCGTCCATTTCTTCAATCAGCACGTTTCCGAGCCGTTCTGCCGGGTGGAAAAATCCGCCCCTGCTGAAGCGGCCGGGGCGGAAAGCTGAAACGCTTCTCTTTTCAGGCTGCGCCGCTGATTCGTTCGGCGCAGCCTGAAAAAAACGGTTGACAAACAGGGAAAAATCCGTATAATCATAAAAGATTCTTTGGAAACCTATGCCGAAGACAGCGGGTGAGGGTCCGCCCTCATAAGAAGTGCAAGCTGCGCCCGCCGAGGTGTAAGGCGGGAGAAATCCCCTGCGACATGTTCGCCCTTGCGCCTGCAAGGGTTTTCTTTTTGGAATCGACCATTTCAAAAAGGAGGTGCAACTCAAATGAGCAAGAATCTCGAGATCAAAAAGCAAGTCGTCAGCGACATCGTGAAGAAATTTCAGGATGCCCAGAGCGTGATCGTCGTCAGCTTCAGCGGCCTGTCCGTGGAAGCCGTTACCGCCCTGCGCGCTCAGTTCCGTCAGAACAACGTGGAATACTGCGTTCTGAAGAACACGCTGGTTCGCCGTGCCCTGCACGAGCTGAACATCGAGGGTCTGGACGACGTCCTCAACGGCCCCTCTGCTTTTGCCTTTGGCATGAGCGATCCCGTGAGCCCCGCCAAGATCGTCAACGACTTCATCACCAAGAACAAGACCGAAGCGCTGCAGATCAAGGCCGGCCTGATGGGCACCGAGATCCTCAGCGACGCGCAGATCAAGGAACTGGCGACCGTTCCCAGCCGCGAAGTCCTGCTGGCCCGCCTGCTTGGCAGCCTGCAGAGCAGCATCGCTGGTTTCGTTCGTGTTCTGGACGCTATCGCCAAGAAAAACGGCGAAGAGACCGCCGCCGCCCCCGAAGCCTGAGCGCTGAGCGCGCCGCATGACGCGCATTCGAAAACATGATTATGAATGGAGGTTATCCGTAATGACTCACGAGGAATTTATTACCGCGATTGAGAACATGACCGTTCTCGAACTGAATGATCTGGTGAAGGCTCTGGAAGAAAAGTTCGGCGTTTCCGCCGCCGCCGCTGTTGTGGCCGTGCCTGGCGCTGCCGCTGGCGCTGCTGCCGCCGAGGAAGAAAAGACCGAGTTCGACGCTATCCTGAAGGAAGCCGGCTCCGAGAAGATCAAGGTCATCAAGGTCATCCGCGAGCTGACCGGCCTGGGCCTGAAGGAAGCCAAGGACTTCGTGGAATCCGCCCCCAAGACCATCAAGGAAGGCGCTTCCAAGGAAGACTGCGAAAAGATCAAGGAAAAGCTGGCCGAAGTCGGCGCTACCGTCGAAATCAAGTAATTGCTTTTTCCAAGAGCATTCCGCTCCCCCGCATCACGCGGGGGAGTTTTTTGATAACCCCCATTCCAGCTAAAAACCCCGCCGGAGAGCGTTTGTGCCACTCTCCGGCGGGGTTCTATACTATTTTGACTGTGTAAGTAGGGGGAGCAGATCAAGACCCCACGCGGATGATGTCGTCCCGCAGGCGGTAGATAGTCGCGCCGTACTTTTTGCGGCAGAACGCGTCCACAAACCAGTCGATCTTCTTCACCGCGTCAAATTGCAGGTAGCCGTAGCGGATGCCGTTGCGCTTCTCGCCCTTCATGTTGCTGTCGCACCAGCGGACGGTGTCCGTGTCCGGGTCGTAGTCCGCGATGAAGATCATGCTGTGCGCGCCTACGCCGTAGTAGTAGTTGGCGGCCATCTGGAAATAGTCGCCCTTCTGCACCTGCTGCAGGAATTTGCGGGCCTTCTGCCGGTTTTCCTCCGCGCTCAGAGAGGCGTCGTAGCGGAAGGAAGCCGCCGCATAGAAGGGGTTGCCCTCGCTGGCGGGAACGTCCTTCCATTCCACACCGTAGACATAGTCCGTGCATTCCTTTCGGGGCTTGTTGTCCGGAATTTTCAGCGGGACGTTCGGAAATTCCGCCATGCGGAACGAACCGGCATTTTCCCGGAACAGATAGACGGTGTAGTTTTTGCATACGTAGTTGCTGCTGGCGTACTGAGCTTCGTGGGCCCGGCCGCCTGCCTGCTCGTATTCCTTTTGCGCCAGGGCGATGATCCCGTCGATGAAGGCCTCCCGGGCGGCGGGATCGCCGCCGGCGGAAGCGTTGCCAGACGCGGGCGGATCCGCAGCGGAATCCTCCGCGTTGGGTTCGGTTTCTTCGGGAAGCTGCGCGTCTTCCGTATCCAGAATCGTCAGGGTCACTTCTTCATCCGCCAGAGCGGGAACCCATCCTGCCAACAGCAGGATCGCCAGCAGCAGACACCAAAATCGCTTCATTCGCATTCGCATATCCTCCTTTGATCCAGCGTCAGTCCAGCCCCAGCTTGGGGTAGACCTCGTCCACGTCCAGCGTGGCAAAGTAGTCCTTGGGCGTTTCGGCCCGGCGGATCAGCTGGAAAGAGCCGTCCGCCCGTCGCAGCACTTCTTTGCAGCGGAGCTTTCCGTTGTAATTGTAGCCCATGCTCAGACCGTGCGCGCCGGTATCGTGGATCACCAGCACGTCGCCGATCTCCGCCTTGGGCAGCAGCCGGTTCACGGCAAACTTGTCGTTGTTTTCGCACAGACTGCCGGTCACATCCACCAGCTGATCGTGGGGCAGTTCTTCCCGGGCAGGAATGGTGATATGATGGTACGCGCCATACATGGCGGGGCGCATCAGGTCGCAGGCGGAAGCGTCCAGGCCCAGATAGTGCCGGTAAATGTGCTTTTCATGAAGGATCCGCGTCACCAGCCAGCCGTTGGGGCCGGTCATGTACCGACCCAGCTCCGTTTTGATGGCCACGCCCCGGATGCCCCGGCGGGTGAAGGCCGCGTCGTATTCCCGGGCCACGCCCGCGCCGATGGCCTCGATGTCCGCTTCCGGCGCGTCGGGCAGATAGGGAATGCCGATGCCGCCGGACAGATTGACAAAGCTCAGGGTCAGGCCTGTCTCCTCCATCAGCTCCACGCCCGTCTCAAACAGCAGCCGGGCCAGCGCCGGGTAATAGGCCGGGTCGGTGGTATTGCTGCACAGGAAGGAGTGCAGGCCGAAGCGTTTGGCCCCGTCCGCCTTCAGCTCCCGCAGAGCCTGCGAGAGCTGCGCCCGGGTCATGCCGTACTTGGCTTCCTTGGGCTCGCCCATGATCTCGCCTGCTACGGTGAAGGCATCGCCCGGATTATAGCGCAGACAGATTTCCTCAGGAATGCCGCCGTTTTCCCGCAGGGCGGCCACATGGGTCACGTCGTCCAGATTGACGTAAGCGCCCAGTTTCCGGGCCAGCCGGAATTCCTCCGGCGGCACGTCGTTAGCGGAGAACATGATCTCCCGGCCCTGAAAGCCGCAGGCATGCACCAGCATCAGCTCGGTCAGGCTGGCGCAGTCCACGCCGCAGCTTTCGTCCCGGAGGATGCGCAGAATGGCCGGGGTCGGCAGGGCCTTGACGGCGAAATACTCCTGAAATTCAGGCACCCCGGCAAAGGCGGCCTTCAGGCGGCGAGCGGTGCGGCGGATGGCCGTTTCATCATATAGATGAAAGGGGGTCTGGTACTGCTGAGCTGCGGCCAGAAACACCTGACCGGGCAGGGAAAAATTCGGCATGGGGCAGCATCCTTTCCTTATGAAATGAATGAAAATGAAAAAAGGATGAAAAATGGGCAATCTCCAAAGGCATTTTCCGTCGGGGACGCATCCGGCGGGCCGTTGTCATTGTAGCATAGTTCGCCGCGAAAAAACAGGGCGGAAATCCTGCCAAACGGAAAAACCCAATGTTCCCTCCGGCAGAAACGGCGCTTTAGGAAACCGCTAAAAAACAGCCCTTGCCCTTCTGCGGGTTTTGCACTATAATTTTTGTATCCCGACAGAATAACGAGGGGGTAAAGCAGACATGGCGGAAAAACCGCAGTGCGTGGTCATTTTGGATTTTGGCGGCCAGTATACCCAACTGATCGCCCGACGGGTAAGAGAACTGAACGTATATTCGCTGGTGCTGCCCTATACGGCGACGGCGGAGGAAGTGCGCGCGCTGGAGCCTCAGGGCGTAATCTTCTCCGGCGGCCCGGCCAGCGTACTGGATCCGGATTCGCCCCGGGTGGACGAAGAGATCTTCCGGCTGGGGGTGCCGGTGCTGGGCATCTGCTACGGCATGCAGCTGATGGCTCACCTGCATGGCGCGCCCATTGAGCGCGGCGCGCAGCGGGAGTATGGCCGTACCGTGATGCAGATGGACGACGTGCACAATCCCCTTTCCAACGGCATGAGCGCTTCCAGCCACTGCTGGATGAGCCATACCTATCAGGTGAAGCAGCCGCCGGAGGGCTTCCGGGTGCTGGCCCACACCGCTTCCTGCCCGGTAGCGGCCATGGGCGATGACGAGCGCCGGATGTACGGCGTGCAGTTCCACCCCGAAGTGACCCACACCGACGAGGGCACCCGCCTTCTGGAGAACTTCCTGATGAACATCTGCGCCTGCCGCGGCGACTGGAGCATGGAAGCCTACATTGACATCGCCGTGCGCCAGATCCGGGAGCAGGTAGGGGACGGCACCGTGCTTCTGGGCCTTTCCGGCGGCGTGGACAGCGCCGTGGCCGCCGCCCTTCTCTACCGCGCCATCGGCAGCCGCCTGACCTGCGTTTATGTGGACCATGGTTTCATGCGCGCCGGTGAGAGCGATCAGGTGGTGGATATTTTCACCAAGACCTTCCCGGTGGAGCTGGTGCATGCCGACGCATCCGAACGTTTCTTTGCCGACCTGAAGGGCGTGACCGATCCGGAGCAGAAGCGCAAGATCATCGGCCGCGACTTTGTGGAGGTCTTTAAGGAAGAAGCCAAAAAGCTGGGCAAGCGCGACCATTTTGCTCAGGGCACCATCTATCCCGACGTCATCGAGAGCGGCCAGGTCAAGGGCAGCGCGGTCATCAAGAGCCACCACAACGTGGGCGGCCTGCCCAAGGAGCTGGGCTTTGAAAGCCTGGTGGAGCCCCTGCGCATGCTCTTCAAGGACGAAGTCCGCCGTCTGGGCGTGGCGCTGGGTCTGCCCGAAAGCCTGGTCTACCGTCAGCCCTTCCCCGGCCCCGGCCTGGCCATCCGCGTCATCGGCGAGCTGACCCCCGAAAAGGTTCGCATCGTCCGGGAAAGCGACCTGATCCTCCGCCAGGAAATCGCCAAGGCGGGCTGGGACAGCAAGATCTCCCAGTATTTTACCGTGCTGACCAACGCCCGCAGCGTGGGCGTCATGGGCGACGAGCGCACCTACGCCTACGCCGTTGCCATCCGCGCCGTCACCACCGACGACTTCATGACCGCCGACGTGGCCCAGCTGCCCTACGATCTCCTCGGCCGCATCGCCACCCGCATCGTCGGCGAGGTCAACGGCTGCAACCGCGTGCTGTACGATGTAACCACCAAGCCCCCGGCCAGTATTGAGTGGGAGTGACCGCCAGATAGGCGAAAACCCTTGCGGCAAAAGCGTTTCGGCCCAGCCCAAACTGCCTCTGATAACAAAATGATAACCGTTTCCAAAGCCGTCCTTACAGAGAATTGCGCTGGTGGCTTTGGGGTGAAGGCGGAAAACGCCTCCCGGTTATCACCCTCTGTGAAAACAACCTATTTCAAAGCCCTTCGCTGTGGAGGAAATCTTCCACAAGCGGAGGGCTTTCTTTATGTTCATTCTTTCAGGCTTTCGGCTTTGGCTTCCGGCCGCGTTTGCGCTTGGCGGGCGCTTCCGGCGGAACGGCAGCATGGATTCGCGTATCATCGAAATCGG
>SFGO01000043.1 GCA_004556545.1 Clostridiales bacterium
GTGATTGTTTTTGATAAGTAAGTGACCTTTTTGAAACGGAATAGTTTCTCCGAGACTTCCTCGTTGCTCTCTCGAAATTTCCGGGCGATCACTTTCTCAATAGAATAGTTTTTTATCAGTTCAAACCCGGAAAGCCATTCAACTATATTTCCGAGATGTTTTTGAAAGCTGTCGATGCTTTCGTTTTTTGCATTTTGAAGCCTTTTCTCGATCAGCTTTGGTATATAGATCGGCATAGTCAGTAAAAACAATGTGAGGAGAGCAACGCGGTAGTCTAACCAAAACAGCGCGGCGCTTACAATGAGTGTCTTTGACGAAATTTCTATTAATAACGGGATGTTATCAAGATAGCTTTCATTGACCTGATCGATTTGGTCGGTGTATTGCGCGACAAATTCGCCCTGCTGTACGGCCATCGCCTCTACAGGGCTGCGCATTAGCAGCCAGTCAAAATACAAGCTGCGCAAAGACTTCTTGTTTGCAACAGAAAAGCGCCCTCGAAAATAGTCATAGCCGTAAAACGATATCATCTCTACTGCTATGGCTGCAAAAAAGGCGATTGCAAGTCGAAATACTCCGGCTGATATGCCGTCAAGCGCAGTGTCCAGCAATTCCCCTTTCAAAAATTGCACATATGTTCCAGCAAAGCCGGCGATGAATACAAAAAGCAAACAAATTGCCAAATATTTCCAGTGACTTTTTATTATGTTTTTCATGATATTATACTGCTTTTGCTAACGCAAGCAACAGCGCCAACAAATCGCACCTTTCTATTTTTTGTGTCCCAAATTAGCCGCTTAGCGCACCTAAATGGCAAAGCGGTAGCAGTATGACTTTGAAGTTGGAACGGCACAGAACAATAGAAAGCTGTGGAAGCATGAGCTCATTGCACAAAGCAGCATGTACAAGGATTAAAATGTTCGTGCCGTTAAACTGACAACCAAATGCGAATTTTCATAGTACACCTCATTCATGGTATTCTTGTATAACCAGTGTATCACAAGGACAGAAAATTTGCAAATATATAATCCATCCGAAAGATCTTGTGAAATTTGGCCGGAGCTAAGATAATGTGACCGGCAGGCTCAGCGACGAACGCTATGCCAGAATGTCAGCGACCTGTGAAGCCGAGCAACAGACCTTGGAAAAGCGGGTGGCTGAGCTGCAAATCCTGATGGACGGTGCGAAGCAGAAGTCCATGAACGTCTTCAGATTATCTACAACGCTATTGGCGCAGTAGAAATTCCCAATGAAAAAGAAGCGGCATAGCCGATATTTCTACCGACTATGCCGCACTTTTTTCCGGGATTAAAAATCCCTATGGAGCACCTTCTAAGCTGAGCGTCTCTTTTTGCTTCCCAATTTGCCATTCTTTCGCCTCCATGATATACTATCAGCGGAATTTCCGGCGGCCGTGTCCCTTTTGACGGGCCGCAGAAAGAAAGGCGCTATGCTATGCGTATCAATGTGACCCGTTCGTCCATGCCCCCGATGGAGGAGTATGCAGAAGAGATCCGCAGCCTGTGGGACAGCCATTGGCTGACCAATAACGGCGAAAAACTGAAAAAACTGGAAGCGGCGCTGAAGCAGCGGCTGGACGTGCCCTATGCCGCGCTGTTTACCAACGGCCATCTGGCGCTGGAGGCGCTTTTGAAGGCGCTGGGTCTGCAGGGCGAGGTCATTACCACGCCTTTCACCTTTGCATCCACCACCCATGCCATCGTCCGGGCCGGGCTGACCCCGGTGTTCTGCGACATCCGGGAGGAGGACTATACGCTGGATCCGGCCAAGGTGGAGGCGCTCATCACCCCCCGCACCTGCGCCATTCTGCCGGTGCATGTATACGGCAATCTCTGCGACGACGCGGCGCTGTCCGCCATTGCGAAAAAGCATGGACTGAAGCTGATCTATGACGCGGCCCACGCCTTCAACGTCAGCCGAAACGGCGTGTCCGCCGCCCGGATGGGCGACGCGGCCATGTTCTCGTTTCATGCCACCAAGGTTTTCCACACCATCGAGGGCGGCTGCGTGACCACCGCCGACCCGGAATTGAACCGGCGGCTGGAGTGGGAGCGGAACTACGGCATCGAAGATGAGGAAACCGTGCTGTATTCCGGCGGCAATGCGAAAATGAGCGAATTCCACGCGGCCATGGGGCTGTGCAACCTGCGCTATTTAGAGGAAAACATCGCCAAACGCCGCCATGTGGTGGAGCTGTACGACCGGCTGCTGTCCGGCCACGAGGGCGTGGTCTGCCCGAAGAAGCAGGCGGACGTGGTTTCCAACTATGCCTACTATCCCGTGCGGTTCACAGGCGAGGCGGGAAGCCGGGAAGAGATCTGCGCCCGGCTGGCGGCGGAGGATATCCACGCCCGGAAGTATTTCTATCCGCTGATCACGGATTTTGACTGCTACCGGAACCGCCCGGGCTTTGACTCGGCCCGGACGCCCATCGCGCTTCGCGCCTCCCGGCAGGTGGTGACGCTGCCCCTGTACCCGGAGCTAAAGGACAGCGACGTGGAGCGGATCTGCGGCCTGATTCTCGGGAAGGCGTGACCCTATGAGTGAAAAACGCAGCCAGTCCGCGGCTTCTTCCTTTGTGTTTAAGCTGCTGGAGAGCTTCGGCAATCAGGGCGTCGCTTTTTTGGTCAGTCTGGCGCTGGGCCGTCTGCTGAGCCCGGAGGATTACGGCGTTCTGTCTCTTTTGCTGATCTTCACGGCCCTTGCGCAGGTCTTTGTGCAAAGCGGCCTGAATACCGCGCTGATTCAGCGGGCCCAGATCGACGAGATCGACCGCAGCTCCGTGTTTTTTTTGGGCCTTGCCATCGCGGCCCTGCTGTACGCGGCGCTGTTTGCGGCCGCGCCCGCCGTGGAGGGCTTTTTCGGCATGGAGGGGCTGGCCCGCTATCTGCGGGTGCTGGCGCTGATCCTGTTCCCCGGCGCGCTGACCAGCGTGCAGAATGCGGTCATTGCCCGGGAAATGTCCTTCCGCAAGCTGATGACGGCCAGTCTGGCCGCCACGGTGCTGTCCGGCGGCGTAGGCATCACCATGGCCCTGAAGGGGCTGGGCGTATGGGCGCTGGTGGGGCAGCAGCTGACCAATCAGTTCAGCCTGTGCGTCCTTCTGCTTGTTCTGGTGCGCTGGCGGCCTCATTTCTGCTTTTCCCTCCGCCGGGTGCGGAGCCTGTTCTCCTTCGGCTGGAAGCTGCTGTTGTCCAGCCTGATGGATACGGGCTACCAGCACCTGCGTTCCTTTGTCATCGGCAAGAAGTTTTCCTCGGAGGCGCTGGGCTATTTCAACCGGGGCAAGCAGTTCCCGGAGCTTCTGATGAACGCGGTGAACGGCTCCATCCAGAGCGTGATGCTGCCGGTTTTATCCGAGCAGCAGGACGATCTGGAGCGGATGAAGCAGACCATGCGCCGCTCCATTATGGCATCCAGCTTTCTGGTGCTGCCGCTGATGGCGGGGCTGGCGGCGGTGGCCCGTCCGCTGGTGAGCCTGCTTCTGACGGACAAATGGCTGCCCTGCGTGCCCTTTTTGCAGATCTGCTGCATCGACTTCGCCTTTTATCCCATCCACACCGCCAACCTGCAGGCCATCAACGCCATGGGGCGCAGCGATGTGTTCCTGAAATTGGAGATCATCAAAAAAAGCTACGGTATCGCCATTCTGTGCGTCACCGTGTTCTGCTTTGAGGGTGTGTTGCCCATCGTATGGGGTGCGGTGGTTTCCACGGTGATCTCGTCGTTTGTGAACGCCTTCCCCAACAAAAAGCTGATTCACTACGGCTATTGGGAGCAGATTCGGGATATTCTGCCGCCCATCGTCATGAGTCTGACGATGTTTCTGGCCGTCAGCGCGCTGGGCCGTCTGCCCCTCGGCAATCTGCCCCTGCTGCTGGTTCAGGTGGCGGCGGGCGTGGTACTCTACGGCGGCATGAGCCTGCTGTTCAAGCCGGAGAGCTTCCGCTGCCTTGTGCAGATGGCGGCGGCCCTCCGCCGGAAAGCCGCCGGACAATCCAAAGGAGGGACGGAAGCATGAGCCGCATTCTGCTGACCGCGGTAGGTTCCATGGCGGCGAATCCCGCCGCGCGGCGCTATCAGGCGCTGGGGCACACCGTATTCGGGTGCGATATTTACCCCCGGGAATGGACGCCGCTGGCCGGAGAGATCGATTTCTTTCAGGCCCGGCTGGCCACGGAGGGCGAGCCCTACGTGGAGCAGCTGAAGGAGGCCGTCCGCCGGGACGGGCTGGACTTTCTCATTCCCCTGACCGACCCGGAGGTGGACGCGCTGTCCCCCCGAAAGGCCGAGTTCCGGGCGCTGGGCTGCACGGTCTGTGTGCCGGAGGAGCCGGTCGCTGCGCTGTGCCGCCGCAAGGACCGGATGAATCGCTTTCTGGCGGAAAAGCAGGTCTGCCGTCTGATCCCCACGGAAAGCGCCGTGCCGGGACAGCCCTGCCCCTTCCCCTTCCCGGTCATAATCAAGCCCCGGTCGGGTCGTTCCAGCATGGGACAGGCCGTAGCCGCCGATGAAAAAAATTATCAGACGGCGCTGGCGGGCCGGGAGGACTGCATCGTCCAGCCCTTTCTGGAAGGAGCGGTATTCTGCGTAGACGTGGCCCGGGATAGCGCCGGTCAGGTGCGCGCCGCCGCCCGGCAGGAGCTTCTGCGCAACAAAAGCGGCTTGGGCATGACCGTGGAGGTGCTGCCCGGCCATCCGCTGGAAGCCGTCTGTGCCGCCATTGCGGAGGCGATCGGGCTGGTGGGCGTGGTCAACATGGAGTTCATCCGTCACGGGGACGAATTCTTCTTTCTGGAGGTCAACCCCCGGTTCTCCGGCGGCTTGGGCTTCTCCATGGCCACCGGGATGGATTTCGCGGAAATGATGCTTCTCTGCCACTCCGGCGGCAGCGTCGAGGCCTTCCCCGCCGCGCCGAATCATGCCCTGCTGGCCCGGGAAAGCCAGATCATTCTGACTAAGCAGCTGTAATTCCGATTTTCAAGGAGGTACTGTCCCATGAATGTGAAAGAACGGTTTCTCAACTATGCAGTCATTGACTCCGGTTCCAGCGAGACCAGCGGAACCCACCCCTCTACCGAAAGGCAGTGGGACATGGCCCGGCTTCTGGAAAAGGAGCTGAAGGAAATGGGCGCGGAAAACGTCCGCGTCAGCCCCACCTGCTACGTCTATGCGGAAATTCCCGCCAACGTGCCGGATCAGCCCGCCATCGGCCTGATTGCGCACATGGACACGGTGTCCGCCGTGCCCACGGGCCCGGTGCATCCCCGCTGTCTGGTGTATTCCGGCGGCGAGCTGGACGTGGGCAACGGCGTGGTCATGAAGCCGGAAGAGTTTGAATGCCTGAAGCGCCACGTGGGCCACGAGCTGATCGTGACCGACGGCACCACCCTGCTGGGCGGCGACGACAAGGCGGGCATTGCCGAGATCATGACCCTGTGCGAGATCCTGCTGACCCACCCCGACCTCAAGCACGGCAAGATCTGCGTTGGCTTCACCCCCGACGAGGAGATCGGCGAGGGCGCGGACGACTTCGACATCAAGGGCTTCGGCGCGGACTTTGCTTACACGGTGGACGGCGGCGGCGTGGGCGAATACGAATGCGAAAACTTCAACGCCTCTTCCGCGCTGGTGGAGGTCAAAGGCTTCAACATCCATCCCGGCAGCGCCAAGGACAAGATGAAGAACGCCAGCAAGATCGCCATGGAATTCAACGCCATGCTGCCAGCCGCCGAATGCCCGGAGCACACGGAAGGCCGGGAGGGCTTCTATCACCTGTGCGGCATGCAGGGCGACGAAAGCGGCGCTGTGCTGCAATACATTCTGCGGGATCACGACGCGGCCAAGCTGGAGACCAAAGAGGCCCTGATGCTGGCCGCCGAGGCCTTCCTCAATCAGAAATACGGCGCGGGCACCGTGCGCGTCACGCTGAAGGACAGCTACCGCAACATGCGGGAGGTCATCGACCGCTATCCCGAAGTGACGAAGCGGGCGCTGGACGCCATCCGTTCCGCCGGAGACGAGCCGAAGATCGTTCCCATCCGCGGCGGCACCGACGGCGCGCGGCTTTCGTGGGAGGGGCTGCCCTGCCCCAACCTGCCCACCGGCGGCTACAACGGCCACGGCCTGATGGAGTATGTCTCCGTGCCTGAAATGGAAAAATGCGTGCAGGTGCTGCTGCATCTGGTTACGGTTCGGAGCTGAATAGCTCAGAAAAAGGCCGAATCCGCCCGCCTTTCCGGACGATTTTTGAACACCCGCCCCTAAATGCATAGTTTTTTGGCATTTACGCCGCCGTGACGGAATTTCCGTCACGGCGGCTTTTGTGTTTATTGTTTTCTTTTTCGGAAAAGACTATCCTACAATCACCGCAAGGGAAAAAGGCGGACGGAAGCCCTTCCCGGCGGAAGACCAAATTTTTTCTGAACCAACCCGGTTATCAAGAGGAGGATTTCAGTATGTATTATTCCAGCGGCAATTACGAAGCCTTTGCCCGTCCCCGCAAGCCCGAAGGTGTGGATCAAAAATCCGCCTATATCGTGGGCAGCGGTCTGGCGGCCCTGACCGCCGCCTGCTATCTGGTCCGGGACGGCCAGATGAAGGGCGAGCACATCCACGTTCTGGAAAAAGGCCCCACCGCCGGCGGCGCGTGCGACGGCTGGAAGTATGAGAACATCGGCTACGTGATGCGCGGCGGCCGGGAGATGGACAATCATTTCGAGGTCATGTGGGATCTGTTCCACTCCATTCCCTCCATCGAGACCGAGGGGGTCAGCGTGCTGGACGAGTACTACTGGCTCAACAAGGAAGACCCCAACTATTCCCTGTGCCGCGCCACGGTCAACCGGGGCGAGGACGCCCACACCGACGGCAAGTTCGACATCTCCGACAAGGGCGCCATGGAGATTATGAAGCTGTTCTTCACCCCCAACGAGGAGCTGCAGGACAAGCGCATCACCGATTTCTTTGACGATGAAGTTCTGAACAGCAACTTCTGGCTGTACTGGCGCACCATGTTCGCCTTCGAGAACTGGCACAGCGCGCTGGAAATGAAGCTGTACATCCAGCGCTACATCCACCACATCGGCGGTCTGCCGGACTTCAAGGCCCTGCGCTTCACCCGCTACAACCAGTACGAGAGCATGATCCTGCCCATGATGAAGTATCTGGAAGGGGCGGGCGTGCAGTTCCATTTCGGCGTGCAGGTAGTCAACGTGAAGTTCGACTGCAAGCTGGAGCGCAAGGTGGCCACGGCCATCGAAGTTCTGCGGGACGGCAAGGAAGACACGATCGCCCTGACGGAGAACGATCTGGTCTTCATCACCAACGGCGGCTGCGTAGAGAATTCCTCCATGGGCAGCCAGAACGAGCCTGCGGCCTACAACACGGAGCTCAAGCCCGGCGGCGGCTGGGACATGTGGCGCAAGATTGCCGCGCAGGATCCTTCCTTCGGCCATCCGGACAAGTTCTGCAGCGATCCCGAGCAGACCAACTGGATGAGCGCCACCGTGGAAACGCTGGATCAGCGCATCATTCCCTACATCAAGAACATCTGCAAGCGCGATCCCTTCACCGGCAAGGTCGTCACCGGCGGCATCGTCACCGTGAAGGATTCCGGCTGGCTGATGAGCTGGACCATCAACCGTCAGCCCCAGTTCCGGGATCAGCCCAAGGATCACTGTCTGGTATGGGTCTACAGCCTGTTCACCGACAAGCCCGGCGACTATGTGAAGAAGCCCATGCGGGAATGCACCGGCAAGGAAATCTGCATGGAGTGGCTATACCACATCGGCGTACCGGTGGATGAGATCGAAGACATGGCCGAGCACAGCGCCAACACCGTGCCCGTCATGATGCCCTACATCGACGCGTTCTTCATGCCCCGTGCCTACGGCGACCGGCCCAAGGTCGTGCCCGACGGCGCTGTGAACTTCGCTTTCCTGGGTCAGTTTGCCGAAACGCCCCGGGACACCATCTTCACCACCGAATACTCCATGCGCACTGGCATGGAAGCCGTTTACACCCTTCTGAACGTGGACCGCGGCGTGCCCGAGGTCTGGGGCAGCGTCTACGACGTGCGCGACCTGCTCAACGCCACCGTCAAGCTCCGCGACGGCAAGAAAGTCACGGACATGGACGCGGGCCTCTTGGAAAAGCTGGCCTTCAAGGCTCTTATGGGCAAGATCGCCGGCACCGACATCGAAAAGCTTCTCAAAGAGCACAACGTCATCTAAGCAGGGCAGGGGCAGTGCCCCTGCACCCCACACCGCGCCCTATGGGCGCGGGGCGTAGGGAGACATGCGGGTTGGCCGGGGTTTTACCGCCGCTCGGCAACAGGCCTCGCGGCTCGCGGGTCTGGTGCAGATTCTCGCCAGCTGCACAGCAAAGACCGCCATTCGGCGACGGGCCTCATGGCTCGCTGAAAAGGCCAGCGTGGATTGGATTTCACGCTGGCCTTTTGGCGTTGCACAAGTATTCAGTTTGCGCCGTCTCATCCCAAGCCGCAAGGGTTGAGTATGCCCCCCGCCAACTGCGCCGGGGCAGGGCGGCGATAGGCAGCGGAGGGAAAAAGGCCCGCCCATTTTGACGGCGGAAAAAGGCGAGCACGAGCGCGCTCCGCCCCTGTGTGTAAGCTATCCAGCTCCATTGCGCGCGACATTGCGAGCCCCGCCGTCAAAATGGGCAATAGGAGCCTTTTTTCCGTAGCGCCGTGCCGCTGGCTTTCTTTTGCATACTTTTCTTTCGCCATCGAAAGAAAAGTATGAACGCCCCTTGGGACTGCAAGTCCCACTCCCGCGCCGCAGTCGGCGCGTCAGACCCCGTCGGCAAAAGCTGTGCGCCTGCGGGCGCACCAAAGGGCTTTCCTCGGGGCAAACAATCGGCGCGGTTCGCACTGCCGTGCGCTCCGCTTGTTGTTTGCCTGAACGACCGGTCGCTAACCGCCTTCGGCGGTTGTATCCACTGGATACCCGCTTCCCTTCGTTCCCCTTTGGAAGCCTTCGGGCCCGAAGGTGGGCAAAACTTCCCTATAGGACAACGGCGGCCATGCTCCCGCGCCGCCGTCGGCGCGGCAGGCCGTTTCTCCCTATTCCCCGTTTTTTTCGCTTCTCTTCTTCCACGCCAGCCAGTCCTTGTCCAGCACGGTGACATGGGGCCGGGTCATGATCGTGTCGCATGGAAAATGCTGGCACTGGCCGCAGAAGTCCAGCCCCCGCTCCTTCACGCAATCTCGGGTAAAGCAGTCTCCCGTAACATGGGCTTCCTCGCAGCCGGGGCAGCCGCCTTTTAAGTACGTGGGACAGGCGCCGCAGTAAAAGCCGCATCTGCCGGATAAGCTTTCATCCATCATCGCATTCTCCTCCATAAAGAATCCCAAACGTTTAGATCATATCCTCCGGCGCAGTCGGCCCCGCCGTCAGATCCGCCAGCGTGATTCCGTCAAAAAACGCGTTCGTCCGCCGCTGCTTGCCCTGCTGAGGCTATTTCCGTTTCAGAAAGCGCGTTTTTCAGCCGCGCAGATATTCCATCAGCAGCTGCTTGCCCGCTTCTACATCCCGCAGGTCGATGACCTCGCAGGCGCTATGAACATTACGGCAGGGGATGGACAGGGTGCAGACGCGAACGCCGCTGCGGGTCAGCTGCATGGAACCGGCGTCCGTTCCGCCGAAGGGCAGCACCTCCCGCTGGGTAGGCACGCCCGCCTTTTCTCCGGCGGTCAGCAACTCCTGAACCAGCTCCGGGTTGGAGATGCTGCACTGATCCATGATCTTGACGCAGATGCCCTCGCCCAGCTTCACGGCCGGAAGCTTGTTCTCCGGCGTATCGCCGTTGGCGGTCACGTCCAGTGCGATGCCCACGTCCGGCTCCACGCCGTAAGCGGCGGTTTTCGCGCCCCGGCAGCCCACTTCCTCCTGTGTGGAGAACACGGCCACCACCGTATCCCTGACCGGCGGCAGATCCTTGAGCAGGCTGACCAGCAGGGCGCAGGCCACCCGGTCGTCCATGGCGGGAGCGGCGACCCGATGCTGCCCCAGCCGGAAGCAGTCGTTGGCGTAAACGGCCACGTCGCCCAGCTGCACCATAGAGAGGGCTTCTTCCGCGTCCTTCGCGCCGATGTCGATATAGAAATGCTTCATGGCGGCGGTTTCGCCCTCCTTCAAAGGCTGACGGACCAGCACGCCCTGCACGCCGTTTTCAAAGCGGACATGGCGGGTCTGACTGACGTTCAGGCCGATGCCGCCCACGGGAGCCACCCGCAGGAAGCCCTCTTTTTCCACAGCGGCCACGATAAAGCCGATATGATCCATATGCGCGGAGAGCATAATCCTCTTTCCGTTGGGATCGGTGCCGTTTTTCACGCAGATCAGATTGCCCAGATTGTCCCGGCGGACGCTGTCCACATGCTCCCGAACCAGCCCTTCGATCACGTTGGCCACCTTGGTTTCCCGGCCCGTCGCGCCGTAGGCGTCGGCCAGTGTTTTCAACAATTCAAACATCTTTTTCTCCCCCGATCTTCCGGTTTTCAGCGAGTCAGATAGGCTTTCGCCAGCAGGTATTGCGCCTCCACGTCCTCCAGACACAGCACGGTGGACGGCGAATGGATATAGCGGCAGGGCACGCTGAGGACGCAGACCTTCGCGCCGCATCCGGCCCGCTGGGCGGGGCCGCTGTCGTTGCCGCCCGCTACGGCCATTTTCACCTGATGGGCGATCCCGCTGCCCTCGGCCAGCTTCATCATTTCCGCAAACAGCTCCGGCTGCGCCATGGAAGCCTTATCCATGAAGCTGACGGCCACGCCCTTGCCCAGCCGGCAGACCTTCTGCGTCTCGTCCGGATCGCCCGCGTCGTTGGCGGTGGTGCCCTCCAGAATCAGCGCCACGTCCGGCTGAATGCGGAACGCCGCGCCGTAAGCGCCCCGGCTGCCCACTTCCTCCTGACAGGTGAAGGCGAACCACGTATCGCAGGTCACCTCGGCGTGAAGAAGCCGCAGCAGGTTGTAGCAGCCCACCCGGTCATCCCCGGCCTTGCACAGCAGGCATCCGTCGCCGATGGGCGAGGAGGGGGTGTCAAAGGTGACGGGCGTGCCCTCCGGCGCTTTGGCCAGCGCTTCGTCCTTATCCTTCGCGCCGATATCCACATAGAGGTTTTCGATGGGCAGCACGTTTTTCCGGTCGGCGGCGCTCTGCAGGTGGATGGCCATCGCGCCGATAACGCCGCTCAAAGCCTCCTGCGCGGGCTTGCCGTCCCGGGCGGGCACGTCGTAGCCCACCTTGACCCGCTTGCTGACCAGCACCCGGGGGTCGATGCCGCCGATGTTCCGCACCTGCAGAAGACCGTCATCCGCGGCGTTGATGACCATCAGGCCCACCTCGTCCATGTGGGCGGCGACCATGACCCTGGGCGCGTCCGCCTTGGCGCAGGCCTTGTGGGCGATCACGTTGCCCACCCGGTCGATCTTCACGTTTTCCTCGCCCAGCACTTCCGCGCATTCCCGGAAAATGGCCATGCGCACCAGCTCCTCCCGGCCGCTGATGCCCTGCATTTCACAAAGCCTGCTCAGTTCCATAAGCCGTCCTCCCACTTTTCGTCAATGCCTGCCAGAAACAGCGCCAGCAGACGGCCGCATTCGGACAGGGTGTCCATGTCCAAAAGCTCCACGGTGGTATGCATGTACTTGACCGGCAGACTGATCAGCACGCAGGGAATGCCCGACCGGGCGATCTGTACGTCATCCGCGTCGGTGCCCGTCCAGCGTTCCGCGTGTTCGCCGCTGAGCTTCATGCCGTTTTCCTTGGCCGTTTGCTTCAGCCGTTCCAGCAGCCGGTGCTGCACGTAGGGGCCGTAGGTGACGGCGGGCGTATCCAGTGGACAGGTGGTGTCCGGCGGACACTGGGGCGTGGGCGCAAAGGTCACGTCCAGCACGACCGCCAGATCGGGATCCACGGTATAGGCCGCGACCGCCGCGCCCCGTCCGCCGACTTCCTCCTGACTGGAGCAGACGAAATAAAGGTCGCACATATGCTGCATCTTCTGCAGCCGCTCCGCCGCCAGCAGCAGGCAGCCCACGCAGGAACGGTCGTCCATGGTCTTGGAGGCGGCGCGGTGGTTCAGCAGCCTGACGGCGGGGCCCTGCAGGGTGATCAGATCGCCGATCCGAACCAGCTTCTTCACCTTTTCCGGGGCCATGCAAAGGTCAACGAACAGCTCGTCCCGGGTGTAGTTCCGCTCCCGATCCTGCGCGCTCATCAGATGGGGCGGCAGCGCGCCCACCACGCCGGTCAGCGCCCGGGACTGTCCTTCGCCGGTGGCGTGAACCGTCACCGTGGCGGCGGGCAGGATGCGGGGATCCACGCCGCCCACGGAACCCATGCGCAGGGTTCCGTCCGGCAGAATATCCGCTACCATCAGGGCAATCTCGTCCTGATGGGCGCAGAGCATCACCTTCGGGGCGGGGGAACCGTCGGGCGTGGGCAGCGTCGCTTTTTTCACGGCGATCACGTTATACAGCGCGTCGATGGTCACGCTGTCGCACAGGGGCCGGAAGCGTTCGCTCAGCCATTCGGCCACCCGGGCTTCCTGGCCGCTGGGGCCGTGCTGGGCCGCCATGCCTTCCAGATATGCAAAAATGTCCATATGATTGTTCAGCCTTTCTTCTGTTGCTGCCGCCGAAGGGCGGCTTTGGAGTGTCAAAAAAGTGGAGGTGCAGGAGGCACTGCCTCCTGCCGGGGTTATAGGGGCGGAGCCCCTAACCTTTGTGCCGCAGCACTTTCCCCGCAAACCAGCTTAAGGGTGCGTAGCACCGAGGACGAGGACAGCCCGAAGGGCTACCGCAGTCCGAAGCCCGCCACGCGGCCAACTTTGGGTTTTTCGGCGGCCTATTGGCACGTTCATTATACCGTTTTCCTTTCCCGGATGCAAGAAAGGGGAAAACTGTGCTATAATAACCCCGGCAGCACAAAAGAAACGGGGGAGAAAACGCCCATGAACAAGATTCTGACCACGCTGTGCTATCTGGAGCGGGACGGCCGCTATCTGATGCTGCACCGCACCAAAAAGAAAAACGACATGAACCATGACAAATATATCGGCGTGGGCGGACATCTGGAGCAGGGGGAATCGCCGGAGGAATGCATTCTCCGGGAGGTTCGGGAGGAAACGGGCTACACGCTGACCCGCTTCCGCCTGCGGGGCATGATTACCTTTGTCATCGACGATCTGGACGAGTATACCTTCCTTTACACCGCCGACGGCTTCGAGGGCCAGCCCATTGCCTGCTCCGAGGGCGATCTGCAATGGGTGGAAAAAGAAAAGATCGGCGCGCTTCCCCTGTGGGCGGGCGATCAGATCTTTTTCCGCCTGTTGGAGGAGCGGCAGGACGTGTTCTCCCTGAAGCTGACCTATATTCATGACGTACTGACAGCCGCCGCGGTGGACGGAAAGCCGCTGGCGCTGTGATGAACCGGCGCGCCGCGCCCAAGGAGGCCTGCCCATGGAACCGCTGGTGAGCATCTGCACCACCACCTATCAGCACAGCCGCTATATCCGGCAGACGCTGGACAGCTTTCTGAGCCAGAAAACGGACTTTCCCTTTGAAATTCTGGTGCATGACGACTGCTCGTCCGACGGCACGGCAGAGATTTTGCAGGAATACGCCCGCCGCTATCCGGGGATCGTCCTGCCCCTGTTCGAAACGGAGAACCAATACTCGAAGGGCGTGCCCATCAACGAGACCTTCAATTTTCCCCGGGCCCGGGGAAAATATATCGCCCTGTGCGAGGGCGATGATTTCTGGTGCGACGAGGGCAAGCTGCAGGCGCAGGCGGAATACATGGAAAGCCACCCGGACTGCACCTTCTGCTTTACCAACGGCTATATCGTGGAGGAAAGCCAGTCCTTCGGCTCGGAATGGCGGAAGCATGCCCGGGAGTTCGTGCCCTATTACGAAACGGAACGTCCCGCCTATTTCGGGGAGGATCACCGCTATGATCTGGGCGAAATGGCCGCGCTGAGCTTCGTGCCCACCGCCGGGTTCTTCTTTCCGAGGGCGTTGTGGGAGCAGGTCAGTCAGGCTTATCACCGCCGCATGTGCGAGCATGGCGACCTGAAAATGCGGCTGTACTTTACCGCGCTGGGCAGCGGCCAATATCTGCACCGCTATTCCTGCGTATACCGGGAAAACGTACCCGGCAGCGCCTTTCAGGTGTGGAAAAAGGAAAACGCCGTCCGCACCGCCCGCCGGGCCGCCAGCGTGGTGGACATGCTGGACGAAGTGGACGAAATGACCGGCGGCCGCTACCGGGACGGGCTTGCGCCCCTGCGGGACCATTATCTGTTTGTGGAGCTGTGGAACACGGAGGAAAAGCGCCCCGCTCATCAGGCCGACCTGCGCCGGGTGCGCCGGGCCCTGCCCCTGAAGCAGAAATGCGCCTATGCCGCCAAACGCCTGCTGCCCCGCCGCTGGATCGACGCGCTGAAGCGCCGGAAGGGCTAAGGCGGCCAACTGTCCATTTCAGAAAGGAAGTGCCCGCGATGGAATTCGCCCCCACGCCCATTCAATTCCTCTGGGAGGATGAACAGGGCAACCGCCTGTACGTCAAGCGGGAGGATCTGCTGCCTTATTCCTTCGGCGGCAATAAAGTCCGTATCGGGCTGGAATATCTGGCGGACATGGAGCGGCAGGGCAGGGATCACCTGATCGCCTACGGCAACGCCCGCTCCAACCTGTGCCGGGTGCTGAGCAATCTGTGCTGCGCCAAAGGGATCCCCTGCACCATTCTGTCCCCGGCGGACGACGACGGCCAGCGCCGCCCCAGCTTCAATCAGCGCTTCTGCGAAGGTTTCGGCGCGCAGATCGTCCCCTGCCTGAAAACCGGCGTGCGGGAAACGGTGGAGCGGGCGCTGAACGAAAGCGAGCGGCAGGGCCGGAAGCCTTATTACATTTACGGCGATGCTACCGGAGAGGGCAATCGGGCCACGCCGGTGCGGGCGTATCGGAAGCTGTGGCCGGAGCTTCTGCGCCAGCAGGCGGAGCTGGGCTTTTCCTTCGACCGGCTGTTTCTGGCTTCCGGCACAGGCATGACGCAGGCCGGGCTGCTGTGCGGCCGTCTTCTGGACGGAGGCTCTATGGAAATTCACGGTATTTCCATCGCCCGAAGCGAGGAAAACGGCAAGGCGCATGTGCGCCGCTTTCTGGAAGCCTTTCTGGGAGAGGAATATCACGGGCCGGAGATTCAGTTCACCGACCGCTATGCCCTTCAGTACGGCGTTTCCACCCCGGAAATGGCCGCCTGCGCCCGGGAGGTCTTCCGCCGGTACGGCATGCCCATGGATCTGACCTATGTGGGCAAGGCTTATTACGGCATGACGCAGGAGATCCGCAGGCTGGGCCTTCGGGGCGAACGGATCTTGTTTTTGCACACGGGCGGAACGCCGCTGTTTTTCGACGGGGTATGATGTGCCCGCGCCGATAGGCAATTGGAACCGGTTGTGCTATAATAAGAGCGAAAAACCACCGAACGAAAGAACATCGTCAATCAGTCAAACAGAAGGGAAGGATGCCTGATGTGGAACGCGGTAGACCGGCTGCTGGAAAAGGCCATTGGGGAAAATGCGTTCCCCGGCTGCGCCATTGCCGCCGGGCAGCGGGGAAAGGTGCTGTATACCAACGTCAGCGGTTATCTGGTTCGGGACGGGGAACGGCTGGTAAAGCACTCCACCCGCTATGACGTGGGCGCGCTGACGCAGGTGCTGGTGACCATGCCCCTGTGCATGATCGCTGTGGAGCGGGGTCTGCTGGGGCCGGAGGACACGGTGGATCGTTTTCTGCCGGAGGTACCCGCAGACAAAAAGAATATCACCGTGGCGCAGCTTTTGACCCAGACCTCGGGCCTGTCCCCTCATTTTCTTTTGCAGGAAGAGGCCCGCAGCGACAAGGACGCGCTGGGCGCGCTGCTGCGGCATCCGCTGGCCAGCCCGGTGGGCGGCAAGGTGTCCGATTCCGGCATGGGCTTCCTGCTGCTGGGCTTCCTGCTGGAAAAGGTCTTTGACATGCCGCTGGACGAGGCGGCCAAGCGTTTTGTGACCGCGCCCCTGCACATGAACCACACGGGCTACCTGCCCTCCGGCAGCGACGTAGCGCCCACCTCCATCCGGGACGACAACGGCGTTTTGCAGCCCGGCTGTCCGTTGGACGGCAACGCCCGGTTCCTGCACGGCGTGGCGGGCCATTCGGGTCTATTCACCAATCTGGAGGACGCGACCCGCTTTGCTTCCATGCTGTCCCTGAACGGCCGCACCGAGGACGGCGTGTTCCTTTCCCAGCGGGCCGTGCATCTGGTCTCCACCGAGCGCACCCGGGGCATGAACGCCGCCCGGGGCTACGGCTTCCACATCACCAAGCGCCAGAACCCGTTTTTGGGCATGCTGTGGCCCAGCGACGGCTACGGCCTGCGGGACCCTGCCAGCGGCAGCGCCATCGCGGTCAGCCCGCTGGACGGCTTCTTCACCGTGGTGCTGATGAACGGCGCGTACACCCCCGCCAACCGGGCCGAAGGGGAGCGCTTCCTTCGTCTGTGCCTGAACGCGGCCTACGCGGCCTTCCAGCACGAAAACGGCGCTGCGGACTGTGAAGCATAAATGCCCTTCCGTTCCGGCGGACGCAAAAAATCCCGCCGTAAAAAATTCATCAGAAGAGGACGCGCCTTGCTCTGAAGAAATTCAAATAAAATCGGCGGAAGAATAAGCCCATGGCTGAATAGCGGTATCGTCCCCTGAGAGGCGGCTCGAACCTTTTGCATTTTCGAGCGTTTCCTCTCGGGGGACGATCTCTTTTTTCATTTTTGATTTTATCCCCGCAAGATGGATTCCAGCCGCAGCAGGGCGTTTTCGGCGCAGCCCTCCTGCGGGGTCAGGCCGCCCTTGATCTGCTGTTCGTAGGTGAGCAGGCTTTCATAAGCCTCCTTCAGCCGGGCCCGGTCGTAGCGGCGGGCCTGCTGCTGGGTGCGGCTGACGGCAAAGGGCGGGATGCCCAAGAGCGCCGCCTGACTCTGCTGGGGCGCGCGCTCCTCCATCAGGCAGCGCATGTGGTACAGAATGCGGTATTGGCGCAGCAGCATGGCCAGAATGCCGATGCGATCCTCCCCGGCCCGCACCATGTCCTTCAAAAGGCCGAAAGCCACGTCGTTCCGCCCCGCCACCTGCGCGTCCACCATCTGGAACACCGTGCACTCCGTGGAGCGGGTGCAGATGGCGTCGATGTCCTCTTCCGTCACTTCTTCCCGGCTGGCCAGATAAGCGGCCAGCTTTTCCATTTCCTGCCGGAGAAGCGCCGCGTCACGGCCCACGGTGAAAACCAGCTTGTCCGCCGTTCGGGGAGCCATCCGCTTGCCCAGCCGGGCCATGGTTTTTCGGGCCCAATCCGCGCATTCCGCGTCGCTCATGGGCGAAAAATCCACAATGGCGTTTTGCTTTTTCAGCAGCGTATAGAGCTTTTTGCGGCCATCGGCCTTGCCCTTGACGAAAAACACCAGGCAGGCCGTCGGCGGCACATGCTGCACATACTCGGCGATTTGGGCGGCCTTGTCTTCGTTTTCCGCCTTTTTCCCGGCGGTCAGAAGGCTGCATTCCCGGATGATGACGATCCGTTTTTCCGCCATGAAGGGCAGCGTTTCGGCGGCGGCGATCAGCGCGTCCGCCTCCGGGTCGGTCAGGTCGGTCAGGTTCAGCTCCTCCAGACCGGCGGGCAGCAGCTTCTGGCAAAGATTGCGCACGGCCTGCTGCTTGATGTATTCCTCCGTGCCCTCCATCAGGTACAGGGACTGAATCTCCCCCTTCTTCACCTGGTCAAAAAAAGCGGTATGGTTCATGGAATGCCTCCCGGTCAAACTCGTTATCGATAGGGCCGCACCTGCAGCCTGCCGTTTTTCAGATAGAGCGTTATATCGCCGCTCCGGTCGGTGCGCAAGACGGGAATCTTTTGTGCGGCCAGCCGTTCCAGCGTTTCCGGCCCCGGCAGGGAGCGGCTGGAGGACGTGCAGCTGATCAATGCCAGCCGGGGCTGGGCAAAGGCGAGAAAGTCCTCACTGCTGGAATCCCGGCTGCCGTGGTGAGCGACCTTCAGCACGTCGCAGGGCGCGGCGGCGTAGCGCTCGTAATGGCCGGTCAGGTCGCTGGTATTCAGAATGACCGCGCCGCCCAGATCGATGAGGAGCACCAGCGGCAGATCGTTGGCGTCCTGGCCCCGGCGGCAGTCCCGGTCGGGCCATTCCACCCGGACGGCAGTTTGATTGTAGCGCAGTTCGTCGCCCCGCGCAAGGGACGCGATGGGAATTTCCTTCTCCCGGGCCAGCGCCAGAACGGCCAGTGAGCGTTCGTCCAGCCGCTGCTCCTCCGCGTTCCACGGCACGTAAATCTGCCGAACCTGAATACCTGCGTCCAGAATAGCGCCAAGCCCTCCCGCGTGATCCAGATGCAGGTGGGTCAGGTACAGCGCGTCCAGATCCCGGCCTTCGGCCAGCAGATAATCGAGCACGGCGGAACCGTCCGCGCCCACGTCAATCCCGATGGTCTGATCTCCGTCAAAGAGCAGCGCCGCATCGGCCTGTCCCACGGCCAGCTGAAGATAGCGGGTTTCCGGCGGCCGGGTCAGCAGCGTGCCGCCCGCGGCGATCAGGGCGGTCAGAAAAAGCGCAGCGCAGCGAATCGGCGGCTTCAGCCGCACCCGAAGGGACAAAAGAATCAGCAAAAGCGGCCCCGCCATCAGCCAGCACACTGACGGCTCCGCCACCCGAACCGACGCATAGGGCAGCCGGGAAAGCAGGGAAACCATGCCGGTGAAGCCCTTCGTCAAAAGTGCGGCAGCGAAGCCCACGGCAGCGCCCAGCCCGGGAATCCGTGAGCAAAGCAGCGTGACGGCGTAGAAGGGTACCAGCAGACCGATCAGGGGCAGCAGCAGAACGTTGATGGCAACGCCGTACAGGGGCAACGAATGATAATACAGCGCCGTGGGCAGCAGCACGCCCAGCTGCGCCGCCAACGAAACGCACAGGCTCCGTTTGGCCTGATGAACCAGATGCAGTATCCGGGCGCGCAGGCCCCGGCCCCGGAAACGGCCTTTGGGCTCCGGCCAACGCCGCTCGACCCGGCGCTGCCAGCCGGGCGTCAGCAGGAGAATCGATCCCATAGCGGAAAAAGAGAGAATAAAACCGGCGGAATCGGCGTCCAGCGGCCGAAGCAGCAGGACGGCGATCATGGCCGCGCTCAGCAGGGAAAGGGACTCCGACCTGCGATCCCATCCCTGCGCCAGCAGCCCCAGCAGGAACATGACCGAGGCCCGGAGACTGGCGGCGGAAAAGCCGGTCAGCCAGCTATAGGCAAGCAGGAAAAAAGCCAGCAGCCCAAAGCGCCCCTTGCGGCCCACGCGGAAATAGCGAAGGAGCGGCAGCAGCGCCGCCGCCAGAAGGCCCACATGCAGGCCGGAAACCGCCGTCACATGGGCGATGCCCAGCGTTTGAAAGGCGACGTATTCGTCCTCGCTCATGCCCTCTTTGTGGTTCAGCAGCATGGCGGAGGCGACCCCGGCTTCCTCGCCCATGACCCGGGTCAGCGCCGCGTTCAGGCGGCGGCGCATCCGGCCCGCCCGATCCTGCGGACGGGCGCTTTCCGGGGTATTGCGCACCTCCACCTCTTTTTCCTTCGAGATGGCAATACCGAAGGGCATGCCGTTTTTCAGCATCCATTGACGGAAATCAAACCGGGGCGCGCCGCTTTTGCCGCCCGGATGATAGACCCGCCCCGGAAAGCGCAGCTCCGCGCCGTCATATAATTCCGGCGGCTCCTCCTTCCCGTAAAACAGGGAGCAGTAGGCCCGGCCTGAAACGGGCTGACCATCCAGCCGAATATCCGTCAGGGTAAAGGTCAGACGGCTGTCCGAGCGGAGCTTGGGCTCGCCGTAAACGTACCCGGTGATTTCCTCATACGTGCCCGGCTGCGGCGCGGCAGGCTCCAGCCGGGGCATCGTCCACAAAAGCCCCAGCGCCGCCGCGCACAGCATCAGCCCCGCGAAGCCCTTCCGTCCCGCCCAGCGGGCAAGCAAAAACAGACCCGCGCCCGCCGCGGCCAACGCCCATGGCCACGCGCCCGGCTGGAAAAACGACGCTGCAAAACAACCGGCCCAAAAGGAAGGGCCCAGCGCCAGCATCCAGCGGCTGCGTTCCATGGGCGCGGTGCCGAACGGCCTCATGGGGTCTGCTTTTGTGTTCGCTTTCATTTTGATTCAGCGGCTTTCGATCAGGCAAACGGCGTGGGCCGTCATGCCCTTTTCCTCGCCCTCAAAGCCCATTCCTTCGGAGGTCGTGGCCTTGACGCTGACCTGCGATACGTCCACGCCCATATGGGCGGCCAGATTGGCCCGCATTTGGTCGATATAGGGCCGCAGCTTGGGCTTTTGGGCGACGATGGTCACGTCCGCGTTGACGGGTCGGCAGCCTGCCTCGCTTAGCGCCTCCATCACCCGATCCAGCAGCACAAGGGAGTCCGCGCCCCGGTAGCGCTCGTCCGTATCGGGAAAGAGCTTGCCGATGTCGCCCAGCGCCGCCGCGCCCAGCAGCGCGTCCATCAGGGCGTGAGCCGCCACGTCCGCGTCGCTGTGGCCCAGCAGCCCCAGCGTGTGGGGAATTTCCACCCCGCACAGGATCAGCTTTCGTCCTTCCACCAGCCGGTGTACATCCATGCCATGCCCGATGCGGATCATGACAGCGCCTCCTTTTCCCGGCGAAGGGTCAGAATGGCCTCGCCCAAGGCCAGATCCGCCGGGGTGGTCAATTTCAGATTTTCCGGATCGCCCAGAGTCAGATAGACCGGCAGACCGGCATGCTCCAGCAGCGCCGCGTCGTCAGTGCCCAAAAAGCCGTCCTTCTCCGCTTTCTCATGGGCCTGCCGGAGCAGGGACAGCCGGAAGGCCTGCGGCGTCTGCATGGCCCGCAGCTCGTCCCGGTTCAGGGTTTCCAGCGCCCGTCCATTGGAGTCGACCCGTTTGATGGTATCCGTTACCGGAATGGCCGCCACGCCGGAGCCGCGCTCTGCGGCGGACTCCATCGCCCGCCGGATGACGTCCTCCGTCACCAGCGCCCGGGCCCCGTCGTGAATCAGGACAATGTCCGTATCGCCCGGCAGCGCGTCCAGCCCATGACGGACGGATTCCTGCCGGGTACTGCCGCCGGGCACGACCTTCTTTACGAAGGAATCCAGCCCGTAGCGGCGCAGCAGGGCGCGCATGTCTTCCAGCTCTTCCGGCCGGGCTGCCACGACGGCTTCCGCGCACAGGCCGGTAAAGGGCGCCGCTGCCCGCACGATAGCGGGCACGCCCCGCAGCGGCAGAAAGATCTTATTCTGCTTCGCCCCCATCCGGGTGCCGCTGCCTCCGCCCAGGATCACCGCGCAGGCCTTCATTCGCCCACGCTCCGTTCGGCCTTGGTCTGCGCGTCCTCTTCCAGCACCTGATACATATCCTGTGCGTTTTCCTTGCGGACGGTCTCCTTCACGCTCAGAATCTGATATTTGCCCACCCGGTTGCCGAAGCGGATTTCCAGCTGGTCGCCTTCCTTCACGTCGGCGGCGGGCTTGGCCACCCGGCCATTGATGCTGACGCGGCCACCGGAACAGGCCTCGTTGGCCACCGTGCGCCGCTTGATGATGCGGGATACCTTCAAAAATTTATCCAGTCTCATAGCAGTAGAATCCTTTCTTAAATCATAAAAACCGGTTTGATTCTGGCTGTAGGAAGGCGCAGGAATCCATCCCGCGCCCCATTTTACCCAATTAGATAGTTCGTTCCGAAAGGACGGTTTTCCTTCTGAACGGCCGATCAGCCCTTCTTCCTGCGGCACAGCAGCCATCCGGCGGCGCAGGTCAGCAGAAGCAGCAGGAGCAGCGCGGGATGAGCGGAATCGCCGGTCGTCGGCGGCGCGCTGAACACGGCCAGCGATGCGGCTTCCGAGGTCAGGGAGCAGCCGTCATGATCCTGTACCACGCAGCGGAACAGGACGGCGTTATCCTTCATCCGGACGGCGGCGATGCGGTATTCGGCCTGAATGGCTCCGGGAATGTCCGTCCATTTCCCGTTGGGCTCCATCCGCTGCCAGCGGTAGGCGTAGGGCTGCTTGCCCCCGGCGAGGGCCACGCTGAACACGGCTTCTTCCCCTTCCAGCCGGGAAAGGGATTCCGGCTGATGCAGGAAGCGCAGCTCATTGCCCAGCGACACGGTGCGCTCGTTGTCAAAGTCGGAGAATTCGTTGCCGGTTTCGTTGTCGGTCAGCAGGAAGGTGACTTCGCCGCTGTCCTTTCCGGCCAGCAGCAGCTCGGCGGGCAGATCCAGCGTATAGCCGAAATCCCGGTCGATGGCCCGCTTGAAGGTGTGGTTCAGGACGGTTTGACCGTCCATCGTGGCCGTCAGGGTGGGCGCGATGGTGCTGTCGGTCTGGGAGCGGCCCACGATGCTGACCCGCACGTATTCCATGCCGTCCGCGTCCACGTAGGGCTGGCAGTCCAGCATCAGGTCGCCCAGCCCCACGCCGATCTCCTTCATCGTATCGTCGGCGCGCGTATTTCCCCGGCCCACGCCGATCTGGCCGGGCGCGTTGGTCACGGCATAGCCGGTCACTTCGCCCGTGGGCTGGGCGCAGACCTCGTACTGCGCCATATCCGCGCCGTTTGCCTGAAAGGCGGCGCTTCCCTGTATCAGCGACGCATACTGCGTCATGGCGTACACATTTTCCAGCTCGGCGGTCAGCGAAATGGTTCCGTCCCAGTCGTCGGGAATTTCAATGGCCGCTTCGTAGGTATGAACGCCGCCGGGCATCAGAAGGTCGGTATGAATCGCCTGCTCCGTTACGGTTCCATTGTCGGCGATGGTAGTCGTCAGCCAGCGGTCGCCGTTCATGTCCTCATAGGCGTTTTCCAGCCGGGTGACGGAGTAGCCGGGGCCGTTGGCGGCGTACAGGCTGTTCAGGCTGTTTTTGGGGTCCTGACAGTTCACCACAATCTGCTGAACGACCGTGCTTCCCTGCTTGACAACCACGCCGAAGCGGGAAATGGGCAGGTTGCCCGTGTTTTTCACGGAGAAGAGCAGGCTCGCACTTTCACCCGCCGTCACGCAGGGGTCGCTGGAAGCCGCGCCGGTAAGCTCGGCGGCGATCTTCAGCTCGAACTCAAAGCGGATCAGCCGGCGGCTGTTCACGGCGGATTCATCCAGGGCGTTCGCTGTTTCCAGATCGGTGGTGTAGTAGCCGGTACCGTCCGGCAGCAGGTGGATGCTGGCGGGATAATGGGACAGCTCCACCAGCGTGAAGGGTGCGCTCATGGTATTGGTGGCCCGGGTATTGGTGGGCCGGTCAAAGCGCACGCACCGGACGCGGTAGCGCTCCTCCTGATCCGGATCGTCGGGGTTGGGAACGATGTTCTCCGTCCAGTACAGATAGTGAATGCCGTACTGGGAGCCGTCGTTCACGTGGGCGGTCTGGAAGCGCTGGGCGTACAGGCACACGTCGTAATCCCGCACGGTGAATTCCTTGCGGCCCTGACGGGTCGCGCCCATCAGACGATAGCAGTCCGAGCCGTCGTCCGCCGTGCCCTCTTTCAGGTAGAAGACGAACTCCCGGGCGTCGTTAACGCCGTATTCCACCAGATTTTCCACAAAGACCACATTTTCATCCAGAACCCGCTTGGTCTTGTTCAGGTGGACGGAAAGCTGCTGCTTTTCGTTCAGCCAGTAATAGCAGGAAAGACTGGGGTTGGAGCCATTGGAGCCGGTGATATAATCGCCGTTGAAGATGGCGTTGGTGGGCGTGGCGGGGGTCATCCGGGGCACACCCTGCACGTTTTCAATGCCGTCGGGCACGGGGTCGATCGTGACCTGATAAGCGGTGCTGGTCTGGTCCAGATCCACGGAATGGACGGCCGTGATCTCGCCGCTCTTGATGTCCTCCCGGGCGCAGGAAGCGTTCAGGAACCAGACAGGTTCGGCAGCTGCGGTGGCGCTGTTGTGCCGGACGAAGTATACGATCGGGGAGGACAAATACCGCGCGGCGTTCGGCGTTTCCGTCACGTGGGGCGCGTATTTTTTCATCACCAGCGAGCCGTTCTGAAGCTGCAGCACCGCCAGCGTCATGGTACTCTTGGAGGGGTGATTCTGCCCCTCGGTGAACACGCCGCTGAGGACGTTTACCGCCACCATATCCTGATGGCTTCGGATGGCGAAAGCGTAATCGGACGCGGTGCCCGACGGGCCTCGCTGGGCGTCGCCGCCCACGGAGGGATAAATTTCGCCGTGCCGCGTGGGGTCGTCCAGATTATACCAGATCAGCTTGGCCTGACGGCCCGTCGCCTGACCCGTGGGGGTGATCCACAGGCCAAAGGTGGCCTTTTCGGAGCCGGATTGCAGCGTGACGTACTGAATTTCCTGCGCCAGCGCGTCCGTCTGCTTGAACAGATGTTCCTCCAGTGTGGGGAAAACGCCGGATTTTCCGGTTCCTGCCGGGGGAAGGGTCTTCTTTTCGGGAACGTTGACCCCGGTGGAAAGGGCGGTAAGCGAAACATCGCCGTTTTCCGCTCCATTCGCCGCGTTCAGTGCGCTTGTTCCGTTGGAGGAAGTGCCCCAACTGCCCTTCCAGAGCGTCCTTTTCAATTTGAGCAGGATCATCTGCGCTGTAACCTCCAGCCCGAAGCCCAGAGTAATGGACGCGCTGCTGCTCTTGCCCAGCCGCAAAAGCGGCTTGATGTTGCCGTAGAAACGGACGGCGAGGCTGAAAAAGTCCTTTACACCCACGCCGCCGCTGACGCCCAGCTCCGCCAGAATGGCGATGGTCACGCCGGTGCCGAAGTCCAGCGCCATATTGGACATGCTGGGCCAGTCGGCGGTAAGGCCGATGCTGAACGCCGTGCCCAGCGAGAAGGTGAAGTCCATCGCGCAGAAGCAGGGAATGGCCCAGATCATGAAGGGATAGGTATAGCCGCCCTTGAAGGCCATCTACACGCCGGCGTTGCCTTTCAGACCAACTTTTTCCTTCAGACCCTCGCTGGTCGTCACCTCGGTGATGCGCCCCTGCAGGGCGGCAAAGGGCGTGAGCATGGCCTTGATGTTACCGAGGAATTTGGCGGGCTTGCTGGCCCCTTGATTCTGATACACCTGATTGTTGACCGCGTTCGCGTCCCGCTCGCCCTCCCGGGCCGCTTCGTCCATGCGTTCGGTCTTGTCTTTCAGACTTTCCTGCTTCCAGCTCAGTTCTTCGCTTTCGAAGGTCTTGCCGTAGGCGTACTGGATGTAGCCGCTGGGATCGATGACCATCTGAGACTGGATGAACGGCAGACTCAAATTCATCTGCAGGTCGCCTACGAAGGGCGTGTCCGCCGGGAACTGGAAGCTGAGCCCGCCGGGGGTAAAGCTGATGAACTGATCGTTGTTGAATACCGGCTCTTCCACGTAGGCCTTTTCGATCTTCAACTGGGTCTGGAAGGTGCGGTTGTAGCCCGTGGAGGGGATCTCCGCCCGGATGGAAACGGTGGAGCCGGGAACGATCAGGCGGCAGTATTCGCCCACGAAGGTGGTCGCTTCGCCGCTGGTGAACTTCCGCATTTCTTCCACTTCCTGGGGCTTTCCGTCTTCGTCGTAGGTCTGATAGATCAGGTACAGAGAGCCGGTCAGCACCTTTTTGCCGGGGTTGGTGAAGATCACGTCGATGGTCTGCTGGGCGTCGTTTTTGGCGGTGTAATAGATGGTGTTCTGCTGCACCACGATGTCGCTGCCGTTATAGCAGGCCATGCGCAGGTAGGGAACGCCGGTGTATTTTTCCAGTCGGACGATCTCCGCCTGCCCGCCCCGCAGAGTGAGACGGCGCATTTCCCGGGTGTTGTGCTGGCTGTGGGTGACGACCACGTCCAGCGTGACCCGCCGGTTCGACGTGGGAACGAAATCCGCCACCAGGAAGGAGGCCAGTCCGTTTTCCCCGGTGGTGACGGTCTTCAGGGAACGGGGATAGCCCGTCGCCTGTACGGAGACCTGCGCGTCTTTCAGCAGCTTGCCCTCGTGATCCCGGATGATGAACCCGAACTGCTTGGTGGACAGCGTGACCACGCTGAAATCCACGCTGTTCCGCGCATCGATATGGGCCTGTTCTTCGTTGGTCAGGGCTTCGGCCTCGGCCAGCAGCTTTTCCTCGGCCTGCTGGGTGATGGCGCCGTCCGGCGTGTCCGCGGCCTGCAGCACGTTAAGGAAGTTCAGCTCGTGGGAATCGACCGCTTCTTCGTACTGCTGATAGTAACGAACCACGGTGCCGATGATGGTCTGCATTTCCGCCACATATTCCCGTACCTTGTCGGTCAGGCGGCGTTTTTCCCGCTGGGTCAGCTCGGCGTCCGCCTCCAGCTGGTGCAGGCTGTTGAATACGGTCAGCCGCCCTGTTTCCAGCCGATCCCGGTAATGATCCAGCTGATCCCGGAACTGGCGCAACAGGTCTTCGACCCCTTCCAGCGACTGATTGCCCAGCAGCTCGGTTTTATCCCGGATGCGCACAAGCAGACCGCCGATCTCATCGGAAAGCAGCCATTCCAGATATTGCTGAATTTGCAGCGCGTTCATGGACGCGGACGGCTTCATACCTTTCGCCCAGCCCTGAAGCTCGCCCTCCATGGCGATCAGCTGCCGGGCTTCGGCGATTTCCTGCTGCGTCAGAAGCGCCTCCTGAGCCAGCGCAGGAAGCTGCACGGCCAGCAGAATCAGGGCCGTCAGCAGGCAGAGCATACGTTGCAGCTTTTTCATTTGTGGGATTCCTCCTGTTCGTCAGCGGGGGTAAAAATGGGCCGTCGCAGCGGAAAAAAAAGAAGCCTTGTGATAAAGGCAGTATAGCAAAAAAAGGAAGCTGCTGCAAGACAAGACAGGAAGCTTCCCGAAAAAATTTGGGGAATTTACTTTTTCGCCTTTTTGACGGGCGGATAGGGCGCTGCCTGATCCGTCCGGTCCATCAGATAATCCAGACTGGTATGAAAATAATCCGCCAGAATCGTCAAGTCGCTTACGGAGGGCAGACGTTCTCCCCGCTCATATTTGGATAAAAGGCTCTGATCGATGCCGGTGACAATGTGCAGCGCAACCTGCGTCATATGCTTTTTTTGCCGCAATCTCAGCAAATTCAACATACTGTTCGCCCCTTTTTAGGGTATTATGTCATGTTTGCCGTTGACAAAAAGGACAGATAGTCCTAAAAGGAAAAGCGGATCATCAAAGAATATTGAGTGTTGCTGATCGTTTCCGACAATGAAAGAGCAGGAGGAACAAAAGCCGCTCCGGGCGCGGCCCCTCCGGGCACAGCTCCCGCAGTTCGCCGCCGGAGATGCAGATTCATCTGTATCAAATACTGGAAATTCCAATAGATTTTCTGATAACATCATAGCATTGTTCTGAAAAGAGACGGCGCAAATTTCCCATTAAGGTTTTGAAAAACAAAAAAACTGTGCCATTCTCCTTTCCACACAAAAACGCGGACACGACGCCACTCCCGTCCTGTCCGCGCCTTTGACGTGGGTTCAGCCCACCGTCGTGTCCTGGTCGTTTCCCGCCAGATTGAGCACCTGCGTCTGAAGCTGCTCGAAGGTCAGATCCTGATTGGACAGCTTTTCCCGCAGCTCCATCAGCTTCTGATAGTCCGCCTCGCCGTCCTTGACATGCACGGTCACAATGCTCTTGTCTACCGCCTGCACCCGGTCCGTGATCATTTCCTTCAGACGGTCGGTCAGGCCGCCCTGATACTGGGCGTCGTACTCCACGCCGACGACGGCGATGGTGCCCATCACCACGGCTTCCGCGCTTTTCAGCTCGGAGAGCTTTTCCACTTCCTCCGACACCTGATCGCTGACGCGCTGGGCGTCCTCCACCGTGTTCACCCCGGCGGAGGTTCCGTTGGCTTCCCGATCCGTCGCGGTGGGCGCGGTGCTGGGCGCGGGCGAATCCGTGGCCGTGGCCATGGGGGACGCGCTGGGGCTGACCGAGGGACTGGGGCTGGGCTGCACCATCGTGTCCGCGTTGCTGGAGCAAGCGGTGAACAGACCTACCCCTACCAGAGAGATCACCAGGAGAATCCAAATCCTTTTCAAAGCTGTTCGCCTCCTCGCGGCTATTGTGTGCAGAAGCGAAAGCGCCTATTTGCGACAATCATTGCCAGATTTGCCGGTTTTCAGACCGGCTGAGCCGCGGCGTTTGCCGCCTTCGCCGCCCGGTTCCTTTTGGCCGGAAAAGCAAAGGAAAACCGGCTTTTTTCTCCGTTGGAATTTTATGCGGAAGGGTTTGCACCGCCCGGCGGTTTCATGATATGATAGGGCGTGAATACAAGTCAGGTATGAAGGAGGAACGGGAAGCCATGCTTTATCATGATTCCCACGACGCGGCCTATCGCGATCCCGTCGGCCCGGTTCCGGCGGGCGCTTCTATGACGCTCCGCTTTTTGTGCGACGAAGCGGAGCATGTCACCCTGCGCGCCTGGGACGGCGGCGAGGCCCGCTATCCCATGCGGAAAGCCGGGGAGCATCTTTTTGAAAGCACGATCTCCGTCCCCGAAACGCCCATGCTGTTCTGGTACGATTTCATCATCCATCGGCCCGGCGGCGACGTGCGCTACGGCACGTCCTACGATCAGCTGGGCGGCGTGGGGGCCTGCTATGACGGCCAGCCCAGCAGCTACCAGATCACCGTTTACGACCCGGCCTATCAGACGCCGGAGTTTCTCCGCCATGCGGTGGTGTATCAGATTTTTCCCGACCGTTTCTTCCGGGATGAAAAAGCCGGGCACCCGGGCCGGAGCCGCAAGATCAAAGCCGCGCACCCCGAGGCGGTTTTCCACAAAAAGTGGGACGAAGCGCCCCTGCTGGATCTGGACCCCGTCACCGGGGACAACCGGGCGCTGGATTTCTTCGGCGGCACCCTGCGGGGGATCGCCGAAAAGCTGGATGAATTGCAGGAGCTGGGCGTGACGGTGCTGTATCTGAACCCCATCTTCCGCGCCCGCACCAATCATCGCTACGATACCGGCGATTACGCCGAGATCGACCCCATTCTGGGCGGACAGAAGGCCTTCGACGGGCTGATCCGCGCGGCGAAGGCCCGCGGGATCCGCGTCATGCTGGACGGCGTATTCAGCCATACCGGCTCCGACAGCCTGTATTTTAACCGCTACGGCCGCTATGATTCGCTGGGCGCTTATCAGAGCACGGAATCGCCCTATTATCCCTGGTATACCTTTGAGCAGTACCCCGACCGCTACCGTACCTGGTGGGGCTTTGACACCCTGCCTGCCGTCAATAAGGAAAACGCCGATTATCAGCGCTATTTGCTGAATGAGGAAAACGGCATCCTGCCCCGCTGGGTGAAAAACGGCGCCTGCGGCTGGCGGCTGGATGTGGTGGATGAGCTGCCCATGCCGCTGGTCTCCGCCATGCGGCAGGCGGTGAAGCAGGCCGACCCCGAGGCGGTGCTGCTGGGCGAGGTCTGGGAGGATGCGTCCAACAAGGTATCCTACGGCGCGCTGCGTTCCTATTGTCTGGGCGACAGTCTGGACAGCGTGATGAATTACCCCCTGCGCCGGGCCGTGATCGACTTTTTCACCGGCAAGTGCGACGCGCCGCATCTGCGCCGGGTCATCCTGCATCAGCAGGAGGTCTACCCCGCGCCGTTCTATTATTCCCTGATGAATCTGCTGGGCAGCCACGACCGGGTGCGCATCCTGAACGCCATGGCGGGCTACGATCAGGAGGGCATTGCCCAGATGGACCGGGCGCAGGCCGCTCAGATCCGCCTGACCCCCGAGCAGCGGGAAAAAGCTCAGGCGAAGGTGCTGGAAGCCTTCCGGCTTCTGTGCGCTCTGCCGGGCGCGCCCACCGTCTATTACGGCGACGAGCTGGGCATGGAGGGCATGGCCGACCCGTGGAACCGCGCGCCCATGGTCTGGGACAAGGGCGACAAGGCCGTGCGCCGCGCCCTGAAGAAGCTCCTGCAGACCCGCCAGTCCAAGCCCATGCTGCAAACCGGCTTTCTGGCCGTGGACGCGCCGGACACGGACACGCTGATCGTCCGCCGCTACGCCGTCAAAGGCCGGGACGTGTTCGGCAAGCCGCTGGGCGGCCGGGCTGTCACAGTGACCATCAGCCGGTAAGGCGAGATGGGAGGACGGCCAAAAGTTTTCCACCTTTTCTAAAATTTCCCCACCCGAAAGCGAGGCCCGTTTTTCATGCACTTTACCACCCTGCGGCTGAAGCAGTTCCGCAATTATCCCTATCTGGAACTGGAACCCAGCGAGGGGATCACTGTGCTTTACGGGCCCAACGGCAGCGGCAAGACCAATCTGCTGGAGGCCATGCATCTTTTGTCGCTGGGCCGGAGCCACCGCACTACCGCCGACCGGGAAATGGTGGCACAGGGCGAAATGGCCGCCATGGTGCATGGCGAGACCCGCCGTCTGGACGGGCGGCATGAGTTGGAGATCCGCCTGACCCCCATGGAAAAACCCCAGAAGCGGGTGCTGCTGTACGGCAAGCCTGCCCAGCGCATCAGCGACCTGATGGGCCACGCCACAGTGGTCATGTTTTCGCCGGAAGACCTGCGCATCGTCCGGGACGGCCCGGCGGCCCGGCGGCGCTTTGTGGATATGCAGCTCAGCCAGATCCGCCCCGGCTATGTCCGGGCGCTGAAAAACTACCTGAGCGTGCTGGAAAGCCGCAATGCGCTGCTTCGACAGGACAAATTGCAGGGCGTCAGCGATTTTGCCAATCAGCTGGACGCATGGGACGAGCAGCTGGCCAACGCCGCCGTGCCCATTGTGCGCAGCCGCCGCTGGTTTCTGCGGGAACTGAGCGAAAATTCCAGCCGGGAATACGCGGCCATTTCCGAAAATCCGGACGAGCCCTTTTCCCTTTTCTACGCAGGCCCGCTGGCTCAGTCCGAAACGCCCTACGAGGGGATGCTGAACGGTCTTCGGCGCAGCCGGGAGGAAGACCGGCGGCGGATGTACACCACCTTCGGCCCCCACCGGGACGATGTGAGCCTGCAGCTGTTCGGCAAAGATCTGCGGGCCATGGGCAGTCAGGGCCAGCTGCGCACCGCCGTTCTGAGCATGAAGCTGGGGGAGATCCGCCTGATTGAAAAAGAGATGGGCGAATCGCCCGCGCTGCTGCTGGACGATGTGTTCAGCGAGCTGGACGCCAAGCGACGCAACGCCCTGTTCAAAAGCGCCGCGCCCCTGCAGACCTTTATCACCTGCACCGACCGTCAGGACGCGGCCGGGGCCAAGGCCGACTGCTTCCTGCAGGTCACGTCCACCCCGGAAGGCACCGTCCTGCGCAGAGAATAATGGTTTCCCCGGCCTTGGAAAGGCCACCTCCTTCATACCCTATTATCCGCACTCATTCGCCCCGACAAGAAAGGAAAGATGCCCATGTTTGGTTTCCGTCCGGAGGGCCGGCGCATTCACGACGTTGACCCCATCGTCGCCATTACCCCCTACCTGATGCCCCAGCGCTGCGACGCGCAGGTGTTCCTGTCCCACGACGCGGACTACGAGCCCCTGATGCGCTACATCGCCGAAAAAGCCCGGGAGGGCCATAAGATCACCTTTATGGAGCTGCTGATCGCGTCCTATGTGCGGGGCGTGTCTCAGGTGCCGGAAACCAACCGTTTCATCATGAACAAGCAGTTCTACAACCGCACCGAGCTGACCGTCAGCTTTACCCTGCTGATGGACACGCCCGACGGCAGTGCGGAGGAAAACGCCGTCAAAATTCGCTTCGACCCCAGCGATACCATTTTCGACGTCAGCGCCCGGGTCAAGGAGACCATCGAAAAGGGCCGCAAGGCGGACGACCCCAGCTTCGCCATCAAGCTGGCCAAGGCCGTGCTGAAGCTGCCGCTGGTGCCCAACGTTCTGGTGGGGCTGGTGAAGCTGCTGGACCGTTACGGGCTGGCCCCCAAGGCGCTTTTGGACGAGCTGCCCTTCCATACCAGCATGTATGTGACCAACATGGCCTCCATCGGCATGACCCGGGTGTACCACCACATCTACAACTTCGGCAATACCAGCCTGTTTTTCTCCATGGGCACGCCCCAGCGGAGCAATCAGCCGGATATGAAGGGCGAGATCAGCCGCAAGTGCATCCTGCCCATCGGCATCACCGCCGACGAGCGGGTGTGCAGCGGCGCGATCTATGCCAAGCTTTTCGCCGTGATGAAGCACTGCCTGTCCAATCCCTACGAATTGGAGCAGCCGCCGGAGAAGGTCTATTATAACGAGGGCTGCGAGTTCCACGAGCCCAAGCCCGGCGCGGCGGCCGAAGCCCGGAAGGCGGGCGCGTCCGCATGAAAACGGCGCTGATCACCGGAGGAAGCCGGGGCATCGGCGCGGCCTGCGTGCGGGCCTTCCGGCAGGCGGGCTGGCAGACGGCCTTCTTCTACCGGCAGAGCCGGGAGGCCGCCGAAGCGCTGGCCCGGAAAACGGGCGCTATCGCCGTCCCCTGCGACGTGGCCGACAGCGAAGCCGTCCGCTGGGCGGTGCAGGAAACGAAGGCCTTTCTGCCCCACGTGGACGCGCTGGTGAATAACGCGGGCATCGCCTCGCAGGAGCTTTTGACCGACGTGACCGACGAGCAGTGGCGGCGCATGGTGGATACCAACCTGAGCGGCGCGTTTTACCTGTGCCGGGCCGTGCTGCCGGGGATGATCTCCCGGCGGGAAGGCTCCATCGTGAATATTTCCAGCATCTGGGGCCGCATCGGCGCCAGCTGCGAGGTGCCTTACTCCGCCGTCAAGGCAGGGCTGATCGGGCTGACCCGCGGCCTTGCCAAGGAAGCGGGCCCCAGCGGCGTTCGGGTGAACTGCGTGTGCCCCGGCGTCATCCGCACGGATATGCTCAGCGCCTTTACCCCGGACGATCTGGCCGAACTGGCGGAGGAGACTCCGCTGGGCCGCTTGGGTACGCCGGAGGACGTGGCCCGGGCCGTGCTGTGGCTTTCCGGCCCGGAGGCCGCCTTTGTCACCGGCCAAACGCTGGGCGTGGACGGCGGCTTTCCCGCATAAATAAAGTGGAGGTGCAGGAGGCACAGCTGCCACTCAATCGTCGCGGAGGACTACTGCCGTAGTCCCCGCTCGTTTCGTGTCACACCTGCGGGTCGCTAACCGCCTGCGGCGGTTGTGCCCACTGGGC
>SFGO01000044.1 GCA_004556545.1 Clostridiales bacterium
TGCACACTTTTCTTTCGCCACCGAAAGAAAAGTGTGAGCGCCCCTTGGGACGGCCAGTCCCAATCCGCGCCGGAGTCGGCGCGTCAGGCCCCGCCGGGGGCGGGGTATGCGCCTGCGGGCGCACCAAAGGGCTTTCCGCTCGCCCTTTGGAAACCTTCGGTTCGCCCCTCGAAACAATAGAGCGCCCCGTAGGGCTGCAAGCCCTGCTCCTGCGCCGGAGTCGGCGCGTCAAGCCCCGCCGGGGGCAGGAAGGTGCGCCTGCGGGCGCACTGGGGGCTTTCCTCGGGGCAAACAATCGGCGCAGCCCGCACTGCCGTGCGCTCCGCTTGTTGTTTGCCTGAACTCCGGGTCGCTAACCGCCTTCGGCGGTTGTGCCCACTGGGCACGCGCTTCCCTTCGTTCCCCCAATAGAGCGCCCCATGGGGCTGCAAGCCCTCTCCCCACGCCGGAGTCGGCGCGTCAGACCCCGTTCGCGAAAACTTCCCAAATTCCGTCTGCGGAAGGTGACGAAAAAACTTGACAAACCATTTGACCAATCGTATAATACAAAATGGTCACGCTACAAGGAGGATGCTATGGAACTGGATGTTTCAAAAGGATTTTTGAAGCCCGCCGAGGCCTTCCCCTTTGAAGCGGAGGTCGTTCTCCCGCCTCAGGAGGTGAACGGCGAAACCGTTTCTTTCGATCCGGTGGCGCTGCAGGGCACCTACACCGTCTACGACGGTACAGTGAAGCTGGAGGGCGAATTGGAAACGGCCGCTCATGCCCGGTGCGCGCTGTGTATGCAGCCCACGGACTTCCCCGTCCATGTGAAGTTCTCCGAGAATTTCCGCAAGGATGCGGACGAAATGGAGGACGAGTTTTTCCGTTTCGAGGGCAAGAAAGTGCCGTTGGATCACATGACGCTGACGCTGGTCGTGCTGGAGCTGCCCATGCGCTTTGAGTGCAGAGAGGGCTGCCCCGGAAGCGAGGAGCTTCAGGCGTGGAACGAAAACAACCCCGTAAGCTCGAACGACGCGGGAGCGTCCACTCAGCACCCCTTCGAGGCGTTGCGGAGCTTGCTAGAACCCCGGGAGTAACCCGGAAAGGCCGTCTTCATGATGGCGCAGGACGATTCGAGGAGGTGTAACAATGGCTCTTCCCAAGGGAAAAATTTCCAAGGCTCGTGGTCGCAGCCGTCGCGCAAACTGGAAGCTGACCCTGCCCGGCATCGTCGAATGCCCGCAGTGCCACGAAAAGAAGCTCGCCCACCGCGTGTGCAAGAACTGCGGCTACTATAAGGGCGTGCAGGTCATCGACATGACCGAAAAGCAGGAAAAGGCCTGATGACCTCTTCCGCTATTGCTGCATAGGGCTGCTGGAGTTCCAGACAGCCCTATGGTTCTTACCCGAAGAACGGGAGGAGTACCCCGGACGGCGCCTTAGAGAGAGCTGCTCACCGGCTGAAAGGCGGCTTGGATGCATCGGATGGGGGAAGGTCGCCCGGGAGGGCGCGGGATGAAGGAAACGGACGTTTCTTAGTTTCGCCGTGGGCGCACGTTACAGCGCGGAAAGGCGTTTTTTTGCTGCGGAAATGCGGCAAAAGAATCGCGAAATAAGGTGGTACCACGGAGCCGCTCCGTCCTTTGCTGAGGACGGGGCGGCTTTTGCCGTTGAACGGCTCTTTCTGCGAATCAGCCGGAGGGGCGCGGACAACGGTTCTGAAAAACAGAAAAATAAAAAACAAGAAAACAGAAGACCCCGGCGTCCCGAACACGCCCGGTCCGGGAGCAAGGGAAACCATACCAAAGCCCGGGCAGCGCAGCCAAACAGCGCAACCAATAGGAAAGGATGACAGAAAATGGCTGAGAATCAGGAATTCACCATGGAAAAGGTGTACAATCCTCAGCAGATCGAGGATAAGCTCTACAAAATGTGGGAGGACAGCGGCGCATTCGTGGCGCACCGCGTGGAGGGCAAAAAGCCCTTTACCATCGTCATGCCGCCGCCCAACATCACCGGCCAGCTGCATATGGGCCATGCCATGGACTGCCTTTTGCAGGATGCGCCGATCCGTTACCACCGCATGAAGGGCGACCCCACCCTGTGGTTGCCCGGCACGGACCATGCCTCCATCGCCACGGAGGTGAAGGTGGTGGACGCTATGGCCAAAGAGGGCCTGACCAAGGAGATGGTGGGCCGCGAAGGCTTTTTAGAGCGCGCGTGGGCATGGAAAAAGGAATACGGCGGACGGATCAACCGCCAGCAGCGCCGTCTGGGCGCCAGCTGCGACTGGAGCCGGGAGCGCTTCACCATGGACGAGGGCTGCAACGAGGCCGTGCGCGAGGTGTTCGTGCGCCTGTATGAAAAGGGCCTGATCTACCGGGGCAACCGCATCATCAACTGGTGCCCCGAATGCCAGACCGCTCTGTCCGACGCGGAAGTGGAATATGAGGAGCAGGCCAGCCATCTGTGGCACATCCGCTACCCCGGCGCGGACGGCAGCGAGGGTGTAATCGTGGCGACCACTCGCCCCGAGACCATGCTGGGCGATACCGGCGTGGCCGTGAACCCCAACGACGAGCGCTACACCGATCTGGTGGGCAAAAAGGTCATTCTGCCGCTGGTGAACCGGGAGATCCCCGTGGTGGCCGACGATTATGTGGACATGGAGTTCGGCACCGGCGCGGTGAAGATGACCCCCGCTCACGACCCCAACGACTTTGAGGTGGGCAAGCGCCACAATCTGGAGGTCATCCGCGTCACCAATGACGACGGCACCATGAACCGCAATGCGGGCAAGTTCGAGGGCATGACCGCCATGGAATGCCGCGAGGCCGTGGTGAAGGAGCTGCAGGAGCTGGGCCTGATGGTGAAGATCGAGGACTACACCCACAACGTGGGCACCTGCTACCGCTGCCATCACACCGTAGACCCCGTGACCAGCACCCAGTGGTTCGTGAAGATGGAGCCGCTGGCCAAGCCCGCCATCGAGGCGGTGCGCTCCGGCAAGGTGCAGTTCGTGCCGGAACGCTTCTCCAAGACCTACTTTAACTGGATGGAAAACATCCGCGACTGGTGCATCAGCCGTCAGCTGTGGTGGGGCCATCGGATCCCCGCCTATTACTGCGATGAATGCGGCGAGACCGTCGTCAGCAAGGATGCGCCTGAAAAGTGCCCCAAGTGCGGCTGCACCCATCTCCATCAGGACGAGGACGTGCTGGATACCTGGTTCTCTTCCGCTCTGTGGCCCTTCTCCACGCTGGGCTGGCCGCATGAAACCGAGGATCTGAAATACTTCTATCCCACCAGCATGCTGGTGACCGGCTATGACATTATCTTCTTCTGGGTAGCGCGGATGATCTTCTCCGGCATCGAGCAGATGGGCGAGCCGCCCTTCCACACCGTGCTGATTCACGGCCTGGTGCGCGACGCGCAGGGCCGCAAGATGTCCAAGAGCCTGGGCAACGGCGTGGATCCGCTGGAAATCATCGACAAGTACGGCGCGGACGCGCTGCGCTTCTCGCTGGCCATGGGCGTCAGCCCCGGAAACGATACCCGTTATTCCGACGAGAAGGTGGAAAGCGCCCGGAATTTCGCCAATAAGGTGTGGAACGCTTCCCGCTTCGTGCTGATGAACACCCAGACCCGGGAAACCATCAACCCCGCCAAGCTGCTTCTGCCCGATCAGTGGATACTGTCCCGCCTGAACCGCACCATCGCCGAGGTGTCCGCCCATATGGAGGACGGCGATTTCGGCATCGCGGCCCAGAACCTTTACGATTTTGCATGGAGCGAGTTCTGCGACTGGTACATCGAGCTGAGCAAGGGCCGGCTGATGGGCGAGGACGAGGAGCAGAAGCAGAACGTACGCGCGGTGCTGCTGTATGTGCTGGAAGGCCTGCTGAAACTGCTGCATCCCTTCATGCCCTTCCTGACCGAGGAAGTGTACCAGTACCTGCCGGAGCATGACGGCATGCTGATCCTGGCTCATTGGCCCGAGGTCAAGCCCGAATACGACTTCCCCAAGGAAGCCCGGCAGATGGAGGGCCTGATGGAGGTCATCCGCTCCGTGCGCAACCTGCGGGCGGAGATGAACGTGCAGGCAGGCAAGCGCACCCATATCGTCCTGATCCCTGAAGAGGGCTGGGAAGAAACGCTGGCCATGGCGGAGCCCTATCTGCAGCGCATGGCCTATGCCAGCACCGTGGAGCTGGGCGGCAAGGAGGCACTGGCCGGTCAGAAGGTGGTCAGCGCCGTGTGCGCCGCAGGCGAGATCCGCATTCCGCTGGGCGATCTGGTGGACATTGACAAGGAAATCGCCCGTCTGGAAAAGGAACAGAAGAATCTGCAGGGCGAAATTGCCCGGGCCAGCGGCAAGCTGAACAACCCCGGCTTCCTGAACAAGGCCCCCGCCAATCTGGTGGAGCAGGAGAAGGAAAAGCTGAAGGTGAACGAAAGCAAGCTGCAGGCGCTGGAAGCCCGCATCGCCGACCTGAAGGCGGGCGTCTGATGGAGGTTCTGCTGGGAACCACCAACCCTTCCAAGGTGAGCATGTTTGAGCGCTGGCTGGAAGGCGAGGACGTTCATTTTCTCACCTTAAGCGAGGTCGCGGTTCCGGGTGAACCGGAGGAGACCGGAAACCGTCCGGGAGAAAACGCCCGCCGGAAGGCGGAGTATTACGGACGGTATGCCGATTACGTGATCTGCAACGATTCCGGGCTGTATCTGACCGGGCTTCCCATGGAGGACGCCCGGCAGCCCGGTCTGCACATCCGCACGCCGGGCGGCGCGGCGCACCGGCTGGATGATGAAGAAATGATCGCCTATTACACCGGGCTGGCCCATTCGCTGGGCGGAAGGGTGCGGGCCTGCTACGTCAGCGGGTTTGCGGTCAAAACGCCGCAGGCGGTGTACCTGTATGAAGAAAGCATCGGGGAGCTGGCGGAGCAGGCTTTCTGGCTGACGGATACGCCGTGCGCCGAACGCCGCCCCGGCTGGCCGCTGGATTCGCTGTCCCTGTACAAAGACGGCAAAACCTCCTTTCTCGACCCGAACCCGCCGGAATGGCTGAAGGGCGGAGATCGAAACCTGAACCGCTGCATTGCTTTTCTGAAAGAATCTCTGGGGCTTCAGCCCCGGAGCGAATAAGGAGTACCCATGGAATTTCACCATATTCCCGTCCTGTTTGACGAAGTGATGGAATGGATGCAGCTCCGTGCCGACGGCGTGTATGCCGACGGCACGCTGGGCGGCGGCGGCCACAGTGAGGGCATTCTGCGCCTGTCCGGCGGTACGGCCACGCTGTACGGCATCGACCGGGACGAGGACGCGATCCGCGCCGCCGGAGAACGCCTGAAAGGCTATCCCGGCTTTCATGCCATTCACGGCAATTTCCACGACGCGAAAGCGCTGCTGGCCGCCGCAGGCGCGCCGCCCCTTACCGGGGCCTTGCTGGACTTGGGCGTCAGCAGCCATCAGCTGGACGAGGGCGAGCGCGGTTTCAGCTATCATGAGGACGCGCCGCTGGATATGCGCATGGATCGGAGCGAGGGCCTGACGGCGGCGGAGTATCTGGCGCAGGTCACGCCGGAGGAATTCCGGCGGATCCTGACCGACTACGGCGAGGAAAAATGGGCGGCCCGCATTGCGCAGATCTTTGCGGAAAAGCGGGCGCAGAAGCCCATTGAAACCACCGCCGATCTGGTGGCGGTGGTGGACGCGGCCATTCCCAAGGCCGTGCGCCGGAAGGACGACGGCCACCCGGCCCGGCGAACCTTTCAGGCGGTGCGCATTGCGGTGAACGACGAGCTGGCCCCGCTGGAAAAAGCCCTGCGGGATTTTGTGGAGCTGCTGGCTCCCGGCGGGCGGCTGCTGGTCATCACCTTTCATTCGCTGGAAGACCGAATTGTGAAAAACACCTTTCGGGCCATGCAGCATCCCTGCACCTGTCCGCCCAAGGCGCCCATCTGCACCTGCGGCAAGGTTCCGCTGGGCAAGGCGCTGGGAGGCGGCGGGGCAAAGCCGTCGAACCGGGAAGTGCAGGAGAACGTCCGGGCCCGCAGCGCCAAGCTGCGCATTTTCGAAAAAAACAGGGAAGAGGGGGAGTAAAGGATGCCGACGCTGTATGTGGTCGCCACGCCTATTGGCAATCTGAGCGACATGAGCCCCCGCGCCATTGAGACCCTGCGAAGCGTGCAGCTGATCGCCGCGGAGGACACCCGCGTCACCATGAAGCTGCTGAACGCCTTTGACATTTCCACGCCGCTGACCAGCTGCCACGAACACAACGAACGCAGCAAGGCCGTTCAGATCGCGGAGCGGATGCTGGCCGAAAACATCGACGTGGCTGTGACCACGGACGCAGGCACTCCCTGCATCAGCGATCCCGGAAGCGTGCTGGTGCGGGAAGCCACGGAACGGGGCATTCCGGCGGTGGCGGTTTCCGGCCCCACGGCCATGGCCTCGGCGCTCAGCGTCAGCGGCATGGACATTTCGGAATTCACCTTCTACGGCTTTCTGCCCCGGCAAAAGAACGAGCTGCGGGAGAAACTGACCGACATGGCCCGGCATTCGAAGATCGCCGTGGTGCACGAATCCCCGCACCGGGTCATCGAGCTTTTGCAGCAGGTACAGGCGGTGCTGCCCCACACCTTTGTCAGCGCCAGCTGCGACCTGACCAAGAAATTCGAGCAGACTCTCCGCGGCCCTGTGGAGCAGGTGCATCGTCTGCTGGAGGAAAATCCCAAGGCGGACAAGGGGGAGTACTGTCTCTGCCTGCGCTGGGCGGAGGAAGACATTCCCGCGCCGGAGACCGTCCGGGAAGACATTTCGCTGGAAGCCCGCCTATTCGACGGGCTGATTCGCGGGCTGTCCCTGCGGGAAAGCTCCGACGAGCTGATTGCCCGGGGAGAACGGAAGAACGCCGTAAAGGCCGCCGCCCTCCGGGTGAAGGAACGGCTGGGCGAGTGACGGGGAGGACGGTGGGAGAACGGTGGGAGGACGGTGGGGCGCTGCCCCACGCCCCGGTTAAGGGCTTTGCCCTTAACAATCCCGACATTGCCCGTGCTTTGCACGGGCAAACAGAGTGTCAAAAAAGTGGAGGTGCAGGAGGCACTGCCTCCTGCCGGGTTTCAGGGCGGAGCCCTGAGGAGGAAATCCTATGAAACTGTTTGTTTTGAACGGCCCTAATCTGAACCTGCTGGGCATTCGGGAGCCGGATATTTACGGTCGGCAGACCTTTGCCGATCTGGAAGCGTTCATCCGGGAGGTATGCGCCCGGGAAAACATCGAGGTAGAATGCTTCCAGTCCAATCACGAAGGCGTGCTGGTGGACGTCATCCAGAGCGCGCTGGGCAAGGCGGACGGCATCGTCATCAACCCCGCCGCCTACACCCACACCAGCGTAGCCATTCTGGACGCGCTGAAGGCCGTGGCTCTGCCTGCGGTGGAGGTGCATCTCAGCGACATCAACGAGCGGGAAACCTTCCGTCACATCAGCTATCCGGCCATGGCCTGCATCGCCCAGATCAAGGGCAAGGGCTTCGCCGGATATGAAGAAGCGATCCTGCTGCTGAAAGAGTACGTGCAGGGGCATCGGGCGTAAGGAGGGAGAACGCGATATGGGGGAGCTGAGCGGTCTGCCGAATATCGGCCCCAAAATAGAGGAACAGCTGAAGGCTGTTGGAATCGATACGGCGGAAGAATTGCGCCGTATCGGCGCGGAGGATGCATGGCTGCGGATTCAAGCTATGGATCCAAGCGCGTGCATTCATCGGCTGCTGGCGCGGGAGGGCGCTATTCAGGGGGTAAAGAAAACAGCGCTTCCCCCGGAACGCCGGGCAGCGTTGAAAGCCTTTTATGAGACTCACAAAAAATGAGCACAGGCCGGAGGAAAGCATCCTTCCGGCCTGTGCTTTTAGGGGATAAACGCATCCCTTCCCGGGCACAATGACCGGCGGAGGGGATGCGCGTGGTGCAGTGGATCGATTTGGGAATGGTACTGGGCTACAGTCTGGGTTCGCTGCTGTGGCTGTTTCTCCTGACAAAATTCATGGGCAACCGGCAGATGAGCCAGCTGACCCTGTTCGATTACGTCATCGGCATATCCATCGGGTCGATTGCGGCGGAAATGGCCAGTCACCCGGAAAAGGACAGCTGGCTGGGGCTGATCGCCATGGCCGTTTATGCGCTGGTGGCCGTGGGCTTCAACGTGCTCAATGATAAATCGCTGAAGGCCCGGCGGGTGCTGATCGGTTCGCCGCTGGTGCTGCTGGATCACGGCAGGCTGTACCGGCAAAACCTGAAGCGGGCCAAGCTGGATCTGAACGAGCTGCTGGCGGAATGCCGCTCGGCAGGCTATTTTGACCTGAGCGAGCTGGAAATGATCCTGCTGGAGGTCAACGGCAAGCTGTCCTTTCTGCCGGTGAGCCAAAACCGCCCGGTGACGCCGCAGGATCTTTCGCTGGCCCCGGCACAGGATCGTCCGGCGATAGCTGTGGTGATGGACGGCGTGCCGTTCCCCGACCGGCTGAAGGCCGTGGGGCTGGATGAGGCCTGGCTGCAAAAACAGCTGAGAATCCAGGACGTGGACGACTGCCGGGAGGTGTTTTTCGCGTCCGTGGATCGGGATAATCAGCTTTCCGTGTACCTGCGGGAAACGGAAAGCAGCAAAGATCATTACGCCTGATCGTCCCGGTAGATGCCCAGCCGGTACAGCTCTTCCTCGGCGGGGGCGTTGATGAGCACCGCCTTCAGCGGCCCCCAGTAAACGAACATGCTCCCTGCCGCCGCCGCGTGAGCGCCGCCCTCTTCGAGGGCTTTTTTCATGTCTGAAGCGTCCTTCGCACCGCCGCAGGCAATCAGGGGAATGGGCAGCTCCTGTGCCACGGAACGGATCAGCTTCAGGTCGTAGCCCTGCATCGTGCCGTCCCGGTCGATGGAGTTGAGCAGAATTTCCCCAGCGCCCAGCTCCTGCGCCCGCCGGGCCGCTTCCTGCGGCGTCTGCCCGGCGGAAACGGTTCCGTCCTTGGTGAAACAGCGGTAACGCTTGAAAAGATCCTGCTTCACATCCAGCGAAACGGTCACGCTTTGAGCGCCGAAACGCTCGGAAATGCGGGTAATCAGCTCCGGATTTTCAAAAAAGGCCGTGTTGAGAATGACTTTTTCAAACCCAATGTGAAACAGCCGGGCCGCTTCCTCCACGGTGGTGATGCCGCCGCCGTAGGATAGGGGCATGAAGGCTTCTTCCGCCATGTCCCGCAGCAGGTCAAAGTCCGGCCCACGGCCCTCCTTCGACGCAGAAATGTCCTGAACGCATAGCTCGTCCACGCACTTCTCGTTGAAGATCTTCATGGCGTTGATGGGGTCGCCCAGATAGTTTGGCTCCCTGAACCGCACGGTCTTGACCAGATCGCCGTGATTCAGCAGCATGCAGGGAATCAGCCGGGGACGATGCAGCATGACGCGCCCCTCCTTCCAAAATCAGCCAATCATTCAAAATCCAATAGGAAACTCAGAAGCAATTTTGCACGGTCTATCGCCAAGCCCTGCCCCTTGCGCGAGCCGCGAGGTCTGTCGCCGAGCGGCGGTCTGGCCTCGCCAACCGGCAGGGAGCCGCACCAGACCCGCGAGCCGTGGCACCCTCCGTGCCACGGCGGTAAAACCCCGGCCAGCATTCATGTCTCCCGAGCAGCCCCGCGCCCAGCGGGCGCGGAGTGGGGTCAAGGGGTACTGCCCCTTGCGCGAGCCGCGAGGCCTGTCGCCGAGCGGCGGTAACCCTCCGGCCAACTTTCATGTCTCCCGAGCACCCTGCGGCGCGCAGTCCGGGGTCAAGGGGTACTACCCCTTGCGCGAGCCGCGGCACCCTCCGTGCCACAGCGGTAAAACCCCGGCCAGCATTCATGTCTCCCGAGCACCCTGCGCGCCTGTGGCGCGCAGTCCGGGGTCAAGGGGTACTACCCCTTGCGCGAGCCGCGAGACCCGTTGCCGAGCGGCGGTCTGGCCTCGCCAACCGGCAGGGAGCCGCACCAGACCCGCGAGCCGCGAGGCCTGTCGCCGAGCGGCGGTAAAACCCCGGCCAGCATTCATGTCTCCCGAGCACCCTGCGCGCCTGCGGCGCGCAGTCCGGGGTGCAGGGGGTCACCCCCTGCTGAAGGAGGTCAGGAGTTGGAGACCGAAACGGTGGCTTTTCTCCGGGTGGAATTGAACGCCCCAGACGTTGCCCCGGTGAACCGCCGCCGCAAAACGAACGCCGTAGTCGCATTCCATCAGGACGTCCTTCGGATCCTCGCAGACCGCATAGTAGCTGTGGACGAAATAAAAACGAGCGGGCTGCTCTAACCCCTGAACCAGAGACGCTTCCGGCTGCATGATCTCAACGCGGTCCCAGCCCATGTGCGGTACCTTCAGCTCCGGGTGATCCTCCAGATGGAAACGCCGCATGGAAAAGGGAAGGCAGCCAAGCCCGGCTGAATGCCCTTCCTCGCTGCAAAGCCCCAGCATCTGCATGCCCAGACAAATGCCCAGGATCGGCTTGCCGGAGGTAACGGCCTCGTCCAGCGCGCCCCGCATGCCGCTCTTTTCCAGAAGCGCCATGCCCTGATCAAACGCGCCTACCCCCGGCAGAATCAGCCGGTCGCAGACAGAAACCCCTTCGCCTGTGGTGACGGCCACGGCTTCCGCTCCCGCCTTTTTGAGCATGTTCAGGATGGAACCAATGTTTCCGATGCCGTAGTCCAGAACGCCGATCATGCGCATCCGCCCTTTTCGGTAAAGTATAATAGCAGCGCGGCAAAGTGCTGCCGCGCTGAAAGGATAGCATGAGGAAACATCGATGTCAATTGGAAATGCGGGTTTTGGACGGCCTGCCGGAAGCGCCCCGCCCGGCCAGACGGGCAATGAACCAGAGCAGGGCCAGCAGAACCACCAGCCAGCTGAGCGCCCCGGCAGGGGATGGAAGGGGCTGATTCCACGGCCAGAGGTTGCCCGGCAGGGGGGCGATTCCGGCCCCGGCCAGCGTAAACAGCACCAGATTGCTGCCGACCAGATAGTATAGCGACGCGCCGCCGAAATGGGAAAGCATCCGCCGCAGACCTTCCACGGGTAGCCAGTATTTTTCGCCGGGCAGACGGCATAGGCCGTGACAGAGCGCCGTCAGCAGGGCGATGGCAAAGCAGGGCAGGAGAATCCACGCCCAGTGGGGCGGGAAACGCTCCGGCAGCCCGTGACGAACGTACCAGACCAGACCTGCGACGCTGAAAATCACCGCCACGCCGCCCATGCCGAGCCGCTCCCGGAGGCGCGCACCCGTGTAGGCCACGCCCGCCAGAAAGAAGGGGAAGTATTGCAGCACGGGAAAAGTCACATAGCTTCGACTGCCAATCAGCAAAGCCAGCTGAGGAACGGTAATCCGGTCATAGGGAAGAAAACAGCCCAGCAGACAGGGAATGCTCAGCGGAAGCCAGAGCCATCGCCGACAGGTGATCTGCCGCAGCAGAGGGAACAGCACGATGGCCGCCAGCATCAGCAGGGCAAAGGCAATGAGAAATTCCGACCAGCCGGGAATATCGCTGAGCAGGAAAATGCCCCGGAGCGTTTCGGCCTCCAGCGGCCGATGCTCCCGCAGAACCCGGAAGGCCGCGCCGGATACATAAAACGCAGCCAGACAGCGCCCGAAGGTGCGCCCCATGCGGGGCAGCGCCTGCCGGAAGGGCTTTTTCAGATAGGCCAGCGCCGCCGTCCTGCCGAAGCAGAAGACGAAGGCGGGAAAGGCCAGCAGGCTGATTCCCATCACCCAGAAATGAATCGACGGAAATCGCTGGAGGTCGCCGAAAAACTGAAGAAGGTGGGCGTAGAGCATCAGGACGACCAGAATGCCTCGCTGGAGGTCTACGGAACGGTCTCGCATGGCGCTGCTTCCTTTCTGTGCAGGGGAATCGGGGCTCCCGGAAAAAAGGGAAGCCCGGGCGTTCATTATAGCAGAAAAAACCATCCCTTGAAAACCGGAAACTTCTTGCGGGATCAAAAACCCTATGGTAGAATACCTGATGCGAACATTCTTTCGCGTTTGAAACAGGATTCCGAAGGAACAGACGAGGTGGCTATTTTGCAGGATAAACTGATTGTGCGGGGAGCCCGAGAGCATAACCTGAAAAATGTGACGCTGGAGATCCCCCGCAACAAGCTGGTGGTGTTCACCGGCCTGAGCGGCTCGGGCAAGACCAGTCTTGCCTTCGACACCATTTACGCCGAGGGCCAGCGGCGCTATGTGGAAAGCCTGAGCTCCTACGCCCGGATGTTTCTGGGCCAGATGGAAAAGCCGGATATCGACTCCATCGACGGCCTGTCCCCGGCCATTTCCATCGACCAGAAAACCACGGCCCGCAATCCACGCTCCACTGTGGGCACGGTGACGGAGATTTATGACTACCTGCGCCTTCTGTACGCCCGCATCGGCATTCCCCATTGTCCCAAGTGCGGCCGGGAGATCAAGCAGCAGACCATCGACCAGATGGTGGATCAGGTCATGACCCTGCCCGAGGGACAGAAGATGCAGGTGCTGGCGCCCGTGGTGCGGGAGCGCAAGGGCGAGCATGCCAAAATGCTGGAGGCGGCTCAGAAGCACGGCTACGTCCGCGTGAAGATCGACGGCGAGCTGTACGAGCTGGACGACCTGCCGGCGCTGGATAAAAAGAAGAAGCACACCATTGAGATCGTGGTCGACCGGCTGATCGTCCGCAACTCCGACGAGTTCCGCACCCGGTTGGCGGACAGTCTGGAAACCGCCGCCAGGGAGGCGGAGGGGCTGGTGCTGGTAGACCTGTTCGACAAGGGGACGATGCTGTTTTCCCAGAACTACGCCTGCCCGGACTGCGGCGTATCTATCGAAGAACTGGCTCCCCGGATGTTCAGCTTCAACAGCCCCTTCGGCGCGTGCCCCCAGTGCGGCGGTCTGGGCACAGTGATGCATATCACGCTGGAGAGCATTATCCCCGACCAAAGCCTGAGCTTCCATCAGGGTGCGCTGCAGGCCATGGCGTGGAACGTGCAGGATCGGGGCAGCATGGCCCACACCTACTTTGAAGCGCTGGCCAGAAAATACCATTTCAGTCTGGACACGCCGGTTCGTGATCTGCCCAAGGACGTGATGGACGTGATTCTTTACGGCTCGCCGGACAAGATCACCATCGAATACGAGGGCGCCAACGGCGCGGGCCGGTACAACACTGCCTTCGAGGGCGTGATTCCCACGCTGGAGCGCCGCTACCGGGAGACCACCAGCGACGCCATGAAGGCGGGCTACGAAGAGTACATGGTGGAGGACGAATGCCGGGCCTGCCATGGCCAGCGCCTGCGGCCGGAAGTGCTGGCCGTCACGGTGGGCGGGCTGAATATCTCCAAGGTGTGCGAATTGAGCGTGACCAAGGCGCGGGCGTTTTTCCGCGCGCTGGAGCTGACGGAGAAGGAACGCATGATTGCCGCGCAGATTTTGAAAGAGATTGACGCGCGGCTGGGCTTTCTGGACAGCGTGGGTCTGAGCTACCTGACCCTGTCCCGGGCGGCGGCCACCCTGTCCGGCGGCGAGGCCCAGCGGATCCGGCTGGCCACGCAGATCGGCTCCAGCCTGATGGGCGTACTGTACATTCTGGACGAGCCCTCCATCGGCCTGCACCAGCGGGATAACGACAAGCTGCTCAGCACCCTCAAGCGTATGCGGGATCTGGGCAACACCCTGATCGTGGTAGAGCACGACGAGGACACCATGTACGCCGCCGACTGGATTGTGGACGTGGGCCCCGGCGCGGGCGTTCACGGCGGCGAGATCGTGGCGGAGGGCACGGTGCAGGATATTCTGGCCAATCCCCAATCCCTGACGGGGCAATATTTAAGCGGGAAACGATTTATCCCCCTGCCCGAAAAGCGCCGGGAGCCGAAGGGCTGGCTCACCGTGCGGGGAGCGCAGGAGAACAATCTGAAAAAAATCGACGTTTCCTTCCCGCTGGGCGTGTTCTGCTGCGTCACCGGCGTCAGCGGTTCGGGCAAGTCCAGTCTGGTCAACGAAATTCTTTACAAGCATCTGGCCAAGGTGCTGAACCGGGCCAAGACCTATCCGGGTAAATTCGAAGCCATGGAAGGCGTGGAGCAGCTGGACAAGATCATCTGCATCGACCAGAGTCCCATCGGCCGTACGCCCCGTTCCAACCCGGCCACCTACACCGGCGTGTTTGATCTCATTCGCAAAATCTTTGCCATGACCCCCGAAGCCAAGGCGCGGGGCTACAAGGAGAACCGCTTTTCCTTCAATGTAAAGGGCGGGCGCTGCGAGGCCTGCTCCGGCGACGGCCTTTTGAAGATTGAAATGCACTTTCTGCCGGACGTCTACGTGCCCTGCGACGTCTGCAAGGGCGCGCGGTACAACCGGGAAACGCTGGACGTGCGCTATAAGGGCAAAAACATCCACGAAGTGCTGGAAATGACGGTGGAAGAGGCGCTGGAATTTTTCGACACCTACGAGCCCATCCGCCGCAAGCTGCAGACCCTGTACGATGTGGGGCTGAACTACATCAAGCTGGGGCAGCCCAGCACGCAGCTGTCCGGCGGCGAAGCTCAGCGCATCAAGCTGGCTACCGAGCTGAGCCGCCGGGACACCGGCCGCACGCTGTATCTGCTGGACGAACCCACCACCGGCCTGCATGTGGCGGATGTGGAACGGCTGATCGGGGTTTTGCAGCGGCTGGTGGCGGCGGGCAACAGTGTGCTGGTCATCGAGCACAATCTGGACGTCATCAAGACGGCGGATTATCTGATCGATCTGGGCCCCGAGGGCGGCGACGGCGGCGGAAAAATCGTGGCCGTCGGCGCCCCGGAGGAGGTCGTGCGCTGCAAAAAGAGCTACACCGGCCAATATCTGGCCCCGATTTTGAAAAGAGACCGGGAACGGATGGAAAAGCGGAAAAACGAGCGGGAGTGAAACACGGGAATTTCGGGCAGGCTCTTGAGGAAAACGTGAAAAAAACGGGAAAAGAAAACGGCCCGATTTCCGTCACTTGGGGACTTGTGAAAATCCGGCGGGATGTTGTATAATGAGTCATAACCTCTCCGGCAAAAAACGGGGAAACGGACAGAAAGGGTGCAAATCCGATGAAAAAGATTCTTTCGCTGATTCTGTGCATTACCATGGTGGCGACGCTGGCGGTACTGGGCGCTTCCGCCGAAAGTGAAAAGACCGATGCTTTGAAAGTCGGCATCTGCGTGGCGGGCAGCCTGGGCGATCAGGGCTTCTACGACAGCGCCAACGACGGCCTGCAGAAGCTGGCGGCCGATTATGGCGTAGTGGGCAGCGTGGTGGAGTGCAAGAACGACGCCAGCGCTTACGAACCCGCTCTGGTGGAAGCCGCGGAGCAGAACGACGTCGTCGTGGCCGTGGGCTGGGAATTCTGGGACGGTCTGGACGTGGTGGCTCCGGAAATGCCCGACACCAAGTTCATCTTTGTGGACAACGGCATGACCGGCCATGACAACCTGCTGGCCATCACCTACAAGGAAAATCAGGGCAGCTTCCTGGTGGGCTACATCGCCATGAAGCTCTCCAAGACCGGCAAGGTCGGCGTGATCGGCGGCGAGGACAGCGACACCATCAACAACTTTGTGGTCGGCTACAAGCAGGGCGCGCTGTACGCCAATCCCGACGGCGAAGTGCTGGATCCCATCTACACCAATGATTACGAAGACCCGGCCAAGGGCAAGGAAAGCGCGCTGGCCCTGAACAGCAAGGGCGCGGACGTGATCTTCCAGGTGGCCGACAAGACCGGTCTGGGCGTGTTTGAAGCCGCTCAGGAAAAGGGCTTCTACGCCATCGGCGTGGACAAGGATCAGAAGAGCGAGAACCCCGACGTGGTGGTCTGCTCCATGCTCAAGCATGTGGGCGAGAGCATCTATCAGGCGGTGGCGAAGTACATCGACGAGGGCGTTTTCAACGGCGGCGAGATCTGGGACGCCGATCTGTCCACCGGTCTGGTAGGCGTTGGCTACGGCGACGAGACCATGCCCCAGCAGGTTTCCGACGATCTGAAGGCGGAAGTGGACGAGCTGGCGCAGAAGATCATCTCCGGCGAAATCGTCGTCGACACCACCCGCTGAGCACAAGGGGCAGTGCCCCTTGACCCCGGACTGCGCGCCGCAGGCGCGCAGGGGCGTAGCGGGACAAGCCGGTTGGCTGCGGAGTTACCGCCGCTCGGCGGAGGGCCTCGCGGCTCGCGGGTCTGGCAGGGGGGGAATGCTGCGTGTTTCCTTGTGTGGCGAAAGCTGTGCGGGGGTGAGCGGTATGCAGGTTGAGCAGGCTTTATGGGCTGCTTGGCAACATGCTTTGCGATTTTCAATATTATCATGGAACTTTTTGCCCGCGCGACGCGCGGGCAAATTTTGAATGAAGCGCATTTGGCTAAAAATGGCAGGAGGTCTGCGGCTGGGTGCGGCGACCGATGCCCCTGCGCGGCAGGGGGCCGGGGCACAGCTCTGGAAGGAGACAGGATGGAAAAGAAGGAGATCGTCCGTTTTTCCCACGTGACGAAGCGGTATCCGGGAACGCTGGCGAACGACGATGTGAGCCTGAGCGTTCAGCGGGGCGAGGTATTCGCGCTGGTGGGCGAAAACGGCGCGGGAAAAAGTACGCTGATGAACCTGCTGTACGGGATGCAGCCGGTCACCATGGGCGAAATATTCATTGACGGAGAAAAGATCGGGCCGCAGCATTGTCCGGAAAAGGCCATGGAGATGGGCGTAAGCATGGTGCATCAGCACTTCAAGCTGGTGCCCAGCTTTACCGTGGCCCAGAATATCCTGCTAGGCCACGAGCCGAAAAAAAAGCTGAGCTATGATTTTCAGGCGGTCCGGGACGCCGTGCGGAAGCTGTCCGAAACCTACGGCCTGTATGTGAATCCGGACGACGTGACCGGCGAGCTGAGCGTGGGCCTGCAGCAGCGGGTGGAAATCCTCAAGGCGCTGCGTACCGGCGCGAAGGTGCTCATTCTGGATGAGCCCACCGCCGTGCTGACCCCGCAGGAAACGGACGACCTGTTCCGGGTCATCCGCCGCATCGTGGAGGAGCAGGGCATGACCGTGATCCTGATCACCCACCGTCTGCCGGAGGTCATGCAGGTCAGCGACCGGGTGGGCGTGATGAAGCGGGGCCGTCTGGTGAAGGTGATGGAAACGGCCCAAACCAGCGAGCGGGAGATCGCTTCGCTGATGGTGGGGCGGGACGTGATCTTTGACGAGCTGCGTCAGCAGCACGAGCTAGGCGAGGAAAAGCTCCGGGTGGAGGAACTGTGCGCCCTGAACGACCGGATGCTGCCCGCCCTGCGGCAGGTGAGTCTGTCCGTCCATGCGGGCGAAATTGTGGGCGTATGCGGCGTGGAGGGCAACGGCCAGACCGAGCTGGCCGAATGCATTATGGGCATGCGTCCCCAGACCGGCGGACGGGTGCTGCTTTGCGGCGAGGACGTGAGCCGGAAAACGCCGGGCGAGATTCGGAGCCGGGGCGTGAGCTTCATCCCGGAGGACCGCATGACTACCGGCGTGGACGGGAAAGCCAGCGTGGCGGAAAACCTGCTGGTGGGCAAGCAGCATCGGCCGGAGTTCAGTCTATTGGGCGGCCTGCACCTGCGCCGGCACCGGGTGAAGCAGTATGCCGCCGAACAGGCGGAAAAGTTCGATATTCGCATGGCCAGCGTGGACGACCCGGTATCCTCGCTGTCCGGCGGCAACATGCAGAAGGTGGTCATCGCCCGGGAATTCAGCTTTGATTCCCCGGTGCTGGTCATCAGCCAGCCCACCCGCGGCGTGGACATCGGCGCAATCGAGTTCATTCACGAGCGCATCATGCAGAAGCGCAACGAGGGCTGTGCCATTTTGCTCATCAGCGCCGATCTGGACGAGCTGTTCCGCCTGAGCGACCGTCTGGTGACGCTGTACGAAGGACAGATCACCGGCTCTTTCCAGACGGAGGCAATCACCCGGGAGGAGATCGGTTATTACATGACCGGCGGCGGGAAGGACGAGCTTGCTGAGAACGCAGCAAAGGAGGAGATGCGGCATGGGTAACAGCTTTTTTCAGAGCATCCGGGCGCTGTTTCGCCTGAAACCGGCCCAGAAGCTGAACCGGGACTATCTGATTTCCCTGCTGTGCGCCGTGCTGCTGGCGTTTCTGGTGGGCGCGGGCATCATGCTGCTGTGCGGCTTCGACCCCATTCAGTGCTACGGCGCGCTGTTTGAAGGCGCGCTGGGCAAGCCCCGGGCCATCGGCAATACGCTGGCCAAGGCCATGACGCTGGCGCTGTGCGGCCTTGCCATGAGCGTGGCGGCCAAGGCAGGCATCTTTAACGTGGGCGGCGAAGGCCAGCTCTTTATGGGCGCGTTGGCCGCCGCCGTGGTGGGCGCACAGGTGAAGGGCGCGCCCGCGTGGGTCGTGGTGATTCTGGCGCTTTTGGCGTCCCTGCTGGCGGGCGGGCTGTACGCATGGGTTCCCGGCGCGATGAAGGTCTACTGGAAGGTGGACGAGGTCATCACCACCATCATGCTCAACAGCGTAGCCACCTTCTTTTGCAGCTACATGGCCAACGGCCCCCTGAAGACCACGGAAAAGGGCATCGCCTCCGGCACGGCCAGCATTATGAAGGAAGCGGGCTTTGCCAAGCTGATTCCGCTGAGCAACCTGACCACCGCCATTCTGTTCGCAGCAGCGGCGGCGCTGTTCACGTGGTATCTGATGACCCGCTCGTCCGTGGGCTTTGAAATGAAGCTGACCGGCGACAACGACCGCTTTGCGGCCTACGGCGGCATTTCCGCCAAGAAGCTGATGCTCTGGTCCATGGTGCTGTCCGGCGCGATCTGCGGCCTGACGGGCATGCTGGAGGTATTCGGCCTGCACAAGCGGTTTATGACCACCCTTTCCAACGAGTTCTACTTCGACGGCATGCTGGTGGCCATGATTATGCGCTATCAGCCCTTCGGCGTGATTTTGATGAGCCTGTTCTTTGCGGTGCTGAACATCGGAAGCCGCTCCATGGAGCTTTCTGCCGGAATTTCCAGCGAGGTCATTCTGATTGTGCAGTCCATCATCATCTTCTTCATGGCGGCAGAAGGTGGCATCCGCACGGCGCTGCAGAACCGCTCCGCCATCCGGAAGGCCCGGCGTGAAGCCAAGGCGAAGGAGGCGGGCGTATGAGCGAAATTTTCAATGTGCTTCTGCTGCAGAACACCCTGCGCACCGCCACGCCGGTGGTGCTGGCGGCGCTGGGCTGCCTGATGACCCAGCATGTGAACATTACCAATATCGGTATCGACGGCATGATGCTGATCGGCGCGTTTTTCGCCGTCTTGGGCAGCTATTACTGCGGCAGCTGGGCGGCGGGGCTGGCGTTCGCCATTGTGTTCGGCGTGATTCTGGGCCTGCTTTACTATGTGCTGGTGATCCGTTTTCACAGCGATGAGTTCATCATCGGCGTGGCGCTGAACATTTTTGCGGGCGGGCTGACCACGTTCCTGCTGCGCACCATCTTTCAGGTGAAGGGCTCGTTTTCCGATCCCCGCATCGCGCCGCTGCCTACGATCGTGATCCCGGGCCTGAAGGACATACCGGTGCTGGGGCACCTGCTGAGCGGAAACACGCTGCTGGTCTATGTGAGCTGGCTGCTGGTGCCGCTGTGCTGGTATCTGATCTACAAAACCCCGTGGGGCTTCCATCTGCGGGCCAGCGGCGAATATCCCGACGCGTTGGAAGCCAGCGGCAGAAGCCCCGAGCGTATGAAATTAAGCGCCAGCGTGCTCTGCGGCGTACTGAGCTGCATGGCGGGCGCGCATTTGTCACTGGGCTATCTGACCATGTTTTCCGAGAACATGTCGGCCTCCCGCGGGTACGTGGCCTTTGCCTGCGTGATCTTTGGCCGCGGCAATCCGCCGGTGGTATTTCTGGCGGCGCTGCTGTTCGGTTTCATCGAGGCGCTGGGTCTGCGGCTGCAGAAATACGTTCCCAGCGATCTGACCGGCATGGCGCCCTATCTGGTCACGGTATTGATGATGGTGGCCGTGGTGCTATGGGAACAGAAGAAAAAGGGAAAAGTTGCAAAGGGATAAAAAAAGCGCAGGGGTCGCCGGGGAATGGCGGCCCCTGTGCTTTTGGGGGAAGGGGATTGAGGCGCCGATTGTTTGCCCCGAGGAAAGCCCTTTGGTGCGCCCGCAGGCGCATACCCCTGCCCCCCGGTGGGGCCTGACGCGCCGACTCCTGCGTGGGGGTAGGGCTTGTAACCTTCATGGGGTACTCATTTATTTCGGAGGCGATCCGAAGGGGGTGCAGGGGGGCGAGCGGAAAGCCACCCTGCTTGCATCGATAAGCGACAACTTGGCCGTAAGGAATTCCCCTTGGCGGGGACTGACGCGCCGACTCCGGCGCGGGGGTAGGGCTTGTAACCCTCATGGGGTACTCATTTACTTCGGAGGCGATCCGAAGGGGTGCAGGGGGCGAGCGGAAAGCCCCCTGCTCGCTCCGCAGAGCGATTCCCCTGTGGGGGTCTGACGCGCCGACTCCGGCGCGGATAGGGACTGGCCGTCCCAAGGGGCGCTCACACTTTTCTTTCGGTGGCGAAAGAAAAGTGTGCAAAAGAAAGCCAGCGGCACGGCGACT
>SFGO01000159.1 GCA_004556545.1 Clostridiales bacterium
AGATGATCCTTTGGCACCAGCATATCCACACACAGCATCTCGATTGCCTGCCGCTGTTCCTGTTCTCTCTTCAGCATCTTCATCACCTGCTCCTATTATATCAAAAAAGGCCGCGATTCGCGACCTTTTTTGACAGACTGAACGGACGGCTTCTGAAATGGAAGCCGTCCGTTTTTACTGATATGGTCAGGCCTGGCAATGCGGCTCGGTCACGCGTCGATGACCTTCTGATGGAGCCACTTGCCGCTGAGGTAGCGCCAGACAAAGGCGGTGGCGCGAACGACCCAGTCCAGACACATGGCCAGCCAGACGCCGGTCAGCTTCATGCCCATTTCATAGACGAAGAAATAGCTCAGGCCGATACGGACGGCCCACATGGCAATGATGGAAACCAGCATGGTGAAGCGGGAATCTCCGGCAGCCCGAAGGGCGTTGGGCAGCGTAAAGCTCAGCGCCCAGAAAATGGAGGCCATAACGGCATACAGCCGAAGAATTTCCACACTGGCGGAAACGGCCTCGGGACTCAGGTTAAACAGCGGCGCAATGTTGGGGATAAAGAGGAAGAGGATAACATCGCTGATGAACAGAAGCACCCAGACCAACACAATGAGCTGCTTTGTGTAATAACGGGCCTGTTCCTTTTCACCAGCGCCGATGCACTGCCCAACCACTGTCACCATGCCCAGACCGATGGCGGTGCCGGGCAGCTGGAAGAAGGTGGTCATGGTATTGCCGATGGCGTTGGCCGCAATGATGCTTTCGCCAAACTGGGATACGATACCCGCCACCAACAGCTTGCCGACCTGAAACATACTGTTTTCCAGACCGTTGGGAATGCCCTGGCGGAAGATCAGGCGGATCATGGGAAAGTTGAATTCAGGGCGGGTGATGCGTTTGATGTGGATGGGCGCGTGGGTGTTCAGCATCATCCGCAGCATAATGGCCGCACCCAGAATACGGGACAGCAGCGAGGCAATGGCCGCGCCGGCAACTTCCATCTGAAAGCCGTAGATCAGGATAGCATTGCCGATAACGTTGGTCAGGTTCATCAGAAGCGAGGTGAACATGCTGGCCTTGCTGTTGCCCATGGCCCGCAGCAGGGCGGCCCCGGCGTTGTACGCTGCTAGCGCCGGATAGCTGACGGCGGACAAAAGAAGATAAGTTTCACAGTAGGCCATGGTGGACGGAGCCAGAGAGCCAAAGCACATCTGCAGGATGGGCCGGCAAAAAATGATCGCTGCAAGGCCGATGGCCAGCGCTATGAGTACGGAGGAATACATCAGCTGCTTGGCGGCTGTGCAGGCGCTTTCCGAATCTTTTCGGCCCAGATACTGAGCGGCTACGATCGCGCCGCCGGTGGCCATAGCGGAGAAAAGCTGGATCAGCAGCACGTTGATGGAGTCCACCAGAGAGACCGCTGATACGGCAGATTCAGAAACGGAAGTCACCATGACGGTGTCCGCCATGCCGATGCAGATGGCCAGCAGCTGCTCGATAATCAGAGGAATGAACAGGCGGATCAGCGCCTGACGGGAAAAGAGCATGGAGGAGGGAGAAAGCGGGGAAGAATCAGGGCTGTTCGTTGGAAACACCTTCTTGCGTACCGGATGCGTCTTTGATGCCGCGGATGCTGGTGACGGTCGCCACGATAGCACCGAGGATCACGTTGAGATAATAGGTAGAAAAGCGCCAGATGAGCAGGGCCACAAAGAGCCGCGCATCAGGGAAAATGCCCTTGAAAAGCACGGCGAATCCGCCCTCCTGCGCGCCGGAAGCGCCGGGCAGCGGCGTGTAGCTGGCACCGATGTAGAGCAGCACGCCCATGGTAATCAGCTCCATGGAGCTGACCTCGGAAAGGCCGAAGGCATAATACACGGCGATGATCGGAAGCATCAGGGAGAAAAGCTGCAGAAGCGCTACGGCGCATTGGGTCAGGAGAGAAACGGGACTGCGCACCAGTTGGCGGAAACTATAGAAGAAGGTTTTGCAGTGATCCTCCCAGCGGGCCATGGAGGCCTCCGGGTTTTTGCAGAGGCGCAGCTTGACGCCGATTTTGATGCACAGGCCGATGAGCCATCGCACGGCTCGCTGGCTGATGGCCATCATCAGCACCATGCCGATGGAAACGCAGTTGACCAGATAACCCAGAACAACAAACCAAATGGAGCCCTGCGTATGATCGGAGACGAAGGAGGAATGGGTGGCCCAGAGGACGCCGCCGGCAATCAGCAGGATCATCTGAAAACAGATGAACTTGACGACCATGGCGGAACCGCTGATGCCGATGGGCGCGCCGTACTGGCGAAGGGTATAGATTTCCAGCGGCTGGCCGCCGGAAGCGCCGGGCGTTACATTACAATAGTAGATTCCCGTGATGGCGGCGTGGATACTCTGCCAGAGCGTAACGGGATGGCCTTGCTGCTTCAAATAGAAGTAAACGGCCAGCGCGTCGGCGAGGATATACAGGAGCCAGCCCAGCAAACATAATAGAAGAAACTCCGGGCTGATGGAGCGAAGTGCATGACCCAGCTCGGTAAGATCGTTGCCATTCAAACCTATATATATGACGATCCCCAGGGTAAGGAACAGGAATGCAAAATTCAAAAGCCTTTTGATGCTTGGTTTCATATTACCTTCTCCGATTGAGTTTGGCTCAAAGAGCGTTTTCAGTATAGCATATTTTCAGGACGCGGGCAAACATTGGACAAAAACTGGCAAAGAATTTGCGGCTGGATAGGCGCAAAACGTTGAAAATACAGGGTTCCCCAAATAAAGTCAAAAAAATCAAAAATTTTTGAAAAAAAGTGTTGACAAAAAAACAGGTGCGTGGTATTATATACAAGCTCGCTTGAGAGCAACGAACCTTGAAAACGATACAGAATAAGGAAAGAACGCAAGAACAGTCAAGAATTTTGAGTGA
>SFGO01000045.1 GCA_004556545.1 Clostridiales bacterium
CGTTCGTGCGCGCTCGTGCTCACTCTTTTCCTCTTTCAAAAAGGGCAAGGCTTTTTCCCTCCGCTGCCTATCGCCGCTCTGCTCCCCCGCAGTTGGCGGTGGGCATACTTATCCCGTGCAGGGTGGGAAGTTTCAATGTGGCTTGGGCATTTTGCGGCGCGGATAAATGGGCTGATTTTCTTTTTCCGTGCTGGCGTGGGGCATACGTACCCTCCTTGCGGGTTGGGATGTTTCTGTGTAGCTCGGGTATTTTGCAGCGCAAAAGGCCAGCGGGATTTCAAATCCACGCTGGCCATTTTAAGCGAGCCATGAGGCCTGTTGCCGAATGGCGGTATTAACTTGCCAACCGTCAGGGAGCCGCACCAGACCGGCGAGCCGCGAGGCCTGTCGCCGAGCGGCGGTAGCTTCACGGCCAACTTGCATGTCCCACGAGCAGCCCCGCGCCCTATGGGCGCGGTGTGGGGTGCAGGGCTTCAGCCCTGCTGGTCGGAGTCCAGCATGTCCTGGTACTTTTTGAGCAGCTCCTGGAAGGACTTGCGGTAGTCGGCGGCGGCGGCGCGGAGGGTTTCCATGTTCTTGGTCAGGGCTTCCTTTTCCTCCTGTGCGTCGTCCACCAGACGGCTGGCCTGGTCTTCCGCATCCTTGATGATCTGAGCGGCCTTTTCCTTGGCCTTGTCCACTTCTTCGTCCGCCAGACGCTGGGCGCTGAGCAGGATGCTTTCCAGCGTGGAGCTGGTCTTGGCGATGGGCGTTTCCTCTGCGGCGGGCTGAGCCTGTACCACGGGCGCGGGCTTCACCGCTTCGCGGGCCGTCTTCAGCTCGTCCTGTGCCTTCTGCAGGTCGCTCTCCAGAGCGGCGATCTTTTCCTGCATGCTGGTCATTTCGTCGCAGATTTCATCCAGAAACTGATCTACATCGTCCCGGTCGTATCCGCCGCCCTTGAGGGCAAACTCTTTGTCGTAAATATCGTCGATCGTGATGGCCATGTGGGTCGCTCCTTTCATGCGTTGGGCTTTGTTGGGATTTTATGGTTTCCGCTTGTCTCCGAAGAGAAGCATTTGAAGGGGATAACGTCCTTTGCGGGTGGGGGAGCCGATCTCCTGAATCTGCAGGCGGCCGAAGCCCCGCACGGAGATCACGTCGCCCGGCTCCACCTGCGCGTCCGTGCGCAGGGTGGGCAGATGCCGCAGCTTGACCTGACCGCCGTTGATGAGATCGGCAGCTTTGGCGCGGGAAAGATGGCATCCGGAGGCCACCACCGCGTCCAGCCGGGGACTGGCGACCGTGTCGCGCCATTCCGTCCCTTCCGGGGGAGAAAGCTGGGGCAGCTCCGATAAAAGCGCCGTCTGAAGCCGGATGCGCCCGGCGGAGAGCAGACTGTCCCGCAGATGCTCCGCCATGCTGTGCTCGCAGAACAGAATGGCCCGATCCGCTTCCAGTACGATGTCGCCAATGCAGTGCCGCTCCAGTCCCAGCCCCATGACGCTGCCCAGAATGTCCCGGTGAGCGGGCGCACTCTGGTGGGGCCACCGAAGCTCCAGCGCATCGATGGGAAAATCGGGCGTCTCTTCCTCAGGGAATGGGGAAAAGCAGGCGATCACCCGCTCTGCATCCGGATAGCCGCCGCTGAGCACGGTCAGAACCCGCGCCTTTTTCCCGGCTGTTAAAGCCCATTGGGCTTCTGCCGGGGAAAGGAAGCCGGTGAATAGCGGCCGGTCCTGCCGGAAGCTTCGCTCGGCCAATTCCTGAAAGCGGCGGCGCAGCAGCTCCTCGTTTTGTTCTTCCCGCATGGACTTACAGGGCCCGCTGAAGCATGCGCAGCAGCTGCATGAGAATGTCAATCACCAGCCACACCGCCAGCGGGGAAAAGTCCATGGGGGAGTTCATCAGTGCCGGGAACCATTTGAACAGAAGCCGTCGAAAGGGATACAGGATCCCTTCCATGTGGGGACGGAGAAACTCCATCAACCGGCTGCCGGGAGCCACAAAGGAAAGCAGGCAGTAGATCAGCAGCGCGGCGCTGACGACCCGCAGAAGAAGAATCAGGATGCCGAAGATCATGGAAAACATGAAGCGCGCCTCCTGCGATTACTGGGGATATTCTACCGCCCGGTAGCGGCCGGAGGTCTGTCCGGCGGTGCCGGTGGCGGCGTAATTGCCCGTGAAGCTGCCCGCAACGGCAGATGCCATGCTGATGGGATGATTCCGCTGCGTCCCCTGCGCAAAGAACCGGGCCGTGGGGGATTCGGTGCTGAAGGTTCTGGGCGCGGGCTGCTGGGGAGCCTGGGCTTCGTAGGCAGGCTGCTGAGGCTGAGACTGCTGATAGGCTTGCGCCTGCTGGTAATGGCCTGCGGACTGCTGCTGATAGTCGGCGGCGGGCCGCTGGGGCTGCTGCGCCTGCGTGTAACCGGCGGAATAGCCTTCCTGCTCATAGCGCTGACGGGCATAGCCCTGCGCCTCGGGAGCGGCGGCGGCCTTCTGCATGGCGGGATCCAGCACTACCTTTACCGTGGGGGCGGAGATCAGGTAAATGCCCCGGGGAGAGATTTTGTTCAGCGCACAGCCAAGGGTATAGGCCGCGCCGCTGAGCATGTCCACACAGCGCTGGCGTTCGCTGTCGCTGGCGATGAATTCCATGTTGAGGAACACGGAAGCGTTGGTTTTGATATAGCCGATCACGTCCTTGCATTCGTTCCGGCTGCGGAGAAGCACCACATATTCCACGTGGGTGTAGGCCTCGGGGGCCTGCTGCATGCCGGGGAACATGACCACATTGCCGTTTACCGGGCCGTACCCCTGGGCATAGCCGTTCGCGGGGGCCTGAGCCTGCTGCTGGGCGGGAGCCGCCTGCTGCACGGGCTGCTGCGCCTGAGCGCGCTGCTGGGCCGCAGCCTGCGCCGCCGCCTGCTTCTGCTGCTCATAGGCGGCCTGCTGCTGTTGGTAGGCTTCCATTTCCAGATCGCGCTTGCTGCGATAGGGAACCCGTCCGCCGTATTCGCCTTCGCCGCGGCCAAAAGGATCCAGCGGCTCCCGACGAGCGGTGGTATCCCCCGCCGTCTGGCTCATTTCATCCTCGACGGTCGCGCCGCTGTAAGCGTTCTGCGCATCCTGCGAAGTATAATATCCGCTTTCGTGATCCGCGCTGCCGCGAATGAGACGGTCGCTCTTTTCCGACAGCCAGCTGCTCACCTTCTGAAAGATACCCAATGTTCAAAACCCCCCTGGAATCATTGCCGGTGCAATGCTCAGTCCTGATACAGCGCCGTGCCGACGCGCACCATGGTCGCGCCCTCCTGGGCGGCGATGCGGTAATCCCGGGACATGCCCATGGAAAGCTCCCGCATTTCCACGTTTTCGAGATTTTCCTCCCGAAGCCGGTCGAATAACCGCCGCATTCCGCGAAACAGCTCCCGCAGCTCGTCCTCTCCGGCGTACTGGGGCATGATGCTCATCAGCCCCTCCACATGCAGGCCGGAAAAGTCCCGCATCTTCCGCAGAAACGGGAGAACCTCCTCCACGGGCATACCGCCCTTCTGAGGCTCCCGTGCGAGATTGATCTGAAGAAGCACCGGCAGCACCCGTCCCCGCTGCCCGGCCCGGCGGTCGATCTCCTGCGCCAGATCCATCCGATCCAGCGCGTGAAGCAGGCATACATGATCTATTATATATTTAACTTTGTTGGTTTGCAACCTTCCAATCCAATGTAAATGAAATTCCGGCGCGATTTCGGCCAGCTTGGGCAGGGCGACCTGCGCCCGGTTTTCGCCGATATCCAGAATATCCATGGGTTTCAGCAGGTTGATGACCCGGGGCGTGACGGTTTTGGTCACAGCCACCAGCCGGGCGGGCGGAGAATCCTGATAACGGTTTTCCGCCAGTGTTTCCAATACCTTTGTCACATTTCGGCGCAGGGTTTCCTCCGTCACCTGATCCAGAAGCGGCGGATGAACGGCCGGAGCCGTCTGCAGGGCCATGGTTTCTCCTCCCTTTTTTTGCATTCGTGGGATGAATCAGAACAGCCGCACGGTCATGCCGTCGGTCAGGTAGCCGGTTCGGATGGAGGTGATGTAGGCCTTGCCGCCCTCCTCCCGCAGCACCGTCACCGGCACGAACAGGGGCTCGGACTCGGTGACGATGACCACGCCCACCGCGTCGTTCTGGGTGTACAGCGCCCGGGAGGGCACCTCCATGCAGTCCACATATTCGCCCAGCTGAGCCCGGCAGGTGCGCATGTACAGCACGTCGGATACGTCCCCCAGCACGGCCAGCCGTACCAGCAGCTCGCCGCCGGAGCGGGTGGAGGACAGCACCTGCGCGTCCACCACCGTGCTGGAAAACTGCTCCAGCACCAGCTTGTATGCGTCCCCGTCCCGGGGGCTCCACGTGTCGTTCTTCACCAGCATCAGGACGGCGTAGTTACCTTCCTTCACCAGCCGGTACAGGTCGGTGCGGCCCCGGGCGGCGGTGCCCCGGTCGGGCTTTACGCCGTTGATCATGGAGCGCACCTGAGAGGGGGTGTAGCTTTCGTAGGCGCTGGGGGTCAGCGCGTACTCAAAGCCGTCGGTGTAGAAGCTGACGATGCTCTGCTGCATGGCTCGCTTGGGCTTGATCCAGCTTTCAATGCGCTTTTTCTGGGTGGCCTCGTCGTCGTAGAGGCGGTTAAGGCGCATATCGGTGGAATATTTGGTGCGGAAGTAGTCCTGCCGCTGAGTGATGGCCGTGGCAAGGATCTGTTCCTGATTGGTCAGATTGCCCCGAGCGCCGTGCACCAGACTGCGCACTTCCAGCCCACACTCCAGCACTTCGTTTTCCAGCCGTTCCATGCGCTGGTCAAAGTCCGTTTCGCTGGCCAGAAGGCTTTGCTGATAGTCGTTGATGGCGTCCCGATCGTTCTGCAGGGTGGTCATTTCAGCGGTGCTGTAGCCGGTGGAGTACACATAGCACAGAATATCGCCGCTGTAGACCACGCTGCCCTCTTCGGCCACATATTCGATGGACTGAACGCCCTCGTCGTCAAACGCCGTTTCGTTGCGGACGATCAGCGCGTCGCCGGTGTAGGTGGTGCCGATGGAGCTGGCCTTCACCGTGGCGGTAGCGGCACGCTGCCCGGAACCGAAGCGGCTGTAGGCGTAAACGCCGCCGCCAATGACGGCCGCGCCCACAAGAATGGCCAGCAGTCTTTTGCCGCCGCCCGGCTTCCGGGGCTTTTTGGGCTTCTTGAGCTTTTTCCCCGGCTGATTATAGGGGTTGGGCTGAATGGGCGGCATCTGCGGGGGAACGTTGGGGGGGAAGAAGGCTCCGCCCTGCATGGGTTGAGAAAAATCCACCGGCTGCATGACGGGCGGCGTCTGCTGGCCGTACACGCCGCTTTGCGGCACGAAAGCGCCCGGCTGCTGAAAGGGCGGCATCTGCTGCATGGGCTGCGCCTGCTGGGTCCCATAGCCCGGCTTGACCGGCGGCATCTGCTGCGTATAATCAAGAGGCTGGCCCTGCGGCGCAAAGGCGCCGGGCGGAACTGCGCCATAGGGGGACGAGAAGGCTCCGTCTGCGGGCTGACCGTTTGGAGGCGGAACGGCGCTGGGCGCAAAGCCGGACGGCGCTCCGCCCTGACCGTAGAAATTCGGATCCTGCTGCATCGCCGTTCTCCCTCCTTCTGTCCATCCGTCAATTCTGTCGTATTTTTCAGGGGCCGCGCCGCGTTCAGCGCACGCCCTCCATGGCGCGCAGGCGCTCCAGCACCCGGCGCTCCATCCGGGAAACCTGCATCTGGGAAACGCCCATTCGTTTGGCCGTCTCCCGCTGGCCCAGCCGCTCCTCATAGCGCAGGAGCAGAAGCTGCTTTTCCTGCGGGGTAACGCAGCTCAGGATCCATTCCATCCACTGGCCGCGTTCCTGACGCTCCAGTTCGGGATCGTCCTCGCCCAGCAGATCGGCCAACCCGGTCTCGCCGGTTTCGTCCACCGGCGCGTCCAGAGAGACCACTTCCGTCTGGCGCTTGAGGTTGATGAGGGCGATCATTTCCTCGGGGGTAATGCCCATTTCCTGCGCCAGCTCCATGGCGCTGGGGGTGCGCAGATGCTCCTGCTCGAAGCGCTCCTGCAGCCGGACCATCTGGTACAGCCGCTGCCGCGCATCCCGGGGAGCCCGCACCATACTGCCCTTGTCCCGGAGATAGTTGCGCAGATCGCCGGTGATGGTGGGCACGGCGTAGGTAACGAAGCGCAGGTTCCGTTCAGGCTCGTAGCGCTCCAGCGCTTTCAGGAGCCCCATGGCCGCCACCTGTTCCAGATCCTCCCGGGGCACGCCCCGGCCGGTGAATTTGGCGGCGATGGCTTTCGACAGGGGAAGCAGACCTTCAAACAGCCGGTCGCGCAGGCCGCGATCCCGGGTTTCGGCATATTCGCGCAGGCCCTGTGACAGTTGCTCGTCTTTCATTGGAGCCACCGCCTACTCTGTCAGGGAACCGCAAATGCTGTATACGCCGCGCTCGTCGGTTTCCAGACGCACCTCCGGCAGCAGCGTTTCCAGCACACAGCGGGCGATCTCCCCGTCCAGCGCGTCCTCCGGGCCCTGCCCGGCTGTTCCTTCGGCGGAAAAGCAGAACTGAAGCCGGCCTTTTCCCGCGTGGGCGCTGAGTACCAATATTTCGGGGGTGACGGGCTGATGAAGAAGACAGTCGCAGCATTCGTTGACGGCGGTCTGCAAATCGCCGATCAGATCGGCGTCCAATCCCGCCAGCATGCCCAGCCCGCTCAAAGCCATGCGGGCAATCAGCCAGTCCTCCTGCCGCGCAGACAGCCGGAGAACCATTTCGTGGGGCTTGTCCATGGCCGGTGTGCCTCCTCCCAACGAAAATACCCAAGGATAGCCATAATTGTAACACAAATGTAAAGAATAACGCAAGCAATTAAGAAAACTTTGTTACGTCTTTTTCACGATTCTTTTCGGGAATTTTGGTTGAAAAATCGGTTTTTTCGGGAAAGGGCAGGAACCATTGGGCACACAGCGTCAGGGGCGTTAAGGCCGCCGCGAAGGAGAAGAACCGCGCATCCTGCCCGCAGAGCAGCAGCATGGTGGCCAGACAGTAGCACAAAAGGGGCAGCACCGGCAGAAGGCGCTCCGTGCCGCCGTGGTAAAGAGCCCACAGCGTTGCCAGCAGCAGAAGCAGCAGCTGCGCGCCGGTGTTCCGGCTCAGCCAGCGCAGGGGAAGAAATTCCAGCGGCGCGGACAGAAACTCCGTCACCGCCTGACCCACGGCGTGAACGGGGTGGGAAACCTTTTGGGCAATGTTCAGATCGCCGGAATTGGTCACGCGCTGGTAGCTCCGATCCTGCCCGGATACGTCCCACACCAGCCCGGTCACTTCGTTGAAGGTCTCAAAGGCCAGCCGGGGATCCGCCGCCGCCGTCCGCGCCGCCATGGAGAGCAGCTCCGCAGCTGTCCGGGACTGGATCTTTTCCCGGAAAAATGTGAATTTGATGGAGTTATAGTCCGACCGGCGATAGGTGTTCTGCCAGCCTTCTTCATCAGCCAGCGAATCCAGAAACGCCCGGGTCTCGCCGTCCAGAAGGCCCGGCTCCTGCTGGCGGGCGTTGCACAGCAGGGTCATGGGCAGGCCGACGGCTTCTTCCAGCGTATTGTCGGGATAGACGATGTCCAGTTGGCTGTACAGCCCGCCCTGAATCAGCACAAGGCAGCCGAGACAGCACAGCGCCCCTGCCAGAATCCCTTTTTTCTGCCTGCGGAAATAGCATCCGATGGCCAGCGCTCCCAGCGGCAGGGTCAGCAGAAAGCCGTTCTGGCGCACCAGTGTGGTGAAGGCCAGCGCCAGCCCGAAGCAGAGGGCGTTGCGGATTTTCGAAAGCCACGCGCCCCTGGTGCGGATCAGCTGGACGGTCTGCCCGAAAAGCAGCAGACAGCCGATGGTCATGGCGTTATCCTTGCCGACGTACATCATCGTGTTCCGAACGGGCTCCATCAGCGCGGCCAGCCCGGCGCACGAAAGGCACAGCCAGCGGGGCGCGCCGGTGCGGCGCACAGAGGCCGCAGCATAGCCCAGCGCCAGCGAAAAGCCGGCGATCTGGACGAGCACCACAAAGCCGTAATGCTGATAGACCCGCGTCACCAGCCAGATCAGCAGCGTGTGAAACACCGGGTGCCAGTTGTTGAACTGACCGCTCTGCGCCTGCTGCCACTGATTGGCCGCGTCATAGCTGACCCCGCCGGGATAGCAGCTGAGAAAGGCAAACCCCAGCACGAAAAGCGCGAGGGCGGCGCTGCCGAAGAAAACCGGCAGGTCGAACCGGGGATTCTCCCGAGAAGAGGCAGGCCGCAGCAGGGGACAGACCCACAGAAAAGCGAAAAACAGCCCCGCGCTGAGAAGCAGAAACCAGCAAACAGCGGCGGCGGTCTGAACGCCATCGGTCAGAAAGCCGCTCTGGCTCAGGTAAAGAACATAGGCCCCGTAAAACGCCAAACACACCGCGCACAGGAAAAACCATGCGCGGTGTGCCTTGCTCTGCCAATGATTGCGTTGGAAAAAGGAACGCATCTTCATTGCTTTCATCGCTTTCATCGCTCCTTTGTAGGAAAAACGATCATTCCGAAACGAATTCGTCATAAATGGCCCGAATGGCCTGCTGGAATTCGCCGCTGTCCACGCCCACCAGAATGCTCAGCTCGCTGCTGCCCTGGTCGATCATGCGGACGTTGATGTGATAGCGGCTCAGCGCGGTGAACAGCCGGGCGGCAGTGCCGGGATTGTGAACCATGCCCCGGCCCACGGTAGCGATGATGCCCATATTATCGTGAATGGTCAGGGTGTCGGGATTGGTGGATTCCCAGATGCGCCGGGTCAGCTGCTCCTTCACCGGCTCCAGCTCGGCGGTGGCCAGCACCACGCACATGGTGTCGATGCCCGTGGGCATATGCTCGAAGGACAGGCCGAATTCCTCCACTGCCTGCAGCACCTTGCGGCCGAAGCCCACCTCGCCGTTCATCATGGCCTTTTCCACGGAGATGACGCTGAAGCCCAGCCGCCCCGCGATGCCGGTGATGACGAAGGGATTGGGTTCCTCCACCGCGCCGTGGGTAATCATGGTGCCGATTTCCTCCGGGGCGTTGGTGTTGCGGATATTGGTGGGGATGCCCGCCCGGTGGACGGGGAACACGCTGTCTTCATGAAGCACGGTAGCGCCCATGTAGCTCAGCTCCCGAAGCTCCCGGTAGGTGATGCTGCGGATGGGCCGGGCCTTGGGCACGATATGGGGGTCGGCCATCAGAAAGCCGTTGACGTCCGTCCAGTTTTCATACAGCTCGGCATAAGCGGCCCGGGCCACGATGGAGCCGGAAATATCGCTGCCGCCCCGGGAGAAGGTGTGAATCTCGCCGTTCCGGATGCTGCCGTAGAATCCGGGAATGACGGCCTGCGGAACGGTTTTCAGCTTTTCAGCCATCACGGCGTTGGTGCGTTCGCTGTCAAAGGTGCCGTCGTCGTTGAAAAAGACCAGATCCTTGGGATCCAGAAACGCAAAGCCCAGATAATCCGCCAAAAGCAGGCCGTTGAGATACTCGCCCCGGCTGGCGCAGAAGTCCTCGCTGGCGCCTTCCCGGATCAGCCGCTCCACCTCGTCCAGCTCCCGGGCGATGGGGAAGGAAAGCCTCAGTTCCTCCGCGATGGACAGATAGCGCTCCCGGACCCGCTGAAAAACAGGGCGGGGGTCGTCGCCCCGCTGCCGGGCCCTGTAGGTCTGGTACAGCAGATCGGTGACCTTTTCATCTTCCGGAAAACGCCGTCCGGGCGCGCTGGGCACTACATAGCAGCGGCGCGGATCCATCCGGATAATATCGCGCACCTTCCGAAACTGAGCCGCGTCCGACAGGGAACTGCCGCCGAATTTGACTACGATTTTTCCCATGAAATCGTTTCCTCCAAATCACGGAGAACTAACTGCCTCCGAAGCCTTATTTTATCCGATTTTCCGCCTTAAAGTCAATACTGGCTCCCCGAGGCGGCTTCCAGACGCAAAAACGCCATCCCTTTTCCACGGCCGCAGCCGAAAAAACAAGGGATGGTGTAGGATATGCGTTTCAGCAGCGCCGCGTTACCCGCGGTATTCCTGCCGCAGAATGCTCATGATTCCCACGTCGCAGAACGCGCCGTCCGAGAAAAACGCATGGCGCTTCACGCCTTCCAGCTGAAAACCGGCCCGCTCATAGCAGCGGCGGGCGGCGGCGTTATCCATGCGGACTTCCAATTCCAGCCGTTCCAGCCCCAGCGTCAGAAACGCCAGACGTTCCAGCAGAAGCAGGGCTTCCGTGCCGTAGCCCCGGCCCCGGTTTTCCGCACCGGCGATCACCATGCCCAGCTTGCCGCAACGCAGCCGCCAGTCCACGGTGAACAGATCCAGCTGCCCCAGATAGCGCCCGTCTTCCCGATCCGCGATGACGAAGTTAAAGGCGTTGTGACTGCTCTGGAGCATCCGCTGCAGGAATTCCTCCGTATCCACCAGGGTCTGAGGCGGCCAGTAGGCCGTAGAAAGAAGGCGGGTGGTAGCCTCGTCGTTGACCCACTGGCAGATGGCTTCCAGATCGTCCGCCCGGTATTCCCGCAGCTGAATGTGCTGCCCCAGCAGTCTTGGCATACTTTACTCCTCGTCGCCGTCTTCTTCGTCGGGTTCCAGTTCCAGAGCGTCGGCCATGGCGTCTTCTTCCTCCATGGCGGCCATGCACTTTTCAAAGACCGCGTTGAATTCGTCCTCGTCCTCGATGGTGGCATAGACGTCCTCGTCGCTTTCCTCGTCCCGGATGATCTTCAGGATGACGGCTTCGCCTTCCTTGCAGTCGTCCATATCCTCTGTGGCCTCCAGAAGCACGTAGTAGTTGCCTTCGTTCTCCAGGGTCATCAGGTGTTCAAAGTTCAGGTCGTTGCCGTTTTCGTCCTGCAGCTGCACCAGATTGTTGTTTTCTTCATTCGCCATGGTTCATTCCTCTTTCCGCGGCCCCGCTCTGCGAGGCCAGCCATTGTTCCAGGATCACCGCCGCGGCCAGCTTGTCCACGCATTGCTTCCGGTCTTCCCGGCGGACGCTGCCGGAAATCAGCACCCGCTCGGCGGTGACAGTGGTCATTCGTTCGTCCTGATAGCGCACGTCCAGTCCGGCGTCCGACAGCACTTTGCCGAAAGCCTGCGCTTTTTCCGCCTGTCCGCCCCGGGTGCCGTCCATATTCAGCGGCAGACCCAGCAGCACCACGGTGGTGTCAAAACGGCGGCACAATTCCTGCACATACCGGCAGTCCGGCCCATAGCCGACCCGCCTGTATACTTCCAGCGGCTGGGCGATGGTTCCCGTGGGATCGGTCACGGCTACGCCGATGCGCACGTCTCCCACATCCAGAGCGATGACACGTCCCATCAGCCGTCCAGCCCCTTCAGATAGACCCGCACCAGCTCTTCCATGATTTCATCCCGCTCCAGGCGGCAGATCATGCTGCGGGCCTGACCGTAGCTGGTAATATAGGTAGGATCGCCGGAAATCAGGTAGCCGACAATCTGGGTGACGGGATCGTAGCCCTTGGCCTGCAGCGCCCGGTACACATGGTTCAGGATGGCTCCCGCGTCCCGCGCGCCTTCCATAACGGGCGTAAATTTGGTGGTTCCGTTTTCCGTCATGAAAGAACCCCCTCTCAAAGGTAATCATCTTTAGTATACTCTTTTTTTCGGCAAAAGAAAAGCCCGGATTTTGACGGAAAGTTTTTTCTTTTGTGACAGAAAGGTGTTGACATTCTATTTATATGATGTATACTATTTATAGAATTTCAATGAGCAAAAAAGAAGGAGAGCAGTCTATGATCTACAAAGCAAGCAGACTGATTGTTGAAGAGTTTGATCGGAACGATATCAAGTACGGCGGTAAGATTCAGGAGTATGATGACTCCTCTTTGGTGGAGGCTGGCTTTCGTATTGATAATGGCCCATTCGTGATAGCTCGGTTTATTTCCAGAGATGATGACAATGATGTCGCAGTGCGCGTGTTCGCCATCATTAGTGTGAATGAAGAGAAACGTCAGCAGGTGCTACAGGAAGTCAACGCCGTTAACTGTAAGGTGCGTCATATCAAATTTCTGCTTGATGAAGATGGTGATCTCAATGCAGAGTATGACTTTCCGGTGAACCTCGCTGATGAGCAGGTAGGCAAGGTTGCGGTAGAAATGTTCGCACGCTTGATGCATATCCTTAATGACCTATATCCGGATTTTATGCGGGCGATGTGGCAATAATCGCTTTTTTCATTAGCCTGTTTCAAAAGAAAAAGAATAGAAAAGAGACCTCCTGTTGTAGAAAAAAGCTATGACAGGAGGTTCTTCATAAATAGAATAAGGAAACTTTGATCGGAAAGTTTTTTCCCGTGCGGAGATATGTTTGACCTTCCCCCGTACCTGCGCTATAATGAGACGCGCTTTTGTGCACCCCAATGATTTTCAAGCAAATGAAGGAGCAAGAGAGCCTTATGGAGCAGAAACCGAACGTCCTTCCCCTTCGCATGGAGGACGTGAGCTATCAATATGAGCCGGATGCCCGGCCCGCCGTCAGCCATGTGACGCTGGAGGTGGAGCGGGGCAGCTTTGTGGCGGTGCTGGGTCATAACGGCTCCGGCAAGAGCACGCTGGCCAAGCTGATGAACGCCCTGTTCCTGCCCACGGAAGGTCGGGTGCTGGTGTGCGGCATGGACACCCTGACGGAAGAAAAGGTCTGGAATATCCGCCGCCACGCGGGCATGGTGTTCCAGAACCCGGATAACCAGATCGTGGCCAATGTGGTGCGGGAGGACGTGGCCTTCGGGCTGGAAAACCTGGGCGTGCCGCAGGACGAGATGGTCCGCCGGGTAGAGGCGGCGCTCAGCGCCGTGCGCATGAGCGAGTTTGCCGAGACCGCGCCCCATATGCTTTCCGGCGGCCAGAAGCAGCGGGTGGCCATCGCGGGCGTGCTGGCCATGGAGCCGGAGCTTATCATCATGGACGAAGCCACCGCCATGCTGGATCCTTCCGGCCGGGCGGAGGTACTGGCCACCGTGCGCAAGCTAAACCGGGAAAAGGGCATGACCGTGGTCTGGATCACCCATTTTATGGAGGAAGCCGCCATCGCCGACCGGCTGATCGTGATGAACGACGGTTCCGTGGCGCTGGAAGGAACGCCCCGGCAGGTGTTCTCCCGGGTGAATGAGATCAAGGCGCTGGGGCTGGACGTGCCGCCCATGGCCGAGCTGGCGCAGACGCTGCGGGAGCGGGGACTGCCCCTGCCGGAAGGCATTCTCACCGTCAGCGATATGGTAAAGGAGCTGAAAAACGTACTATGCCCATCCAAGTAGAGCATCTGACCCATACCTATATGACGGACAGCCCCTTTGCCGCTACGGCGCTGGAGGACGTGAGCCTGACCATTGAGGACGGCGAGCTGATTGGCCTGCTGGGCCATACCGGCTCCGGCAAGACCACGCTGGTGCAGCATTTGAACGGCCTGCTGAAGCCTACTTCCGGCCGGGTGGTGGTGGACGGACTGGACATCACCGAAAAGGGCGTGAGCCTGCTGGAGGTGCGCCGCCGGGTGGGACTGGTGTTCCAGTACCCGGAGTACCAGCTGTTTGAGGAGACCGTGGCCCGGGACGTGGCCTTCGGCCCCAGAAATCTGGGCCTGTCCGAGCAGGAGGTGGATCAGCGGGTTCGCTTTGCCCTGCGGGAGGTGGGCCTTGCCTATGACGAAATTGCCCAGCGCTCGCCCTTTGAGCTCAGCGGCGGACAGATGCGCCGGGTGGCTATCGCGGGCGTGCTGGCCATGCGCCCCGGCACTCTGATTCTGGACGAACCCACCGCCGGACTGGATCCCGCCGGCCGGCGCAGCATTCTGGGCATGATCCGGGAGCTGCACGCCGCAGGCGGCCTGACGGTGGTCATGGTCAGCCACAACATGGATGATATTTCCTCGCTGGCGACCCGGCTGGTGGTCATGAGCCGGGGACGGATGGTGCTGACCGGCACGCCCCGGGAGGTGTTCCAGCACCGGGAGCTGCTCAGCTCCATCGGTCTGGGCATTCCGCAGGCGGCGGAGCTGACCCAGCAGCTGATCGCGGAAGGGTATCCGCTGCCCGCCGATCTGTACACCCCGGAAGAAGTGGCCGAGGCGCTGCTGAAGCTTCCCCGGAAGGAGGAGAAAGCATGCTGAAGGACATTACGCTGGGCCAGTATTTGCCGGGAAAATCGCTGATCCACCGGCTGGATCCCCGCACGAAGATATTGCTGACCATCGTTTATATCGCCATGATCTTCTGCGTGTCCAACCCGGTGTGGTACGTCATTCCGCTGGCGTTTCTCATCCTGTGCGCCAAAATGTCGGGCCTGAAAGCGGCGCAACTGTTGAAAACCGTGAAGCCCCTGCGCTTTCTGCTGATATTGACGTTTGTGTTGAACCTGTTTTTTTCCAGCGGCGAGACGGTGCTGGTCAGCTGGGGCATTCTGCGCATTACCCGGGAAGGGCTGATTACCGCCGTGCATTTCTGCATGCGGCTGATCTTTCTGGTAGCGGGCACCTCGGTGCTGACGCTGACCACCTCGCCCATCTCCCTGTGCGACGGCATGGAGACGCTGCTCAAGCCCCTGAGCAAGCTGCATTTTCCGGCGCACGAGCTGGCCATGATGATGACCATCGCCCTGCGCTTCATCCCGACCCTGATCGAGGAAGCCGACAAGATCATGAAGGCCCAGATGGCCCGGGGCGCGGATTTTGAAAGCGGCAATCTCATCAAGCGGGCCAAGGCCATGGTGCCCCTGCTGGTGCCGCTGTTCGTCAGCGCTTTCCGCCGGGCGGGAGAGCTGGCCATGGCCATGGAGGCGCGCTGCTATCACGGCGGCGAGGGCCGCACCCGGCTCCGGGTGCTGCATTTTCAGAAGATCGACTGGCAGGCCTCACTGGTGACGGTGGCGGCGCTGCTTCTGACCATTCTGTGCAGAAGGTGGAATCTGCTATGACCCAGCTTCCGCCCCTGATCAAGGGCTGCTGTCCGGAGGGCAAGCGCCGGGTGCTTGTGACTGTCAGCTATGACGGCACGGCCTACGCGGGCTGGCAGCGCCAGCAGAACGCATTGGCGGTGCAGCAGGTGCTGGAGGAAGCCCTGCGGAAGCTGACCGGCGAGGAACGGCTGACCGTGACCGGCTCCAGCCGGACGGACGCGGGCGTTCACGCGCTGGGGCAGCGGGTGCATTTCGATACTGCCAGCCGCATTCCGCCGGAGAAATTCCCCTTTGCGCTGAATACCTGTCTGCCCGCCGACATTCGCGTGTTGGACGGACGGTACGTCCCGGCGGCGTTTCACGCCCGGTTTGACGCGGCGGGCAAGCGGTACACCTATCGCATCCACAACGCGCCCCATGCCAGCGCCCTGTACCGCCATCTCTGCGCCCATGTGCCGGTTCCTCTGCAAATGGGTCCCATGGAGCGCAGCCTGAAAGACCTGCTGGGCACCCATGATTTTTCCGCCTTTCAGGCGGCGGGCGGCACGGCCAAGACCACCGTGCGCACCATCGAAAGCGTGGAGCTGACCCGGCAGGGCGACGACCTGACGCTGACCATTCGGGGCAATGCGTTCCTATATAATATGGTGCGCATTATTGCGGGAACCGTGATCGGCATCGGCATGGGCCGCCTGCCGGAGGACAGCTTCCAGCAGGCGCTTTGCACCGGCGACCGGCTGATGCTGGGCATGACCGCCCCGGCCTGCGGGCTGGAATTGACGGAAGTGTTCTACCGCGAGGAAGATCTGAACGGGGAAAGCTGAAAAAGAAAAGAATCAGAAAAAAGCGCCTTCCGCAGGAAAAACTGCGGAAGGCGCTTTGTGTTCCCATCAGCCGTTGCCGCCCAACTGGGAATCATACAGCAGGTCTTCGATCACGCCGGTCTCCACGTTCACATCCGCCCAGTAGACCCCGTCCCCCGGAGTAAAGGGCGGGAAAGCGCTGGAATTGTCGGCCGGACGCTGTTGCAGGCTGAGCATGATGGTCAGCACCGGCTTGTCATCTTTCAGGTGGTAATACAGGTAGTCGGCGGTATCGTCCGCCATGTCCTCCAGCTCAAAGACGAATTTCAGCATTTTCGCCTGGTCATCGGTGAGCTGGTAGGCGCTGACCACTGCGTCATGAGCCAATGCGAGCAGGTCTTCTTCGCTGTAGGAAGAAGCCTTGGCCGCCGCGAGGGCTTCCGCTTCGCCGGTCTTTTCCCACGCGGAGCCTTTGGGCAGCTCGTCGGAAGCGGCTTCGTGCTTCGCTGCGATGGCCTTCGCCTTTTCGGAAAACGCGCTGAGGTCGTGACGCTCCGCCGCCGTGCGCAGCATTTCTTCCAGCTGCTCCTTGCCCCAGGCTTCCGCGTCAAACAGGCCGGAGGTGCTTTCGCCGTCATGGCTCCACAGGGCAGCAGCAGTGCCGTCCTTCACGGAGACCGTGTATTCGCCCAGCACGTCCCGCAGGAAATCAATGCCGGCATAGACCACCGTCGCGCCGCCGTCCGCCGTTTCGGTGACGGTACGGCTGAAGAAGGTGCTCAGCATGGGTTCCGTAACGCCGTAGGTATCCGCCACGGCTTTTTCGGCCAGCCGGGAAGCGTCCACCCGACTGGAAAAAACCAGCCCTGCCGCCAGTGCGGTGACGCTGAGACAGACGATCGCAGCCATGAGGATAAAGGTTGCCGACAGTTTTTTCACAGGTTTTTCCTCCTTACGGACAGCCTGAAGCACCGTGCGGCGCTTGGCTTCGTCCCAGACGAGCCCGGAAAGGTTCTGGTCAACGAGCTCCCGAAATTCAAGTTTCTTCATCGTAATACCACTCCTTCAGCCTGTCCCGCAGCAGCGCGTTCGCCCGGTTCAGGCGGGAACGCACCTTGCCGTCCGATAATCGCAGCGCGCCTGCGATCTCCTTCAGTTTCAGCCCTTCGTAATACCGCAGCAGAACGACCTCGCGGTATTTGGCGGGCAGGCCCATGACCGCCGTCAGTACGGTGTTGTCCGGAAAGGTGAAATCGGCAGGCTTTTCGGGCAGCGAATCAAGAGAAGTCCGGCTTCTGTGGCGAAACCACGGGTTGCGCAGCATATCCCGGCACGTGTTGACGCAGATGGTCGTCAGCCACGTCTTTTCCGAGCTTTCGCCGCGATAATCCCCTAAATGCCGGTATGCCTTGAGGAAGGTCTCCTGCACAGCGTCCTGCGCAAGGGATGCGTCCTTCAGGTAAAGGGCGCTCATCCTCAGAAGGCTGCTGCCGTACTGCTCCATGAGCCGGTCAAGCTCCGACCGGCTGTCCGACGGACATTCGTAAGGCACAGTACCAACTCCTTTCACCTGTATAGACGGAGCAAAGCGGAAAAACTGCTGGAAATGGAAAAATTTTTTCATAAGAAAAACGGGGGATTTTTTCCCGGCCAGGGCGGACGGAAAGAGAACATGAAACAAAAAACACCGCCGTCCCAAGGACGGCGGTGTGTTCCGTTGCGTAGGAATCAGTACTTGCGCTTACGTGCAGCTTCTGCTTTCTTCTTGCGTTTCACGCTGGGCTTCTCATAATGCTCACGCTTGCGAGCCTCTGCCAGAACACCTGTGCGAGCACATTGACGTTTGAACCGCTTCAGAGCGCTTTCCAGGGATTCGTTTTCGCGGATGCGTACCTCGGACACTTGTTATCCCTCCCCTCGCTCATCCTGCGTATGGCTACTTCATACAATAGCCGCCAGCAGTTATGAATCTATTATAGCGCGTCTGCCGGTTCCCGTCAACTGGCATTTGAAAACTTTTTGAGGGGTTTACACCTTGGTCAAAAGAAGGAGCCGCCGCAGAGGGGAAAGAAAATGATGCTATTCTATCATTTTCTCTTTCAGCCGGGCGATGTTCCGCAGGGGCTCGTCGATGGCCTCGCCCTGAGTCTCGTTCCAGTCCTCCCGGACGATCTCGATCTCCTTCTGATAAAATTCGATCGCCTTTTCGTATTGCCCCTGAATTTCATACAGCTGGGCGATGGCGTTGACCGGGTCGGTAAAGCGGGGCCGGGGCGAAAGCGCCAGCGCCTTTTCATACAGGGCGATGGCTTCCGGATAGGCGCAGCGCTTCGCCAGCCGGTCGGCCCGGGCGAACCAGCTCTGCCAGTTGTCCGGATCCTTTTGCGTCATGCGCTCCCAGCAGGCGGCGGCTTCCTCCGGCTTGCCCTCTTTTTCCAGGATCATGCCCAGATACAGGTCGGAATGATAGCTTTCGCCCAGCCGGTTCATTTTTTTCAGATACTTCCGGGCTTCGGGACATCGGCCGTCGTCGATGAGCAGATCCAGCAGCCAGAGGTACGCCCGGCGCTGGCCGGGATGCCGGGTGATGAAGTCCTGATAGAACGCGATGGTTCGGTGATGGTTGACGGCGTTCCAGTCCGGGAAGACGCCGCCTTCCTGCATGGGGATGAAAATTGCAGCGGTTTTTATTTTGCCGCACCTATTTTAGTTTTGCATTTGTGTGGCATTGAGCATTACGCCAACGAGTACACAGCAGTCAGCTTTTTACGGATACGATCTCTCAAATTATGCGTGATAATAATAACTCCAAGTTCCGGTGTGTTAAGCAAGTCGTTTTCAATATCCAAAGCGTTTGCTTCATCCAGTGCGGAAGTACCCTCATCAAGAATGATGTATTGTACTTTCCGTATTAAGGCACGAGCCAGAGCAATGCGCTGACGTTGACCACCAGAAAGGTTTTTGCCGTTCTCCATGATGATGGTATCCAATCCTTCCGGTAAGGAACGCACATAATCTTCTAAACAACATCTGCGAATAACCGCCATAACCTCCTCATCTGTATAGGGCAGACCCAGCGTTATATTAAAGCGGAGTGTATCCTGGAACAGATATACTTGCTGATCTACATAAGCAACATGATTATACAATTCTTCTATAAGAATGTCCTTTTGCTCTTGCTCACCATACCACACATTGCCTGTATAGCCGGGAAGCAATCCCAAAATGATTTTCGTCAGCGTAGTTTTACCGCTGCCGCTTTCCCCCATAATGGCATATTTGCCACCAGCGCAGAAAGTGTAATTCTTGTTTTTTAGTACAGGGCGATCATCATATTGGAATGAAATATTTTCAAGTTTGATTTCGGGAATGGCTGAAATTGTATCTTTACTTTTGGAGATGTCAGCATCATTATCGTTGAACTTCTCCCACAGTGGTTTCGATGCCTTTACAGTCATAAAGCACTGCACCAACTCTCCGGCACCATTGAAGAAACTTCCGGCAAGATTTCCAACCGACAGAGCTGCACCAGCAGGTGTAGCTCCGATCACAGCAGCCAGCAAAGTGACGAGAAGAAGAATGACCTGCCCGACCATGCTAACTGTTGAAATCAAAATCTGAACAGCCACATTGGTTTTATTAAATCGGTAACATACCGTTTCCACTTTTTCGGACGCTGCAACAATGCGCTCGCAAATTCTGTTACGGAGACCTGTCAGAAAGAAGATAGAAGCACCCATGACCACATCCTTGTAGCTTTCGGTGCTGACTTCCAATGCTTCAGATCTCTCAGCGTTTACTTTTTGAAGTCGCTTACCCGTTAACTGCGGGAGAACAGAAATAATTACCAACAGAACGATTGCAGCAAGACCGATGTAGGGACTGAGCAAACACAACGCACCCAGCGAGAATATCGCTGTTGCTAAATTCTCAATTCCAGAGAACAGTGAAGTAAAGGACTGGCTGTAAATTTCGTTCACATCGTTTGTCATCCACGAAACATAGTGTCCGTTGTCTTTATCCACGAAATCGGAATAAGATAACGAGCCGATTTTATTCCCGACCATCAGGCGCAACTCATTCTTGAGCTTTTGCTGAATCTTCGATTTTGCCACCAAAGAAAAGTAGTACATGAACATTGCTAACAGCCAGATGAATAAAACGATTGCGAAGGTATAAAGCAGAGCCTTTACTTTATCACCTTTGTACTCATAAGCGGTGTATAGGAAAGAAAGCGAGTAGCCTGCAAATACCATTGCAAAAGACATTAGAATATTAAGAAACGCAACCCCTACTATACTCCCAAAATTCTTCTGGATAAGCGTTTTATACTGTTTCATTCGCAAATACCTCCTGTTTTACTTCGAGCCACAGTTTCCAAAGCTGGGGGATGCCCTCAT
>SFGO01000046.1 GCA_004556545.1 Clostridiales bacterium
CACGGCGTTCCCCACCACCGTCGTGGTGGACCGTAACGGCAACATCGTGGGCGAGGCGATTCTGGGCGGCATCAACAACGAAACCCAGATGAAGACGCTCCAGTCCCTCATCGACCAAACGCTGATGAAGGACATGGAAATGATGAACAAGGACGGCAAGTGATCGTCCTGACGCGGCGCAGGGCGAGGGTCCTGCGCCGCTTTTCTGTTACTCCCCTTCACGGGACGGACGACGGGGAGACGGCCTCGCCTGACCCCGGAAAGGAGGAATGAATCATGAAGCTGAAAAAGAGAGGGGTCGCCCTGCTGCTGGCCGCGCTGCTGCTTTCATCGGCCGCGCTGGCAGAGGCCCCCATGACCACCATGAGGGAGGAAGCGATGGAACACAGGCAGAATGTCATTTATCTGGCCGGGGGCTGCTTCTGGGGGCTGGAAAAGCTGATGCAGTCTATTCCCGGCGTGACGGATGCGGTCAGCGGCTATGCCAACGGCACCGGCGAGGAAGACGCGAATTACCAGACGGTGGTCAAAGGCCAAACGGGCTTCCGGGAGACCGTGAAGGTGACCTACGACCCTGAGCAGGTCAGCCTGGACGCACTGCTGCTGGCGTACTTTTATGTGATCGACCCAACGGTGGAGAACCGGCAGGGCAACGACGTGGGTAGTCAGTACCAGACCGGCGTGTACTACGAGGACGACGCATCCAGAGAAATCGTGGAGCGCGTCGCCGCTCTGGAGCGGAGGCGCAGGGACAAATTCGTGGTGGAGATCGGCCCGCTGGTCAACTTCTTCCCGGCGGAGGAGTATCATCAGGATTATATGGATAAAAACCCGAACGGCTACTGCCACATTCCCCGGGCGGAAATCGAGCTGTTCTCCCGGTTGAGGATCGATCCGGGCGATTATCAAAAGCCCGCCGCCGAGGCCATCCGGGACAAGCTCACCGACGAGCAGTACCGGGTAACGCAGGAAAACGCCACCGAATCCCCCTTCCAGAACGAGTTCTGGAATCAGTTTGAGAAGGGCATTTATGTGGACATTGTTACCGGCGAGCCGCTGTTTTCCTCCACGGACAAGTTTGAAAGCAGCTGCGGCTGGCCCGCCTTCTCCAAGCCCATCGAGGAGCCTGCGGTGGTGGAGCTGCCGGACGACAGCCACGGGATGCACCGCACCGAGGTGCGCAGCCGGGCCGGGGATTCCCATCTGGGCCACGTCTTCACCGGCGACCGGGAAAGCCCCAACGGCGTGCGCTACTGCATCAACAGCGCCGCGCTGCGCTTTATCCCCTATGCAAGGCTGGAGGCAGAGGACTACGGATATCTTCTCAGTATCTTTGAAGAATAATCTGCAAAGTGCTTTCTTCCGTTGTGATAGGATAACAGTACGATACCAGATTTCATTTTGCTATCAACAGTGTGAACGCGCTCTGGTTGTGTCCTCGTGAACGCGCTCTGGTTGTGTCCTCTCAGAATTCTTCGTAAGAGGTCATGCCCAGATACTTGCCGGAGGAAAAATGTGCTTCCATGGCTCGTGCGAACGCTGGATAGCTGTGGTTCTCCAGCGCGGCGACGATGGCCTCGTGCTTGGTGACCGTCTGCTCCAGATGGGGCTGCTTTTTCTCCAGCTCGAAGCCGTCGTCCACAGACCAGATGGCCTCCAGCAGGGAGAGCAGCACGTCGTTGTGAAGGGAGCGGAACAGCGTCAGGTGAAAGTCCTTGTCCTCCTGAATAAAGAAGACGCCCCGGGACCAGTTGTCGCGCATGGCGTCGGCCAGGCTCCGCAGGGCCCGGACGTCCTCCTCGGTCATCGCGTGGAAGGCCTGCCGCATGTACGCCAGCTCCAGCACCTTGCGCACGCCGAACATTTCCCGGATGGAATGCTCCTCCTGCGGGCCCACCTGAAAAAACAGCACGTTCTGCAGAATGAAATCCAGATTGAAAGCCTGCACCTCCGTGCCCTTTCCGGGGCAGGCCCGCACCATGCCCATCAGCTCCATGCTCTTGATAGATTCCCGCAGCACGTTGCGGCTAACGCCCAGCGTCTCGCATAGCTTCTGCTCGGTGGGCAGCAGATCGCCCGGCTGCAGGTTGTTCTGGACGATATATTTCCGAATTTCCCGATAGGTTCGGATGTAAAGCTTGTCATTCCGGTTCGTGTTTTGCACGATGCTTCACCCCTTGCAGGATTTGTAGAACAAATGCATGTCTTATTATAAAACAGCCTTGCAAAAAAGTCAATCACGATAGAAAATATGGCATAGAAACCAGCCCAAAAAAATATTATTGGCTTGGAAACAAAAAACCTATTGACACCGTTCCTCATTTGTAGTACATTTGAGTCACGAAAGAAACAGCGTACCCCCTGCAACGTTCCGTCCCGTCCCGTTCTTCCCATCGCTTCACCCCCCCTGAAAGGGGTTGAACAATATAGCAAGGAGGTCTTTCCAAGATGAAGAAACTGATCGCCCTGTTCCTGTGCCTGATGCTGGTCCTGCCCGTAGCGGCGGCGCTGGCCGACGACATGACGACCGAGATCACCCTGTGGACCTTCCCTGTCGGCGGCTTTGGCGATGACGAACAAGTCCAGACGCTGATTGCGGACTTCAACGCAGTATACCCCAACATCAAGGTGAATGTGGAGTATCTGGACTACACCAACGGCGACGTGCAGGTCACCACCGCCATGGAAGCCAAAACCACCCCTGACATCATCTTCGAAGGCCCCGAGCGTCTGGTGGCCGTGTATGCGGCGGCCAACGCGCTGGTGCCGCTGGATGATCTGTGGACGGACGAAGCCATGGCCGACATCAGCGCCGGCGTAGCCGCTGCCTGCAAGGACGCGGCCGGCGTGTACTACGAGTATCCCCTGTGCTCCACGGCCCACTGCATGGTCATCGACAAGGCTGCCTTTGAGAAGGCGGACGCCCTGCAGTACATCGACATGGAAAAGCATACCTGGACCACCGAGGGCTTTGAGATGGCCCTGCGCGCGCTGGTCGAAGCGGGCTACAACCCCACCGGCCTGATCTTCTGCTCCGGTCAGGGCGGCGATCAGGGCACCCGCGCTCTGGTGAACAACCTCTACAGCGGCAAGTTCACCTCCCCGGATTTCAGCAAGTACACCATGGACAGTGAGGAAAACATCAAGGCCCTGACCATGCTCCAGAAGTGGGCGGAGGAAGGTCTCATCGCCTTTGATCCCTCCATCAACGGCGGCGAGGAGCTGGCCCTGTTCGTCAACGGCACCTCCAAGATGGCCTTCTGCTGGAACGCCGCCATCGAGGGCCTGAACCGCGACAAGCTGGCCGACGGCGTGGAGCTGTTCCCCATGACCTTCCCCACCGACAAGGGCGATCCCGAACTGTGCGGCGGCATCTGGGGCTTCGGCATCTTCGACAACGGCGACGCTGCTAAGATTGAGGCGGCCAAGACCTTCATCCGCTTTGTGTGCGACGATCCCGTGCAGGTGCGCAAGAGCGTGTACATGTCCGGCTACTTCTCCGTGCGGTCCTCCGTGACCGGCCTGTATGCCGGCACCGAGAAGGAATATCTGGATACCTATGCTCCCTTCGTGCAGTATCTGGGCGATTACTATCAGGTGGCCCCGAACTGGAACACCCAGCGCTATGAGTGGTGGAACCTGCTCCAGCGCGTGGGCGCGGGCGGAAACGTGGCCGATGAAGTGGCCCTGTACATCCAGAACGTGAACCAATAAGCCAACCGTCCGGGTTGGAGGGGCGCTCTCCCCATGGCTGAGCGCCCCTTTTTCTAGAAAAGGGGGATCGCCGCGTGCAAACTACCGCCAGCATCAACCGCAGCCTGCGCGCCACGCGCAGGCGCGAAAGCATTTCCGGCTATCTGTTTATGGCGCCGGCTCTGGTTTTTTTCCTTGGGTTCGTCGTTTTTCCCATGTTCATGTGCCTGTTCAACAGCGCTTTTCGCTACACCCTTTCCGAGTTTACCTTCGTAGGTCTTGACAACTATGTTCGTTTGTTTCAGGATGTGAAGTTCGGCAAGTCGCTGGTCAATACGCTGATGATCGTGCTGGTCAGCGTGCCCTTCACATGCCTGTTTTCGCTGTGGGTCGCTTCGGCGATTTATCAGATGCGGCAGCTGTACACCTCCTTTTTCCGCTGTGTGTTCTATCTGCCGGTGGTCACGGGCTCTGTGGCGGTAACCGTGGTATGGAAATGGATGTTCAACCCCTACTACGGCCTGCTCAACTATGTGTTTACGGCGCTGGGCCTCATCAGCAAAAACCTGAACTGGCTGGGCAGCGCGGATACGGCGCTGGGCTGCATCATCACCATCCTGCTGACCACCTCCGTCGGTCAGCCTATCGTGCTGTATGTGGCGGCGCTGAGCAATGTGGATCATTCGCTGGTGGAGGCGGCGCAGGTGGACGGGGCTACCAGCCTGCAGACCTTTTGGCGCATCAAGTGGCCGCAGGTCATGCCCACCACGCTCTATATTCTGATCATCACCACCATCAACTCCTTCCAGTGCTTTGCGCTGATCGACCTGCTGACCTCCGGCGGGCCGCAGGATTCCACATTGACCATCATGTACTACATCTACCATAACGCGGTCAAGCTGAACAACTTCGGCTACGGCTGCGCCATGGGCATCATTCTGGCGGCGATCATCGCGCTGTTCAGCGCGGCGCAGTTCCGTCTGGCCAAATCCGGCAGCTGAGGGGGCGAGGACAATCATGGATCACAGCGTACATAAAATAACGGTTTATCGAATTGTGAGCATCGCGCTTCTGATTGTGCTGGCGCTGCTCATGCTGTTTCCGCTGTATTGGATCATCACGGGGTCCGTGAAGGGAGCAAAGGAAATCAACGCCCGGGTGCCCTCCTTTTTCCCCGTCAGTCCGACGACGGCCAACTATGCCAAGCTTTTCTCCAAGCCCGCATGGACGTGGCTGCTCAACACGGTGTTCATCTGCGGCATGACCATGCTGCTCGCCTGTCTGTGCGGCGCCATGGGCGGCTACGCGCTGGCCAAGAAGCAATTTGCCGGGCGCGGGTTGATCTTCACCATGTTCGTCTGCGCCATGGCGCTGCCCAAGCAGGTCATCATGATTCCGCTGCTCAAGGAAATGGCGTGGCTGAACCTGCACAACACCCTGTGGGCGGTCATCTTCCCCACCGTGGGCTGGCCCTTCGGCGTGTTCCTGATGAAGCAGTTCTCCGAGAACATTCCCAATGAAATGCTGGAGGCGGCGCGCATCGACGGGGCGGGGGAGGCCCGCACCTTCATCGACATTGTGTTCCCCATGATTAAGCCCGGCGTGGGCGCGCTGGCGATCTTCACCTTCATCACCGCATGGAACGATTATTTCCTGCAGCTGATCATGCTCAACGCCCAGCGAAAGCTGACCATTTCTCTGGGCATTGCCAAGATGCAGGGCGAGGCCAGCACCGATTTCGGCCTGATTATGGCGGGCGCGACGCTGGCCAGCGTGCCGATCATCGCCGTGTTCCTCGCCTTCCAGAAATACTTCACCCGGGGCATCACCATGGGCGCGGTCAAGGGCTGAGGAGAACCTCTGTTTTCAATTATCGATCATGAACGAGGAGGCCTTTATCATGGGCAGCTTAGACAAGTACAAGGGCGTTTTCCCGGCGTTTTACGCCTGCTACGACGATCAGGGGGGTGTGAGCGAAACGCGCGCGCGCCGTCTGGCCCGGCATCTGGTGGATAAGGGCGTGAAGGGACTGTACGTAGGAGGATCCTCCGGGGAGTGCATCTATCTGGAAAAGGAGGAAAGGATGCGCACGCTGGAGGCTGTGATGCAGGAGGTAGGCGGCCAGTGTACCATCATTGCGCACGTGGCATGCAACAATACCGCGGAGAGCTGCGAGCTGGCAGAGCATGCCGAGCAGCTTGGCGTGGACGCCATTGCCAGCATTCCTCCCATCTATTTTCACCTGCCGGACGCGGCCATCGCCCGATACTGGAACGACATCTCCGACGCGGCCCCCCATACGGATTTCTTTATCTACAACATTCCCCAGCTGGCGGGCGTGGCCCTTTCGATTCCGCTGATCAAGCGGATGCAGCAGAATCCCCGGGTCGTGGGGGTCAAGAATTCCTCCATGCCCGTCTATGACATCGAGGGCTTCCGTCGGGCCTTCGACCGGGAGTGCATCCTTTTCAACGGGCCGGACGAGCAGTTTGTGGCGGGACGCGCCATCGGCGCGGACGGCGGGATCGGCGGCACCTACGCGGTGATGCCGGAGCTGTTCCTGAAGATGGATGCGCTGTGCCGGGCAAACGATTTTGCCGCCGCCGCGCCCATCCAGCATTCGGTGAACACCATCATCGAGGCGATGTGCGCCTGCCGCGGCAATCTGTACGCGGTCATCAAGAAGATCATAGAGCTGCGCGAGGGTCTGCCTCTGGGCGGCGTGCGTCCTCCAATGCCCAACCTGGAGGCGGAGGATATGGCGCAGGTACACGTTTGCGCCGAAATGATCGACGCTGCCATCAAAAGCTTTGCCTGAGGTGACGGAAAAATGAAGCTGAACGGAGCAACCGTCAATTTTCTGGGAGACAGCATCACGGCGGGAGTCGGAGCAAGCTGCGAGCGCAACCGCTATACCGACGTTCTGGCAAGGGAATTCGGGCTGCTGCATGCCAATAACTACGGCGTAAGCGGATCGCGGATCGCCCGGCAAACCGTCATGACCGATGAGCCACATGATCGGGACTTCTGCATGCGCATGACGGAAATGGACGCAAACGCCGATGCGGTGGTTGTCTTTGGCGGAACGAACGACTACGGCCACGGGGACGCGCCCTTGGGCGTGCCTTCTGACAGGACACCTTTCACCTTCTGGGGGGCGTGCCACTGCCTGATGGACGGTCTGCTGACGCGCTATGCAGGAAAGCCCGTTGTGATCCTTTCGCCGCTGCACCGAGACGGCGAGAACGATCCCCATGGAGACGGTCGCAAGCCGCTGAGCGTTGCGCCGCTGTCCGCCTATCGGGATATTCTGCTGGAAACGGCGCGGCATTACGCCCTGCCGACACTGGATCTGTACGCCATCAGCGGCATCCAGCCGGAAAACGCCCGCTGCCGGGAGCTGCTTTTGCCGGACGGCCTTCACCCCAGCGATGAAGGGCACGCGCTGCTGGCCAGAAAAATCGGTCTGTTTTTACGGACGCTGTAAGGGAGAGAAAGAAGAATGACGAAGGAAGCGTTGTTTGCGCTAATGAAGGGCACGGTGATCGTCTCCTGCCAGGCGACGCCGGGCGAACCGCTCTACGACCGGGAGCGCTCCGTCATGCCGCTGATGGCCCGCGCCGCCAAGCTGGCAGGCGCGAAGATGATCCGCACCAGCTCGGTTCGGGATATCATCGAAATCAAGGAAGAAACCGGCCTGCCGGTGATCGGGCTAATCAAGCGGGAATATCCCGGCTTTCAGGGACGCATCACCATGACCATGCGGGAGGTGGACGAGTGTATGGCCGCAGGGGCGGACGTTGTGTCCATCGACTGTACGGACTGCGTGCGCGGCGATGGTCTGACTCCGACGGAATTTTTGAAAGCGGTTCGGGAAGAATACCCCAACATCATCATCATGGCCGACTGCGCAACCTTTGAAGAGGGCGTCGCCGCCCACGCGGCGGGGGCCGATCTGGTGGGCACCACCATGAACGGCTACACCCCCCAGACAGCCGGGGAAACGGGCGAACCGAATTTTGCGCTTGTGGCGCGTCTCGTGAAAACACTTCCCTGCCCGGTCATCGCGGAGGGACGCATCCATACGCCGGAGCAGGCAAGAAAAATGCTGGAAATCGGGGCATGGGCCGTGGTGGTAGGCGGCGCGATCACACGCCCCCTGGAGATCGCCTCCCGCTTCATGGCCGCCGTCCGCGATTTACCGGGAGGAATGGTATGATTCTGGCGTTGGACATCGGCGGCACCTCCGTGAAAATGGGCCTTGCGGACGAACAGGGCGTCCTGTACGAAAAAGCAGAGGCCGACGTCAGCTTTGACGGCTACCAAACGCCCATCATCGATACGGTTGTCCAAAGCGCCGTGCTGTTTCTTGCGCGGCATAACGTCTCCATCTGCGGGGCAGGCGTATCCGCCACCGGACAAATCGACGACCGAAGCGGCGTGGTGATCGGCACCAACGGAAAGATCCCCCATTATGAGGGAACGCCTATCAAAGAGAAGCTGGAGCAGGCGCTGGGCGCGCCGGTCTGGGCGCTCAACGATGCTAACGCCGCCGCGCTGGGCGAATACGCCTTCGGCGGCGGACGCGGCTGCCGGAACGCCGTTTTCATCACGTTGGGAACAGGCGTAGGCGGCGGGCTGGTACTGGACGGAAGGTTGTACGGCGGTGCGCGGGGCATTGCCGGGGAGCTGGGGCACTTTACGCTCTATCAGGAGGGCCCTGCATGCCCCTGCGGAAAGCGCGGCTGTTTTGAACACTATGCGTCCGTGACCGCGCTCATCCATCGTGCGCATGAAGCCGCGCCGGAAACCGAATGGAACGGGCGAAAAATATTTGAGCGTGCCGCTCAAGGGGACGCCGTACTGCTTCGAGTGCTGGAGACATGGATTGATGACATTGCGGCGGGACTCACCGGGCTGGTTCACCTGTTCAATCCGGAGGCCGTGCTCATCGGCGGCGGCGTAAGCGCACAGGAAAAGCTGCTGATAGAGCCCCTGCGCCGTCGGGTGCTTCAAGGCGTCATGCCGCGCTTTGCCGAAGGGCTTCGGGTGGAGGCTGCCACTCTCGGCAACGACGCGGGACTTCTCGGCGCGGTTCGCTTCTTTCTGGAGCGGGAGGGCAGGCTCTGAACGTCGCTCCTGCGCGATACACTGTGCTTCGCCGGCATAAGCCGGTAAAGATAAACACTGCGACGACAAAAAAGGAGGCAACACAATGAAGAAACTGTTCACTCTACTGCTGGCAGTAAGCCTGCTCTTCTCCATCGCGGCCACCTCCGCAGCCGCCGAGGGCACAGGCGGCACCATGTACCCCAACCCCCTGCAGGACGTTCGCGTCCGTCAGGCGCTGTGGTATGCCATTGACATGGACGCCATCGTGGACGCGCTGTGGAACGGCACCGTGACCGCCGCCCACAAGTCCTTGGTTCCGGAGGGCTACTGGCAGGCGGACGGCCTGACCGAGTATACTTACAATCCGGAAAAGGCGAAGGAGCTGTTGGCCGAGGCCGGCTGGGACGGCAGCCGCACCCTGAAGGCCGTTTACTACACGGGCAACCTGCTGGACACCATTACGGCAATCCAGGCGTACTGGAACGACGTGGGCGTGAAGATGGAATTCCAGCTGCTCACCGACAACCTGACCGCTCTGCTGTGGACGCCCTCTGCGGACGGTATGCATTCCGCCGTGGACTGGGATCTGTGCTTTGCCGGTACCAACGCGCTGACGCTGGGCGAGTTCTACAACCGTCATCACAGCACAGCCGTCAACAACTCCACCGTAAAGCCGGATGAGACCCTCGACAAACTCATTGAAGCGTCCCGCGTCGCCGTGACCAAGGAGGATCAGAAGGTGGCCTACGACGCCATTCAGGTGTATGAAAACGAACAGGTGCCGGTCATTCCCATGTTCTACATTCCCTCCTGGGTCGTAACCTCCAAGCATCTGGACATGCAGGGGAATCCTGTGGGCAACGATCAGTTCTCCTACCGGAAAAACATTTTGGATTGGACCACTGACCGGGAAGACCGCACGCTGTACACCAACACCGGCGCCGTCAACGCGCTGGAGCATCCCGCCACCAACCCCGGTTTGTTCTGGCATCAGGAAATCGTGTTTGACCGTCTCCTGAACGCGGACGAAAGCCTTGCGCCTACCGATGGTTCTTTGGCGGAGAGCTATGAGGTTTCCGCGGACGGCAAAACCATTGCGTTTAAGATCCGCGAGAACGTCAAGTGGCACGACGGCGAGTCCTTCACAGCCGAGGATGTAGCTTGGACCTTCCGCTACTATCCCACCGTCCCCGGCGCGAACACCGTGATGACCGACGTGGTCAACGATGCCAAGTCCATCACCGTGGAAGGAAATACCGTGACGTTTGAATTCAACAACGCGCAGCCCAACGCCCTGACCATCTTCTCTCAATGGCCCGTGCTGCCCAAGCACAAGCTGGAAAGCGTCGCGCCGGAGAACTTCAGCGCGGACACCTTCTGGCAGATGCCCATCGGCACCGGTCCCTTCAAGGTGGAGACCGTCAAGCTGGGCGAGTACACGATCCTGTCCCGGAATGCGGATTATTTCATGCCTGGAACCGGCAATATCGAAAAGCTCTACCTGTATCCCTCCACCGATGCGGGTGATGAGAACCTAATCACCAACGCAAAGGCCGGGATGATCGACTATGCGTTCTGCAAGGATTCCACGCAGGTGCAGCAGCTGCTGGAAATGTCGGATTACACGGTGTACACCGTTAACGTGACCTTCCCGCGTTACATCTTCGTGAACATGTTCGAACGCTGATCGGCGCTTTATCACTTGAACAACAGGGGGCTGGCAAACAGCCGGCCCCCGCCTTTCCTTCTATAATGGCGAGTGCAAATAGACAAATCGAAAGAGGGGAAGCCTGTGCTGAACTTTATCATCCGAAAGCTCCTGGGCATGATCCCCATGCTGCTGATCATTACCCTGCTGATCTATGCAGGGATTGAGCTGATGCCCGGTGATGTGATTGATTTTCTGATTCCGATGGATCAGCTTGCGGAGATGAACCCCGAACAGATTGCTGCTTTTAAGGCAGCCAAAGGCTTAGACGGACCCATGATCACACGCTACTTCAGCTGGCTTCGAGGCGTTTGTACGGGGGATCTGGGGTATTCGCTGCAAAACAACATGCCTGTAGGTGTGCTGATGCTGCAGAAGCTGCCCGCTACCATCGAGCTGTCGCTGGCGGCACTGATCATTTCCTCTGTGCTGGGCGTTGCGCTGGGGCTGATTTCGGCCATCCGCAATGGTAAGCTGGCGGATAACGTGCTGACTGTTGCCGGCATGATCGGCGTTGCCATTCCGCAGTTTCTGTTCGGCGTGTTCTGCATCATTTTGTTCTGCCTGAATCTGAAGTGGTTTCCCGTAGGACAGCGGGGTACGGCGGGACTGCTGGACGAGATGCACCATCTGTTTCTGCCGGCGTTTGTGCTCGGCATTTCCATGACGGCCGGCGTTATGCGCTATTCTCGTTCGAGCATGCTGGACTCCATGAACTGCGACTACGTCAAAACCGCACGCGCCAAGGGGCTGCCGGAGTGGAAAGTGAACCTGTTTCACGGTTTTCGCGTGGCGTGTACGCCTGTCATGGTGCTGATCGGCTTTCGACTGCCGATGCTCATCAGCGGCTCCATCGTTATCGAGAACATCTTCCAGTGGCCAGGCGTCGGCAAATGGTTTACGGACGCTGTAAAGACACAGAACACGCCCATCATTATGTCCGTCGGGCTGTTTATGGTGCTGCTGGTGCTGCTTTCATCCCTGCTGGTCGATATTATGACCGCAATTCTGGATCCGAGGGTGAAGCTGTCATGAAAAACAATATCAGACAAACGGCACTGGATCGCAAAATGGACAGGATTCGGGCACTGGAGGAGAGCGGACGTCTGTCCACAAGGCTGACCAGCCGAACGGCGCGCAAGCTGCTGTCCAACAAGCTGGCGGTGCTGGGCGCAGCGCTGTTTCTGGTGATCTGCATTCTCTGCTTTGCGGCGCCGCTGTTTACAAGATGGCAGCCGGGGGCCATTTCTCTGCGGGAACGCATGGTGCAGCCCTCCGGAGAGCATCTCTTCGGAACGGATCAGATGGGGCGCGACGTCTGGGCAAGAATTCTGTACGGCGGCAGGATCAGCATCGTTGTGGGGCTGGGCAGCGCACTGGGCGCGGCCGTCATCGGCGTGACGCTGGGCATGTTCGTCGGCTACAAGGGCGGCTGGGCGGACCGGCTGGTTCTCAAAATCTCGGATGTGTTCCTGTCCTTTCCGCAGATGGTGCTGATTATTATCATGGTTGCGCTGGTGGGGCAAAGTCTGCGGAACATGATCCTGATCTTTATCCTGACAGGCTGGCCAAGCATGTATCGCATGGCCCGCAGCAAGGTACTCTCGCTGAAGGAAGCGGAGTTTGTGCAGGCGCTGACCGCCTTTGGCATTTCTCCGATGAAGATCGCCTTCAAGCACCTTCTGCCCAACACCGTAGGACCGATCGTGGTGAACATTACCCTTTCCACCGCCATGTTCATCCTGCAGGAGGCATCGCTTTCCGTTTTGGGCTACGGCGTGCCGCAGGAGATCGCCACCTGGGGGAACATTATCAACGTAATCACCAACGCCGGAAGCATCCGTTACGACTGGCTGGGCTACTGGTGGATGTGGCTGCCCTGCGCCGCCGTGCTGGTGCTGTTTGTGCTGGCCATCAACTTTATCGGCGACGGACTGCGAGATGCAAGCGACCCGACGCAGATCGGCTGAGGAGGATGCACTATGTCAGAAAGAACAGGCGACGTCGTGCTGAGCGTCAAGGATCTGCACGTCAGCTTTTATACCAATCGCCGCTGCAACAGGGTGCTTCGGGGCGTCAGCTTTGACATACGGCGCGGAAGGACGCTCTGCATCGTAGGAGAATCCGGCTGCGGAAAATCCGTCACGGCCAACGCCATCCTGCGGCTGCTGCCGGAGCTTTCGCGCATTGAACAGGGTTCTGTCACCTATTGGCGTGAAGGCGAAAAGGGGATTCGTCTGGATCAACTGAAAAAGAACGGCAGGGAGGTGCGTGCGCTGCGCGGCAAGGACATTGCCATCATCTTTCAGGATCCCATGACGGCGCTGAACCCGGTATACACCGTGGGCAAGCAGATTCGTGAAATGATTCGGCAGCACAAGCGCGGTATGCGGCGGAAGGAGCTCCGGCATGAATCCGTTCAGGCGCTGGCGGCCATGGGGATTCCCGCGGCGGAGATTCGCGACGGAGAATACCCCCATCAGTTTTCCGGCGGCATGCGCCAGCGGGCAATGATCGCCATGGCCATGTCATGCGATCCGAAAATTTTGCTGGCAGACGAGCCCACTACCGCGCTGGACGTTACCATCAGCGCGCAGATCTTCGAACTGATGAATGCTCTGAAGCGGGAGCATGGAACGGCTATCGTGATGATTACCCACAACATGGGCGTGGTAGCTGAAATGGCGGACGATGTAGCCGTCATGTATATGGGCAATATCGTAGAATACGGAAGTGTGGAGGAAGTTTTCGTTCATCCCGTGCATCCCTATACCCGCGCGCTGCTGCGCTCCATTCCGGTGCTGGGCAAGGGAAAGGATCAGCAGCTGGAGCCTATTCGCGGCATGACGCCCGATCCCTTCCACAGACCAAAGGGCTGCCAGTTCTGTCCGCGCTGCGATTTCGCAACCGAGCGCTGCGAAAAGGAAATGCCGCAGGAGGAGTGGCTTTCTTCGGGGCATTATGCGCGGTGCTTTCATATCGGGGAGGGAAGCGTCAATGGAAAATAAGGAAGTATTGCTGCGGGTACGAAACGTAAAAACCTATTTTCCCATCCGCAAGGGCGTTATCAAGCGAACGGTCGGCTATGTTCGGGCAGTGGACGATATTAGTTTGGATGTATATCGCGGGGAAACGCTGGGGCTGGTAGGCGAATCGGGCTGCGGCAAGACCACGCTGGGAAAATCCATCCTTCAGTTAGTGCCCGTGACGGACGGAAGCATGGAGTACCGGTTTCAGGACGGGTGGAAGGATCTGCGCAAGCTGTCCCGTAAGGAAATGGACAACGCCCGTCAGAAGATTCAGATTGTATTTCAGGACCCCTATTCTTCCCTGAACCCTGCGTTCACCATTTACGGTTCCCTGGAGGATCCGCTGATCAAATTCGGCATGAAGAACCGTCAGGAGCGTATAGAGCGGATCGCCAGGCTGCTGGAGGACGTGAATCTGCCGCGCGAATACATGACCCGCTATCCCAACGAGTTTTCGGGCGGGCAGCGCCAGCGCATCGGTATCGCACGAGCGCTCTCTGTTGATCCAGAACTGATCATCTGCGATGAGGCGGTATCCGCGCTGGACGTGTCCATTCAGGCGCAGGTACTCAAGCTGCTCAATAAGCTCAAGGACGAGCATGGGCTAACCTATATTTTCATCACTCATGACCTGTCGGTGGTGGAATATTTGGCCGACCGAATCGCCGTCATGTATCTTGGGCGGATCGTGGAGCTTACAACGTCGGACGAGTTGTTCGGCAACACGCTGCATCCCTATACGCAGGCACTGATCAGCGCCATCCCCGTGGCGGATGTGCGAAAAAAGAAAAAGCGCGTTCCTCTGCAGGGCGACGTCCCATCGCCAGCGAAGCCGCCCGAAGGATGCACCTTCCATCCAAGATGCCCGCGCTGCACGGAGCGCTGCCGAAAAGAGCGCCCCGAATTGCGGGAATATACTGTCAACGGAATCAGTCATTTTGTTGCCTGCCATCTGGCGGTCGCTCCGGTAGCAGATGGATGAACTCACTGATCTGGCAAAAATACGGCATGAGATTTCAGGGGACATGCCTCCCGGCAGAGCCGTATGAACAGCGGGGCAATTGTTCCGCCATAAAAAACCTTTGCTTAAATTCCTGATACACACGCTGATCGGTTCGACTGTCTTTCTTCTGACCGCATATTTGGCGGGGTGGATGGAAAACAGCTTCGGCGTGCTTATGTTTTTCCTGATTGCAATAGGAACCGCATCCCCTTTGGTGGCTTTGTGTTTTCCTCTACCTCAGGGCGCAGGCAAAGAAGATGAATCAGAAAATCAAAGACAAGCCGCAAAAGGAATGATCGCTATCGCAGCCCAACAGCCCCCAAAGCGCAGCCGACGAAAATCGGTTGCGTTTTCTCTGACCAAAAAGAGCAGCCGGGCCTTGCCCGCACTGCTCCTGAATCGAGTTGCCCTTGCAATCTGATTTTTGATAGTCTACATCATAACACAGGGAACGACTCCCGTTCAACAGCATTTACTCCCGTTTTTTCGGGAACGACAATATTTTTCAACGCTTCACCATGCACCCGATACACGCTCGTCCCGCTGATTCCAAGCGTTTCCATGATTTCCGACCACGGCTTGAAGCACAGATACAGCAGTTCCAGCACCAGCTTCTGATCCGGGCTGCTCAGCCGCGAAATCACGCGCTTGACCTCAGCCTTCAGATCCACCAGCCGGTCGACGTCCCGGTTGAACTCGTTCTCCAGATCGATGATCTTGACGATGGTATTTTCCATGGCCTGCGGATTCGGTGAAGCAGACCGCGGCATATCCGTCAGCGTAGCCGTCACCTTTGCGGCGGATTCCCGCAGTGTCGCTACCTGCTGAAGCTTGTTGTCGATCCGCTGGTCGATGTACATCGCCTGGGACAGGTATTCCTTCGGGCTCATCTTGTTTTCCGTCATTCGTTTTCTCCCTTCCAGGGCATATCGCCCTCGTAGTACAGCTCGGCGATCTCCCGCTGCCGCTCCACAGGCAGTGCGTTCAGCCGCTGATTGGCTCTGGCTACGTCCTGCGCGTACTTCCAAATCGGCTTGTAGAAGGAGCAGACCGCATACCCTGCGCACTGTTCGCTCGTCAGCGCCACACATTTTCCATTGCGCCGGTGTGCAAAGCATCTCTCGTTCATGCTCGCGTCTCCTCCATTCGTTCGTTCAGAATCGTCAGTACCTGCGCATTGGTGCGGCGCACCATCTCTAGAATCTGGGCGTTATGTTCCTCGCTGCCCATGCCATCTGAATAGCGGCGCATAGCCGAGGCCAGGCCGATCACATAGGAATCGCAGCAGCTTTTCACCAGATCGGCCACATAACAAAACATCTCCGGGGTATCGGGCAGCGGCCTTTCCACATGGATCGGCGCTCCGTTGTGCATCACCATGCTGGGGATGGGACAGAGCGGTTCGGAGCTTACGGCGGCGTCCGCCGTCTTTGCAGTAGCGTCTGCCGGTTTTGCCGCAGCTTTCGCCGCAATCTTTGCGGCGGCACTGCTCTCCTTCTCGCAGTCCCTGCACACCGAAGAAAAGCTGCGGCGGTTGGACGGAATCGAGAAGGCCGACATGGGCTTTTCCTGTTTGCAGCGCTCGCAGATTTTGGTTTCACCCTCATGCTCCTTTTCCAGCAGATCAGTGTAAGCTTTGTTGACGCTCAGCTTTTCCTGCCGCAGTTCATGCTTTACTGCATCGTCGGCATCCCTGACAATCCTTCTTGCTTTGCGGATTGTGTTATCTGAAACTCCTACAAGACTCGCGAGTTCCTTGTTGGTATGGATCTTCTTTTCAGCTTTTCGAGATGTCTCTAAAAGCTGGGGATCATGTCCACCGGTTGAAGTCGCCTGTTTCTTTTTTGCGGCTTCCCGCAGCAAGGGCTCCGTTCGAAGCGCAAGTTCGCTGCGCTGGTAGGGATTCAGATTGCGCCTCCCCAGCTGATTGCGCAGCATCCACAGCATGGCGTCGTCACGGCTGCTGAAATTCTTTTCCTGAGTAGAAAACGAAATTTCGCGCTTCCGGCAGATGGCGTAGCGGTTATGCCCGTCCACGATCACGCCGTTCCACACGATGAGCGGCGATTCGCAGCCGTCCGCCACGATGCTCGCTTCCAGCAGCTTCAGTTCTTCCTCGTTCAACGGGGGAATCAGATCCCGGAACTCGGGGTCTACGGTCAGTTCATACACTTTCTTTTCAGTCATTTCCGAGGAAATGCAGTGCAGCGCCAGAACCATTTACCGTTTCCACAACAGCGCTCTCCGGGTGGCGGACAGGCTCCTGCAGGCGGGAAAATAAAAAAATTTTCTGTTTGCGTACTTTGCTATTGTTTGGCAGTATTTCCCTGTGGTATGATGTATGCTGTCAGAATCGGATGGACAGCAATGCATAAAAAAACGCAGGCATTTTCGGATTCCGAAGAAAAGTGTCCGGAAATGTCCTTGAATGTCCATCTCCACCTGTGGTATGATGTATCCTGTCAGAACCAGATAGACAGCAATGCGCGAAGAAGCGCAATCAGATTCAAGAGTAGTGCGGGCAGAAGCCCGGCTGCTCTTTTTCGTTGGAAGTACGAGCATGAAAGAGTCCCATCAACCCAGAGCCCCCACCGTGCCGCGCACGGGACGACCCAATCGTGAGCCGCTGGATGTGGACGAGGTCATCCCCTACGGTCTGGGGCTGGCAGAAGACCTGGGCGTCTCCATTCCAAAACACAGGCGGCTGCGCCGAATGCTGAAACGGAGGATACCCATTCCCCAGATTTATCAGGGCGCGGATTACCGGCTGTGGATCGATCGGTATTACATCGCCGCACAGCGCCTTGCGGATGAGAGCGTTCGCTACGCCTACCTGACGCGAATCCATATTCGCAGCGAGCTGCTGGCGAACAGAAACTCCATCCGGAAAAATGGATTCGCCCTTCTGGATTCAGAAGCGTTGGCGGAGTTCGCCGCCGCGCGCCGCGCCATGGAGCGCTATCAGACGGATTATGCCCTGCGCCTTTCCTGCCCCACAGAGGGCGGCACGGCGCGGCTGAATCTGGACGCGACATGGAGCTGCGCGTGAACGTTCTCCCCGACACAGGGCAAACGTTGCGGCAACAGGGGCAAAGGAAACGCCAACGGGCGGCGGCGTTTCAAAAGCGTCAGGCCAGCTGAAACCAGATGGTCAGCCAGCCCTTCGGCGTAGGATAGCACAGCTCGGCGGTGGGATCCGCGAAGAATTTCTCCTTCGCGACCTCAATCATCCGGCGGTAGCGCTCCTCGCCGCAGCGTTGCTTCACATAGCGCATGGTAATGGTCTCGCCTTCCAGCAGGAAGGTCTTTCGGATGGTTCTCCTCATGGGCGTTCCTCCGATTCGGTATGGCTGGGCATGCTTCCATAGCGGAAGGCGCTGCTGCCCTGCAGATTTCGAAGCAGCACGGCGCGGGCGTCCTTGTACTCCGCGCCGATGAACCCCAGCCGCAGCAGAAAACAGCGCATGGCATACTTCTCGTTGGGCGCGTCCTTTTCGGTGGAAGCCGCCCATTTCAGGCGATTGGAAAGCTCCGCCAGCCGCTCGATGAAAAGCGTGTAGGCGGCTCGTTCCTCTTCGTCCTCGGTTTGCTCGAACCAGGGAAAGGCAATCTTTCCGTCTTGTTCCTCGACAGGCAGTTCCGCCGCGTTCAGCGCGTCGCAGAAGAGCCTGTGCCGGGAGACGATCAGCTTTCGAAGCCGCGCAAGCGCGTCAGGCGAAAGCCTGTCCGCCGGGATGCTTACGGTGAAGCGGTCATCGGGAAGCGGTGCTTCCTCCGGCGCAGCCTCGCCGGGTGCGCTGTCCTCCGTCTCTATTTCGGAGCACACCGTTTCGACCGTGCAGGAGAATCCCCGCTCGGCCAGCGTCGCCGCCCGGCACCATTGGAGAGGTGGTTGGTGTGGACGATATGGCCAGTTTGCTTGTCAGATGGCGAACGGGCAGTTCGCTCAGCGTGCTGTACGGCATCAATCGGGTGAAGAAAATCTGAACGTGCAGGCATACCAACAAAGACCCTAACAACACACCAAGGCAGTAAAGCAGTCGGCAGCGGCTGCTTTTTCTTATCCCAATACAACCAAAACACACCACAAGGAGGCAAACCCAAATGAACGTAACCCATGATGGAAAGCTCCTCATCGCCGTAGGCAGGAGCCGTAAGTCCACCCAATGGCAGAACAAAGAATTCAACTGGAGCGAATTGCTGGACAAGCTGGCCCAGACCACCCGCACCCGGGAAACGGCGGCGGAATACGCCGCGCTGCCCAAGGGCGAGCGCGATACGATCAAGGATGTGGGCGGCTTCGTCGGCGGGTATCTCAAAAACGGCAAGCGCAACAACGCCAGCGTGGTCAACCGCTGTATGCTGTGCCTGGACGCAGATAACGCCGATCCCGGCCTCATGGACGATTTGGACATGACGTTCATCAACGCCTACGCGCTTTATTCTACCCACAGTCACACCCCGGAAAAGATGCGCCTGCGGCTCATCATTCCGCTGACGCGCACGGTTACGCCGGACGAATATGCCGCGGTGTCCCGCCGCGTGGCGGACGATTTAGGCCTTGAGCGCTTCGATCCCACCACCTTCGAGCCCGCACGGCTCATGTACTGGCCCAGCACGCCCGAGGACGGCGAGTTCGTGTTCCGCTATAACGACGCACCCTTCCTCGACCCGGACGCGGTGCTGGCCACCTATCCCGACTGGACGGACGCTTCCCTCTGGCCGACCATGCGCCCGCTGGAAGAGCGCACCCGTGCGAAGATCGGTAAGCAGGAGGATCCGCTGGAGAAGAAGGGAATCATCGGCGCGTTCTGCCGGGCGCACAGCATTACCGATGTGCTGGATACGATTCTGAATGATAAATACACGCCTACCGAACAGGATGACCGCTACACCTTCGTCGGCGGCAGCACCACGGGCGGACTGGTGGTCTACGACGACAAGTACGCCTTTTCTCATCACGCCACCGATCCCGCGGGCGGTAAGCTGTGCAACGCCTTCGATCTGGTGCGCTGGCATCTGTTCACGCCGGGCGGTACTGCGACGGACGGTTCTTCGGTGGGCGACGAAAAGAATTCCATCAGGCGGATGCAGGAGTATGCCGCGCAGGATGAAACGACGAAACGCCAGCTGGCTGAAGAGCGCAGCGCACAGGCCATGGAGGAATTCGGGGATCTGGATACCGAGAATAACATTTCTATTTCATCGGGCAATGTGTCAGATGAAAACTGGCAGGACGCTCTGGAGATCGACAAGCAGGGGCGCGTGAAGGATACCCTTGGCAACCTTGCTCTCATTCTGCGCAACGATCCCAAGCTGAAGGACATCGCCTACAACATTCATCGCAGCGGCATCGACATCCGCAGGGATGCGGACGGCAAGACGACGCTCCCTTGGACGCAGCTGAAGCCC
>SFGO01000160.1 GCA_004556545.1 Clostridiales bacterium
CAACTTCACCCGGAACATCAAGTCCGTCAGCAAGCAGATCGCTGAAGCGGAATCCCAGTTCAAGCTGGCTGCTGCCGGTGTGGAGGGCTTCGAGCGCACAGCTACGGGGCTTGCCACCCAGCTTTCCACGCTGGAGCGCCGCCTGTCTCTGCAGAAGGACGCCGTCAATCAGTACCAGCGTGCGCTGGAAGCCGCCAACAACAAGCTGTCGGAATGCTACAATCGCCAGAACGACTATGCGCAGCGGCTGGAAGCCGCCAAGGCTGCCCAGCAGGCGCTCAAAGAGCAGGTTGCGGCGGCGGCCCAGCAGGTACGCACCTTCTCTGCGACGCTGGGAGATTCCGATTCCGCCACCATCGCGGCGAAGGCCAATCTGGATGCGCTCAAGGCCGAGTACCGTGCTTCTGTGCAGGAAGTGAAGAAGCTCTCCGGGCAAAATGAGGCGCTCAAGAAGACCACCCAGAACGCTGCGGATGCGGTATCCCAGGCCAATACGAACTTCAATATGGCCCGCGCCGGTGTGAAGCAGACGGAAGCTGAGATCAACCGGTGCAATCAGTCCCTTCGGTTGGCGCAGACCAACTGGGATGCAGCCGGGAAATCCATTGATGCCAGCCGCGCTGCGATCACGACTTTCGGCAAGGAGATCGGTCTTGCCGAGAGCCGATTCAAGCTGGCCACAGCGGGCATCAAGGACATGGACACCAGTGTGGCGGGCCTTTCTGCCAAGCTGACGCTGCTGCGTGAAAAGCTGAATATCCAAGAGAAATCCATCGCGGAGTATGAAAACGCTCTGCGCGGCGCACGGGAGCAGCTGCAGGCAGCACAGCAGGCCCACGACCCTGAGAAGATCCAGCAGGCATCCGACGCCGTCCTTGATGCAGAAGCAGCGCTGAACCGGGCAAAGGCTGCCGTCAAGGCTACCCGTACAGAGATCGAGGAGACCAATCGTCAGCTTTCGACTGCCAAGTCCGCATGGACAGCGGCAGGTAAGTCGCTGGAGAGCTTTGGGAAAACCTGTGATACCGTCAGCAAGAAGATGGCCACAGCGGGCAGAACGCTCACCACGGTCATGACAACGCCCATCCTCACGCTGGGGACAGCAGCGGTCAAGGCTTCACTGGACTTCGAGTCTTCCTTTGCCGGTGTACGGAAAACGGTGGATGCCACTGAGGCGGAGTTTGCTTCGCTGGCAGCTTCGTCCAAGAAGATGTCCACCGAGATCGCTGCATCCACCAGCGAGATCAACGGCGTCATGGCTACCGGCGGTCAGCTTGGCATCGCCAATGAACACCTGACGGAGTTTACCCGCGTCATGATTGACCTGGGCAATTCCTGTGAGGACTTGAGCGCGGATGAAGCTGCAACGTCCATCGCCAAGTTTGCCAACGTCATGGGCACGAACCAGAGTCTGTTCCAGAATATCGGCTCGACTATCGTCGATCTGGGCAACAACTTTGCTACGACTGAGAAGCCCATCATGGAGATGGCGCAGCGCCTCGCAGGCGCAGGCAAGCAGGTCGGCCTGACGGAAGCGCAGGTGCTGGGCTTTGCTACGGCGCTGTCCTCCGTGGGCATTGAGGCACAGATGGGCGGTTCGGCATTTTCCAAGGCGCTCATCAAGATGGAGGTCGCCTCTGCCACAGGCGGGGATGCCCTGAAGGACTTTGCAACTGTCTGTGGCATGACCAGTTCGCAGTTCAAGACGCTGTTTGACAGCGACCCTGCCGCTGCGTTTCAGGCATTCATCGTAGGCCTCTCCAAAATGGATGAGGAAGGCGAAAGCGCCATCGCTGTGCTGGACGAAATCGGCATCAAGGAGGTGCGTCTGCGCGATACGATGCTGCGCGCGACCAACGCCACCGAGCTGTTCAGCCGGGCACAGGCGACAGCCAACCGAGCATGGGAGGAAAACACCGCCCTGACCACCGAGGCGAACAAGCGCTACGCCACCACCGAGAGCAAGCTCATCAACCTCAAGAACAAGGCTGTCCTTTTTGGGCAGCAACTTGGCGATGATCTCAATCCCACCATCCAAAACCTCATCAAGGGCGCAGACGATATGCTGGACAGCTTCCTCAAGCTGGATGCTGCCCAGCGCAAACAGATCATCCAATATGCCGCGATGGCCGCTTCCGCCGGGCCAGCGCTGCTCACGCTTGGCAAAATCACCAAGGGTGTCGGCACCCTCTCTACCGGTATCGGCAAGTTCGCCACCGCTGTCGGCAAGGCTGGTGGTGGTATTAAGGGCTTCATGACCGTCCTGAGCAGTTCGCCTGCCGTGTGGCTGGCTGTGGCTGCGGCTACAATCACGGCGACCGTCGCCATTGCGGACTACGTTTCCGGAGCCAGGCAGGCCCGCGAAGCCCTCAAGGGCATGCAGGAAACCGCTGACAAGTGGAAGCAGACTGCTGCCGAAACATTCTACGGTCAGAGCGAGGGTCTGTCCTTCTTCGGCATGAGCAAGTCTGACTTTGTCCGGGACAAGCAGACCGCACAGGACTGGCTGAATGGCCTGATTACAGTGTGGACGGACGGCAAGAAGGAATCCGATGAGATCGTGTCCGAATGGACGGATTCCTTCAAAGCCATGACGGAATCCACGCGCACGGAGCTGCTGCAGCTCAAGGCCACCGCCGACGAAGGCGGGTACACGTCTGTTTCTCGTGGGCTGTCCGATGACATTGCCACGCTGGATGCGATGGACGCGGAAATCGCCCGCCTGCTGAAGAAGCGCCAGAACGGATACTT
>SFGO01000161.1 GCA_004556545.1 Clostridiales bacterium
AAATGGGCAATAGAAGCCTTTTTCCCGGAGTCGCCGTGCCGCTGGCTTTCTTTTGCACACTTTTCTTTCGCCACCGAAAGAAAAGTGTGAGCGCCCCATGGGGCTGCAAGCCCTCTCCCCGCGCCGGAGTCGGCGCGTCAGACCCCGCCAAGGGGAATTTCATACGGCCAAGTTGTCTCTTGTCATGCTAGCAGGGGGCTTTCCGCTCGCCCCCTGCACCCCTTCGGGCCACCGAAAGAAAAGTGTGCGCGCCCCATGGGACGGCCAGTCCCACTTCGCGCCGGAGTCGGCGCGTCAAGCCCCACCGGAGGCAGTGGTATGCGCCTGCAGGCGCACTGGGGGCTTTCCTCGGGGCAAACAATCGGCGCGGCCCGCACTGCCGTGCGCTCCGCTTGTTGTTTGCCTGAACTTCGGGTCGCTAACCGCCTTCGGCGGTTGTGCCCACTGGGCACGCGCTTCCCTACGTTCCCCCAGTCCCCTTCGGGCCGTAGTTGGCGAAAACCCCACGGGGTATAAATATTCCGGCAGAAAAGCAGGGTGGCTTTCCGCTCGCCCCCCTGCACCCCCTTCGGGGAGTCGGCGCGTCAATCCCCGGCGGGGGCAAGAGGCTTGCGCCTGCGAGCACACCAAAGGGCTTTCCTCGGGGCAAACAATCGGCGCGGTTCGCACCGCCGTTTGTTTGCCTGAACGACCGGGCGCTTCTCGAAGCAATCGAACACCCCGCGGAGCCTGCCCCTTACAGTTCCTTCGCCATATCCAGCGCCAGCGTGATCATGTTCGTCAGCGTGGTCTGGCGCTCCTCCGCCGTCATGGCGCGGCTGTCGTCGCCGATGATGTCGCTGACGGTCAGGATGCCCAGCGCTTTCTTGTGCAGATAGGCGGCGTTCATGTATAGGGCGGAGCATTCCATCTCCACACCCAGAACGCCCATGGAGCGCCACTTGTCAAAGGCCTCGGGATTGGCGCGGTAGAACATGTCGCTGGCCAGCACATTGCCCACCCGCACGGACAGACCCTTCTTTTCCGCCGTCTGATCGGCCAGCTTCAGAAGACCGTAGTCGCAGATGGGGGCAAAGGTTCCGGGAAGGCCGTACTGACCGGCATAGTTGCTGTCCGTGCAGGCGCCCTGAGCGATGATGACGTCGCCCAGATTCAGGGACGTGTCCAGACCGCCGATGGAGCCGATGCGGATGATGTTCTCCACGTCGTAGAAAGAGAACAGCTCGTAGGTGTAAATGCCGATGGAGGGAATGCCCATGCCGTGGCCCATGACGGATACGCGCTTGCCCTGATAGTTGCCGGTGTAGCCCAGCATGCCGCGGGTCTGGTTGAAGCATTCCACGTCGGTCAGAAAATTCTCGGCGATCATTTTCGCCCGCAGGGGATCGCCCGGCATCAGGCAGGTAGAAGCAATCTGGCCTTTTTCAGCTGTATTGTGGGGAGTCATTGAAATTACCTCCTAAATAGATTTGATGGTACGGTTAATCATAGCAGGAAGAGAAGGGAAAATCCAGCGTTTCCCAAAAGATTTTCGCCGCTTGACAGGCAAAGCGGGAACTTTTTATAATAAGAAGGTATGGTCTGCCCTCTGGCGGCCCGATCTTTTGGCAAAGGAGACGACGTATGGGAAAATGGGGCTGGGTGCAGCCGGAATACCGCAAGTTTGAACCGTTCAAAACACCGTTTACCGCTTTGTTTTTGAAGATGTCCCATAAGCCGATGGAGGTGCTGCTGCATGCAGGCTCCTCCCGAAAGGTGGAGCAGCGCTGGGTCTCCATTCCTTCGGAGGGCGGCGAGATGCAGGTGCTGATCTCCGAACCCAAGGAAACGGACGAAAAGCTGCCGCTGATGATCTATACGCATGGCGGCGGATTCGGCTTTGGGGCCGCGCCCCAGCATCGGTGGATGAACGCGCTGTTTGCCCGGGAGGCCAACTGCCGGGTGCTGATGCCGGACTATCGGCTGCTGCCGGAACATCCCTATCCCGCCGCTCGGGAAGACTGCTTCGCCGCCTACGCATGGGCCTGCGAGCATGCGGAGGAACTGCATATCGATCCGGAACGCATCGCAGTTGGCGGGGAAAGCGCCGGCGGCGCGCTGGCCATTTACCTCTGCCATGACGCGGAAAAACGGAATCTGCCCGCGCCCAAATTCCAGATGCTGATCTATCCGGTGGCGGATGAGCGGATGGAGACCGACTCTATGAAGAAATACACCGATACGCCCATGTGGAACGCAGAGCATAACGCGGAAATGTGGCGCATGTATCTGGAAGGAAAAACCTGCCCGGAGGCTTCGCCCATGGAAATGGAGCTGCCTCAGCAGCTGCCCCTGACCTATATGGAAATCGCCGAGCTGGATTGCCTGCACGACGAGGGCGCGGCCTATGCCCGGCGGCTGGAGGAAGCGGGCGGAACGGTGGAGCTGCACGAAATCAAGGGCGTTTTCCACGGCTATGACGTGGATCCCCGTACCAGCGTCATGCAGGAGTGCCTGCGCAACCGGGCGGACGCGCTGCGGCGCGGCGTGTGGGGCGAGTAAAAAGCGTTCGCCTTTTTGTGGCATAGAAAGGCGTAAAACGCCGTTTTCCGACCGCCGCAGGCCGGGGCGGATGTAGGTTTGTCAAACATATTGGACAGGGAAAGAGGAAAGAGTCTGAAGAGGAGAACGCCATAGAAGAGGACGCATGGGGCGAGAGTTGCTGCGACTTT
>SFGO01000047.1 GCA_004556545.1 Clostridiales bacterium
CATACCGCCTTTTCTTGTTATCCAGCCCTCTGGCTGTATCGGTTGAGCAAAAGTCAGCGTGGGATTATTGATGTGGTATCTTTATCTAAGTGAACCCCCCTGCTCCCATTTGGAGATGGTCTGCCGCACGACGTTCAGCCGGGCGGCAAGCTCTTCCTGCGAAAGTCCTTTTGTTTTTCGAAAGGCTTTGATATTTTCACTCAGCATTGGGCATTCCTTCTTTCTTTTCTTTCCCGTTCTTTTTGTTTTTTGGGAAAGAAATTCGTTCCCGGAAACGCTCTTTATTGTACGGAAAACGGTCCGTTGCGGCAAGCAACGCAAAGCAACATGCCTTCTCAAAGCGGCTTGAATGCCTTTATTGACCGCCTTTTCCCAAATGTGCTATCATAACGGAAGAAAAACACTGTCCAAGGAGGCTGCCGTCATGCGCATTCCCGTTCTGGTGGAGCCGGACTACCGGAATTCCCTTTGGGCCCGGCAGACGTTGGAGGGCATTGCCCGGGAAGCTGCCCGAAAAAAATATGAGCCGGTGCTGCTGGACGCGGCGCAGGAGGAGCAGATCGACTGGGACGGGCTCTTCGACCGCGAGCGCCGTCTGGTGATGCTGATGGGCACTTCCATGAGCTGGGTTCCGGCGGCGCAGGCGCGGCTGGGCGCGCTGGGCATTTCCTGCGTGCTCATCAGCGTCAATCCCTCGCAGGGGGCTCCGGCAGAGGGCACGGTATCCATGAATCACGCGGAAGCGACCCGGACGCTGCTGAAATACCTTCAGGACTGCGGACGGGGAAAGACGGCCTTCTTTGCCCTGAACCCCAATTCGGCGGCAGACCTGACCAAGCAGGAGACCTTTGCCACGTGGAGCCGCTGCTTTCCTGCGGCGTCGGAGCCGAACGTGTTCTGGAACCGCGGTTCCCTTACGGAGTGCTACACGGACTTCGCGCCCCATATCCGCCGGTTTGATTCCGTGATCTGCGCCAACGACATTGCGGCGGCGGCGCTTTTGAAACAGCTGAAAAAGGACGGCGTCGCCGTCCCGGAGGATTTATATTTGCTCAGCTATGGCGATTCCTCGCTGGCCCGGGCCGTGCATCCGGCGATTACCAGCGCGTCGCTGAACCACGACGAGCTGGGGCGGCGGGCGGTGAGCCTGTACGCCTTTCTGGCCCGGCAGGAGCCGACGGCCAGCGTGGCGGTGCAGGTACACTGCCGCGTAGCGGTTCGGGAATCCACGGAAAATCGGCCGCTGCGGCCTGCGGGGGAAGGGCTTTCCACGCCGCTTCGGGAAGCGGTGGACTTTTACGGCGACAGCGAGACCCTGCGGCTGATGGCGCTGGAAACGCTGCTGGATCGTTGCGATTCGACCGACCGGCAGCTATTTTTCGGCCTGCTTCAGGGCGAAAAGCCGGAGGTGCTTCAGCAGAAGCTATTTTTATCTTCCTCGGCGCTTCGCCACCGGGAAAAGAACCTGATGCTCTGGGCAGGCTGCGCCGCCCGGGAGGAATGGCAGGCCTTTCGCGCCTTCTGCCGCACCCTGCCGCTCACGGACGAATAAAAAGAGACGTTGGGGCCTATGCGGCCCCAAACCCCGCAGTTAAGGGCTAAAGCCCTTAACAATCCCACCATTGACCGCGCATTGCGCGGTCAAAAAGGGTTCAGGGCAAAGCCCTGACGAGGAGTTTGGGGGCGAAAAGCCCCCAACGTCTCTTTATACGTCTTACGCTTCGTCGATCACGGCGGCGGCGGCGCGCTCGGCGGGGACGACGATGGTCACGGCGCGTCCGGTCTGGCGGCTGCGGAGGGTCACGGCCTGATCCTCGCCGGTGGGATTCCACAGGCTGACGGCCAGACCGCCGCGGCAGCCTTCCCAACCCTTGACCAGTACGTTTTCGCTGTCCGAAATAAAGCCGTCGCTGTCCACAAAGCGGCCCCGAAGCAGATAGTCGCCGTACTGCTCGTATAGGGCGGACAGCTCCTTCAGATAGGCGGCGTACCGGGGAATATCCCGCAGAGAGCCGCAGCAGCGGTAGATGGTCATGTCAAAGCGCAGGCCGTAGAGGAAGCTGAACCCGGCCATGGCCTTGTAGTGCTCCTCGTCCTCGCCGCATTCCCGGTTGGTGGCCACCAGCTCGGGGAAGGTGTAGCGGTACATTTCCGGCATGAACAGATCGTTGCGCACGTCGGCGGCATGCCGGGCCGTCTCCGGGGAACGCAGACGCTCCGGCGGCTGGGTGTTGGCGCTGTGGGAAATATCCATGGACTGGCCGAAAATGTCCGTGTTGTGCTCCATGAGGATGATTTTGTCCTGCCCGAAGGTCTTGACGTATTCCCGCAGACCGGCATAATTGGCGGCCTTGCTTTCATGGGAATGGCTGGGCTTGGCGTGGGTGTGGCCCTCGGCGTAGCAGAAGTAGGGGTACCAGGAGCCGATGTCGTACAGCACGCCGTCCGCCCCCAGCTCCAGACAGGTTTTGGCGGATTCCTTCATCTTTTCCTGCCAGATCGGCGCGCCGGGGCAGGCCAGATACATGGGCATGGCCGGATTGCCGATCTTCCGATAGGTGCCCTCGCCGCAGTAGGTTTCGGCAAAGGGAATATCCTCGCCCCAGATAGAGCGGATGGTGGCCTTGTCGCCGCCTTCCTTCTGATAGAAGTCGCTGTGATGGTCGATTAGGGCATAGCTGAGGAACATCAGCACCTTGCCGCCCTTTTGGTGAACGTATTCGATGCCTTCCCGCAGCAGTTTTTCACCGCCCATGCGCTCGTCTACCCGGAAGTCGGGCCAGAGCCGGGCAAAGCCGCCCGCTTCCCAGCCCAGCAGATACAGGGTCTTGAGCCCGCAGGCTTCCAGCTCGTCATACATGGTGGGAATGTCGGCGTAGCTCCAGTTCAGCTCGCAGTGGTGCTGCTTGAAGATCAGCCGCAGCCAGCCGGTCATGTCCCGGCTCCACTCGGGATTGACGGGCGGCACAAAGCCGCCTTTTTCCTCCATGAAGGCCCGGTACAGCTTCGCGCCCGCGTGCCAGTCGCCCAGATGGGGATAGCAGTCGATGGGGGCCATGGTGAAGCGCTCGCCCGCGTCGATCATGGGGTAGCGGATGAAGCCGAAACGAAGCACGTTCAGCTTCGCGTCCCGCTCAATGTGCAGGCCCACGGTCTGATGGGTGGTGTCCTCGCTGGAACAGTACAGGCCTTCGCCGTCGGTATACCAGTCGTACCACTGCATGGAAGCCACATCCGATGGATACAGCGCGTCCATGTCGGTGTGATACTGGTCGTGGCGCTCATATTTGCGGAAACCGGCGAAGGTGCTCAGGTCGGCGTAGGCGGGACGGCGCACCCGGCGGCCCAGTCCGTTGGGCCATGCGATGAAATCATTGTCCGGCTCTCCGGCCAGCGTCCGCGCCCCGGAAACCGGGGTCAGCTGCAGCTCCATCAGCGTTACTTCCGGATCCCGGTTTTCCAGATCGGCCCAGACCTGCAGGCCCAGATCGTTCATCTGAAAATGAAGGTTCAGAGATGCGTTGATTTTCCGGCCCTCATCGCCGGTAAGCCCGTCATAGCAAAGGGTCAGGCTGTTTTCCCCGGCCTGGACGGAGAAGCGCTGCTCCTCCGCCCAGACGGGAACCTCTACCCGTTCCGTGTTCTTCACAGCGTAGATCAGCTTCCACACCGCGCCGGGGATGTGGATATACTCATGCCCGGTCTGGCGGTGATAGCAGCTGACGGAGCGGCCCCGGCTGTCCAGCCGGTAGATCATGGTTTTTCCCTGAAGCTCGTACATGGATGATTTCCTCCGTCTTACGGCTTGAGCATGGTCTTGTGAACCACCGCCACGCCGATGCCCTTGTTCACCACGCGGTACTTGCCGAAGGTGGCGGGCACCACAACGATGTCCAGCATGTTCAGGTCAAAGTAACGGCTGGGATCCTCCACGGATTCCACACGCACCTTTTCGCCGTCCACCAGAGCCAGCACGTGGAAATCGTCTTTGGTGTCGTCCTCCATGGAGGTGGTGAACACCAGATTGCGCAGGGAGAAATACAGAAGGTCGTGCTCGCCGACTACCTTCTCGCACCAGTCTTCGCCCTGACGGACGATACCGCCGTGGTTGACCAGATTGTCCTTTACGAATTCGGCGGTGCGCTCGGGGTGGATGACGTCGCGGCCCATCTTCAGGTGGATGGGGCGGGGCAGGCCGGTCTGGGGATCGATGCGCTGATAGTCGTACAGCTTGTAGGTGTAGGAACCCACGGTCAGGCTGCCGATCTCCAGAATGACCTGATTGCGGCCGGAGGCATGCACCGTACCGGCGGGGATCATCACCTGCGTGCCGGGCACGGAGGGAACGGCGTTGATGTACTGGGTATAGTCGATCAGCTCGTGGGTCTCCTGCGCCTTTTCGGCGGCGGCGAAGAACTTTTCGCAGGAGTCCTCGTGCTTGAAGCCCAGATAGGTCTTCGCATCCTGCGCGGTAACGCAGACATAGTAGCTTTCATCCTGACGGCCCAGCTCGGAATGGTTCTTCATCACGTATTCCGCGTCGGGGTGACACTGGATGGACATGTTGCCGTTGGCGTGATAGGTATCGTCATAGTTGAAGCGGATGGGGAAGTAGCCGCCGAAGGCGTCGTAGGCCCGTTTGCCCAGCAGCTTTTCGCCCATGGCCTGCACGAAGGTGTAGAAGGGCACTTCAAATTCGCTGCCGTCGAAGGTGGCCGCCAGAGAAACCTCCATGGGGATCATGTCGAATACCCAGGCGCAGTTCTTCATTTCCTTGGGCAGCTTGCGCAGCTTGTGGACGTAGAAGCCGCCCCATACGCCTTCCAGATAGACCGGACGGCACCGCATGGGGGAACGGTTCAGCTCGTCGAACAGATCCAGCAGCGCGCCGTAGGGAAGCCACTGCATCTTCTGAGGATCGTCGGCGAAAATATAGCCGTCCAGCGCCTTTTCCCGGATCAGCTCCCAGCGCAGATCCAGCGCGGTCTCAAAGTCCACATAGTAGTTGCGGCGCATCAGCTGGCTGAAGGGCCGGGAATGGGTGGAACCGTAGTTGATGGCCAGACCGGTCTTGTAGTTGATGGCCGTCTGCCGGGGGGACAGATCCATCCAGATCTTCAGGTCATAGCAGCCGCGCAGCGCCTTGCACAGCGCGCCCATGCCGTACACCACCACGGGGCCCTCGGCCTTTTCCAGCTTTTCTTTGAGCGCCTGCACCTTGGCGGCGTTCTGCAGGCCCTCGTAGCCCTCCATGAAACGGCGGCCGTAGAGCAGCACAGGGTCGCGGTCCCGGTCGGTGGGCAGGTAGGGAGCCAGCTTCTCGTCCAGTTCCTTTTCGTCCATGGCCAGCGCAGTGGCGTCGATCAGCTCGGCGTTTTCCACAAATTCTTCCAGCTGACGGGCCAGAGCGCCGATTTCAGCGCCGGCATAGCAGTCGATGCCCACGCGGGTCTTGCCGGCCTTGATCTGCCGGGCAATTTCCTTGGCCACGGCCTGCGGGCCTTTCACCAGACCCTTTTTGACCGATTCCGGGGCGTTGATGGGGTTCACCGCATTGGGATCCGCATAGGGATAGGGATGAAACATGAAACTCATGGAATTTTCCTCCTAATGATGTGCTGTTATGGGAAAAGAGCGGGATGGTCAGAGCTGGATTTTGGGCAGCACGGCGGTGCATTCCTCCCGGGAATGCAGGGCGTAGTAGGCCGCGCCCCGCAGAGCGGCGTCGTCCAGGTGATGAGAAACCTCCCACGGGAAGGGAAGGTTCAGATGGAGCAGGTCGGCGGAGCGGGCGATCTGTCCGCCCAGCGCCAGCTTGTCTGGATGGAAGCGCCGGTCGATGATCCCCATCAGTTCGGACAGGGCTTCGCCGGTTTTCCGGAAGGACTGAAGGGCTTTTTCGTCGCCCTGACGGGCCAGCCCCGCAATGTCCTTGACGGACAGGGGCTGGCCGTAGGCGGCCTGAATGGCCCGGGTGGATACGTAATCCTCGGCGATCCCGTCCCGGAAGGGCGCGCACCACAGGGAAAGGGCCGGGGTCTGGCTTTCATCGATCAGAACCTTGCCGTCCTTCATCATGGTGTAGCCAAGGCCGGTGCCCAGCATCACGCAGCAGGGATCCTTCGCGTCCCGCAGCGTTCCGTCGGAGACTTCGCCCAGAATATAGGCGGTGGAATCGTGCAGGAAGCGCACGGGCAGCCCGGCCCGCTCAAAGGGCGGCAGGATGGAGCAGCCGAAGAGGGCCTGAAACTTGTGCTTCATCCGGAAAACGCCGTGGGTGTAGTCAAAGGGGCCGGGGAAACAGGCGCAGGCTCCGGCCAGCGGCGCAGTCTCCCGCGCCCGGCGGATGACTTCCTCAAAAGCCTCGTAGACTTTCTCCGGCGATTCGTCCGCCCGGGCGGGCACTTCGCCCACGCTGCCGGGAAGCAGCGCGCCCTTTTCGTCGGCAACGCCGTATTTCAGAAAGCTGCCGCCTACATCCAGCACCAGAATATTGCCAGTCCTCATGCAAATATCAACCTCAGTCGTCAAAATCGCCGAACATCAGAAGCAGGGGGCTGTCGGTCAGGGGAAGGTTCACCAGCTCCACGATTTCGCCCAGATCGTCGCGCTTCACCAGCGCCTCCGGCACCTGATAAACGTCGCCGGTCATCAGGTCGACCAGACGGGGCGCGTCCTTTTCACCGGCCAGCTGGAAGCTGACGGTGCCGTCGTAGGTCTCCCGCATCAGGTCGGCGGCTTCCCAGTAGGCCAGCGCCGTGCCGTTTCCCCGGCGGAAGCCCAGCATGACCAGACGGCTGTCGGAAGCGTCCTTATCAAACACCCGGGCGGAGGGATTCACCACCCGGCGGATGGGCAGCTGTTCCGGCTTGGATTTTCCGTCAAACAGGGTGCAGAGATGCTGCAGCGCCCGGTAGGACAGCTTGGGCGTGTATTCGCCGGTAGCCAGCCCCTCTTCGTTGAAATCGGCCTGAATGACGCCGAAATAGCCGAAGTCCAGATAGGAGGCCTTGTCCCCGACCTTGCCGTTCAGGGCTTCGATCATATCCATGGCGGAGAAATGAGAGGTGAACACCATATCGGTGGAAAGGTCGATCAGCCGATGGCGCAGCAGGTACTTGGCCTGCTTGAGGGGCGTCCACGCGCCACCCCGCAGCGCCCCCGCGCCCCGGGAGTCGGACTGGGTGCCGCTTTCGCCCTGAATAATCTGCACCTTGGGGTTGTAGCGGTCGATCAGCGCCCGCAGGGCCTGCATTTCGTTCAGTGCGTCCAGCTCGTTGGCGTTATAGCGGTGGAAGGAGACCGCGTCGGCCTCCGCCGCCACACCCCGGTCCAGCATCCGCTTGAAATAGGGCAGATTCACATAGCACAGCACGCCCGCGACGGCCTTGGCTTCCGGGTCGGCCTCGTGGATGGCCCGGGCCGTAGCCAGCGCGAAATCGCCGTATTCCTCGGGGCTTACGCCGGTTTTCCAGCACCACTGGCCGTCCGGCTCGTTCCAGATTTCGTACCATTTCACCTTGCCGCGGTAGCGGGTCACGACGGCCTTCACATAGCGGAGCCAGCCTTCCAACTCTTCTTCGGTAGCAATGGGCGCGCAGCCCACCGCGCCGAAGTATTCCTTCGCCATGGGGGTGTACAGCTCGTTGCCGTAGCACAGGTCGATCCAGGGCTCCATGCCCCGGGCAATGATCTGATCCACGATGTCATCCAGCCACGCAAAGTCGTATTTGCCCTTTTCGGTTTCCGTGCGCTGCCAGCCGGACTGGAGCCGGACGTAGTGTACGCCGCTGGCGGCTACCAGATCGTAGGCCTTTTCCGGCTCGAAGACCTTCCGATCCAGCTTTTCAAAGCCGATGCCGATGCGGGAAGGGCCTACCTGAGCGGCGCTGCGAAGCGGCAGGGTTCCGATTTTCTTCATCCGTTCCATGGTCGTCTCTCCTTTGAACTCTGGTTTGTTTTTCAGCGCCTTACACGCGCTCAAATTCGAAGTTCATCATCATGGCCAAGTCCTGCAGCTCCGCCTGCACGTTGCCATCCACGATGCCGTAGTGCTGGGTCACGCCCTGCCGCAGCAGCTTGGTGAACAGCTCGGTGCAGCTTTCGCCCACGGGACGGAAGTGGCTGTGGGAATAGGTGGCCAGGAAATGATCGGTATGCACGGCCTCGATCTGGGCGGCCACAAACTGGAACTTGCCCGTCTGCTGAGAGCAGTGCAGCATGGTCTTTTCGCCTTCCGGGAACACGTACCACGCAAAGGGAGCGCCGGCGTATTTCCACTTGGTTTTGGCAAAGCGCACGTCGGACGAGATCTTGCACTTGCCCCGGGGATCGGTGTAATCGTTGGGGCCTGCGTGGCCGCCGTCAAAGCCGTGGTTGGGCAGGTCGATATGGAAGGGCTCGATGTAGTTTACGTGGCCGCCGGTCAGCAGCTTCAGGGCGAAGCAGGCGATGCCGCCGCCGATGTCGCCTTCGGGCACGATGAGGGTCTTCACATCGGGAGAGGTGGGCCAGAAGCCGGGCCGCAGGCCGATGTGCTGGAACAGCACGGTGTCGATATCGTTGAGCACCAGCAGATCCAGATTCTTCTTTTCCGCCAGACGCTCCATGCCCATGGAGGCGCGGACAGAGGCCAGGAACTTGCCCTCGTCCACATTGGGCAGCACTTCATACTGGGAGGCGATGCGCTTCATCACTGAGGTTGCGTCGGCTTCGGTGACGGTGTTGATGGTGTCTTCCAATTCAGCCACGGACAGGAAGCGCAGCTCCGGCCCCACATCCCGGAAGATGGCGTAGGGATCCACATAGGTGCTCCACATGACCTCGTTCATGCAGGCCAGCAGGCCCATGGTGCTTTCCCGGAAGAGAGAGCGGGCGCGGGCGGCGCAGCCGAAGGTCTTGGCGCGGGCCAGAACTTCCGTCCAGGTACCGGCGTAGACCTCCAGCATGGGGCGGTTGAAGCGCTTGACGGAGCCGCTGGCTTCCAGCGAGCCCACCAGACCGCCGCAGCAGAGATATTCAGCGAACTCGTCGTCGTCATGGGTGTCCTTCAGCTCGATCTTGTCGCGCATCCGATGGCAGAACAGCACCGGGCAGGCGGGCATATCCCGCAGGAAGCGGATCCAGGCGAAATCCTCCGCCCAGCTGAGGTAGATCGCCAGCACATAATCCACCTTGGCGGTCACGAAAGCGTCGATGGCGCGCTTCACATCCTCGGCGGTGTAGATGACGCCGGGGAAGGTCACTTCCGCGATGGCGGAGGCTTCCTTGGCCATCCATTCGGCTTCCTTCTGCTTGCGCTCCAGATAGCTGCCCCGGGCCGTGCCCTCGCCGATGGTCTGGAAGCGTTCAGGAGAAATCAGCAGCAGTCCCATCCGGGGACGGCGGTTCAGATCGATCATAACAAGAATCCTCCTTTAGAAACCTGTTTTTTTCGTCAAAAGGGAAATATCTCAGTTGGAACCAGCTTCATTATAGGGATGTGACAAGTATTTGTCAATGCTGATTTTGATTTTTTGCATAAAACTTTTCTTTTTGGTTTGACAGAACGGAATGCTTCCGCTATACTGAAAACAGGAGTAAACCATCCATCACCACAGAATAACCAGAAGAAAGTGAAACGAAGCCGGACGGTTTGGCCCGGCTCAAGGGAGAGGAAAAACATGGCCGCAGCCGGAGGATGCTTTTTCAGGATCAAAGAATCATACGAATCGTTAAGCCCGAAAGAACAGCAGATCGCCGACTACCTGACGCAGCATCCCCGTCAGGCTTCCGGCATGTCGCTGGAGGAGCTGGCGCATGCCTGCGGCAGCAGCGTTTCCTCCGTGATGCGCCTGTGCAAGGCGCTGAAGCTGTCCGGCTACAAGGAACTGATGAAAAGCCTGTGCGGCGAGCTGTCCGTGCTGGAAGAAAGCCGCGAATTTGAGGATATTCATCCCGGCGACAGCCCGGAGGCAGTGATGAACCACCTGCTGACCAGCGATTTCGGCGCGCTTCGCACGACGATGGAGATGAACACCGCCGCCGAGCTGGAACGGGCGGTCAGACTGCTTTGCCGGGCCCGGCGCATTGATTTTTACGGCGTAGGCTCTTCCGGTCTGGTGGCGCTGGACGCCAGCAACAAGTTCGGCCGCATCGGCAAAACGACCGTGGCCAATGCGGATCCTCATAATCAGTACATTACCGCCCTTTCCCTGCGCAAGGGGGACGCGGCGGTGATCATCTCCTATTCCGGCGAGACCACCGACACGGTCAACGTGGCCCGGGAGATCGCCTCGGCAGGCGTGGACATCATCTCCCTGACCAAATTCGGCTCTTCGTCCATCAGCGAGCTGGCCTCCATCCGGCTGTTTACCGGCAGCACGGAGACCTTCATGCGCAGCGGCGCCATGAGCTCCCGCCTGTGTCAGATGTTCATGATCGACGTGCTGTACACCTCCGTGTGCAGCCGCACCTATAAGGAAATCCGGCCCCATCTGGAAAAGACCCGGGAGGCGGCTTTGAGGATGCATACGGAAAAAGCGAACTGAATGAACGCCAATCCGTTTTTGGGAAGATGGCCGCGAGGCCGCTCTCCGCAGCACAATCATTTCCCGCTCGATTTCTGCCTGCTGAGGCCGCAAAGCGCAAAAGGATCGTCTGTTTTCTGATCGAAGGCGGCAATCCACAGCGTCTGACGCAGCACCTCGCCGGGCTGAATGGTTTCCTCCGGCGGAAGCACCGGGCCTACCGAAGCGGAACCGACGCCGCTCATTCGGGCGTCCACGTGCAGATAGAGGCTCCCGCTGGGAAAAAGTTCCTCCGGATGCGCCGCCCCGGCGATCTGCCACGGCGACCATGGCTGCACGTTGAAGAAAAACGGCTCCGGAGACCACACGCACAGCCCCAGTCCCCGATCGTCCGTCAGCGTGACGAATTTCGCCCCGGATACGCCTCCGCTTTCCTGCGGCTTCAGATAGGGAGAACGGCGTGTCAGCGCGTCAAAGGAGTAGCTGCCCGGATGAGCGGACAGGCGCTTATCGCTGTAGCTTTCGCCGGGCCCGAGACCGTAATAGCTCACGTGACGCAGCGCGGCGGGAAGCTCCCACATTAGCCCGCAGCGCGGCAGCCATACCGGAAGATCGGCCCGCACCCGGTATTCGGCGTTCAGCCCCAGCGCCCGGCCCGGTAGCCATTGCAAAATTCCTTGCACCGCAGGCCGGTAGCTCATGCCGCCCAGAACAAACTCGGTGCGCCAGCCGTTTCCCTCCGACGCCGCCTGATGAACGTTGCATTCTGTCACCTGCAGGTTTTCGCCCGCCTTGTCTTCCCACTGCTGGCGAATATAGCGGTCGTTGTCCAGCGGGGCGCGCCACAGGCAGGGATCGACCCGCCGGAACAACTCGCGGCCCGCCGCCGTTCCTTTTTCGGGAAAACCGTCTCGAAATACGACGCTGAGATTGTTTTGAGGCTCGCCGGGCCGGACGGAAACGCTGGACAGAATCCAATGCCGGCGGCAGACCTCGTGACCGACTGGCAGACAGCCGGCGGTTTCCCGAAGAACGGCGCGGATTATCAGCACGGTTTCGCCTTCGTTGGGCAGCGGCGGCAGCTGCATCGGTAGTTCATCCCGGCAGCCCGGAGGCAGGGGAGGGCAGGGCGATGTTTGAGCCCAGAAGGCTGCGCCGTTCTGAAGCAGGGAAAAACGCAGCTCCAGATGCTTCAGCGTTCGGAAGGCATAGCGGTTTTCCAGCCGAAGAATGCCCGGCTCCCATTCCAAATGAACAGGCGCGTAGGCCTCCTTCAATTCTGCCAGAGCGCTGTGCGGAACCCGATCCGGGCTGATCAGACCATCGGCACAGAGATTGCTGTGATGCTTTCTTTCTCCGAAATCTCCCCCGTACAGCAGCCGCCCGGAGGAACTGCGGATGGCGTGATCCGCCCATTCCCAGATGCAGCCGCCGATGAGCCTGCGTTCCGCAAAAAAACGTTCGGTATAACGGGCGACGCCGCCCAGACTGTTGCCCATGGCGTGGCAGTATTCCAGCAGGAGCAGCGGCCGGTTTTCCCCGGGCAGGGAAAGATGCTCGTCGATTCGGGCGTCATCCGGGTACATGGCGCCCTGCAGATCCAGCCATTCCGGCCCGGCGTCTTTGACACACTGGGACAGAGGCTTTCGGCGCTGCAGGTTGAAGGCGCTTTCCATGTTCACAGGGCGGGAAGGATCCCGAAGGTGAATCCATTTCGCCCCCTCCCGAAGCGTGCTTCCCCAGCCGGATTCGTTGCCCATGGACCATAGAATGACGCATGTGCAGTTTTTGTCCCGCTCTACCAGCCGTTTTTCACGATCCAGAACGGCGCTTTGATAGCGGGAATCGTCCATCAGCGTACTGATATTGCCCACATACTCACAGCCGTGGGTTTCCATATCCGCCTCGTCGATGACGTAAAGGCCCAGACTGTCGCAAAGCTCGTAGAAACGCGGGTCATTGGGATAGTGGGAGGTACGGACGCAGTTGATGTTGTTTTCCTTCATTAGCTGCAAATCCCGAAGCATCCGGCCGGTCGAAACGGCATAACCCGTGTCCGGATCCATTTCATGACGGTTCACGCCCAGCAGCTTTACGGGTTGGCCGTTGATTTTCATGCAGCCGTCTGCGATCCGCACGGTTCGAAGGCCAAAACGATGCTCCGCAAATTCGCCCGGAAGCGTTACCCGCAGGGTATACAGCTCCGGGGTTTCCGCCGTCCAAAGCCGCGGCTCCGGAAGTAAAAAATCCTCCTCCATCTCTTCGGCGGCAGGCCGAACCAGACGCAGCGCCTCCCGGCCTTGCGGGTCCCAGACACGGATTTCCGCTTCGCCCTGAGGATTCGTCAGTGAAAGCCGCAGGTGAAAACCGTCCTTCCGGGGAAGGAGAAACCAGTCCCGCAAAAAACAGTCCGGGCGCGCGGTCAGATAAACGTCCCGGAATAAGCCGGACAGGCGGATTTTGTCCTGATCGTTGAGATAACTGCCGGAACAGAACTTGAATACCGCCGCTTTCAGCAGGTTTTCCCCCTCCTGCAGCACATCGGAAACATCGAACACCGCAGCGTTGTGCGGCCCCTCCGCATACCCCAGGAACCGTCCGTTCAGCCAGCAAAGCAGGCAGCTGTCCGCCCCCTCAAACGTCAAAAAAAAGCGTTTCATGCCTGCCGGACGGCGGTAGAAAAAGGTGCGGGCATACAGTCCCGCCGGATTTTCCCGGGGCACATGGGGCGGGTCGTACAGAAAGGGATAGGGGGACGTGATGTACTGGGCATGGTCGTAGCCATGCAGCTGCCAGTTGGAGGGGACGGGAATGGAGCTCCAGCCGGAAAAATCCTCGGTTTCCAGCAGCTCCCGCAGGGTTTCCTCATTCCCTGCCGGGGAATAGCGGAACGCCCAGGAGCCGTTGAGCGAAAACAACCGGGGCGAGCGTTCCCGTTTCTCTCCCGATGGCAGTTCGGGCACAAAATAGGCCGTTGGTTCCTCTGTTCCGATATGGTGGATCAGCGGGTCCGTCAGATAGTCGGTAAACATTTGTTTGTTTCCCCTTCCCCTTTTTTAGCCCTTCAGCGAACCCGCCATGCCGTTGATAAAGCTTTTCTGCAGGGCGAAAAACACAATCAGCGTGGGGAAGGTCGTGATGGCGACGGCCAGCATGACCGCTCCGTAATCGGGGGTATATCCGGTGTCCGTCAGTACGGACAGGAATACGGGCATGGTGGTTTTTTTCGTATCGGTCATAATCACAAGCGGCCACAAAAAGGCGTTCCATGTATTCATAAAGGTCATGGTGATGGCGGTGGCATAGGAAGAGCGCATGCTGGGGATGAAAATCCGGAAGAAGATATTCCATTCTCCTACGCCGTCGATGCGGGCCGCTTGAATAATTTCCATCGGAAAGCTCATCGCAGCCTGACGGAACAGGAAAATCAGAAACGCCGTGGCCAGACTGGGCAGCATGAAAGCCGTCATCGTGTTCAGCAGCGACATACGGCTGAATAACCGGAACATCGGGATCAGAATGGCGGCTGCGGGGATCATCATGGATAGAAGCAGCAGCTTCATCACCATGTCCTTGGCCCGGGTGCGGTACACCACGAAGGCGTAGCCCGCAGCAGAGGAAATCAGCACCGCCAGAACCGTGGTTACAACGGTGTAGCGGACGGAATTGAAAAAGGCGGGAACGAAACGGCCCGTATCCACAAGCGTCTGGAAATTGATCCATAGATTGGGGCCAAAGGTCATTTTGCCCCGGAGCATATCCACGGAGGTGTTGGTGGCGCAGATCATTACCCACAAAAACGGCGCCAGCGAGAGAAGGGAAAAGAAGGCCAGCACGGCATGCTTCCAGATACGGTTCCAGCGTTTTCTCATCATTTGGAATCCCCCGCTTTCATCTGCAATAGCGCCAGCAGCGCCGCCAGCAGAAAGATGATATAGGCGATGGCGGAGGCGTAGCCGTACTGCGGCACGCCTTTGAAGCAGAGCTGATACAAATACTGCGACAGCGTGATGGTGGCGTTTGCAGGCCCGCCGCCCGTAATGTTATAAACTTCGTCAAACAGCTTCAGCGTGCCGGTGGTGGAAGTGATGGTCGTCATCAGAATGGTCGGCTTCAGCAGCGGGATCGTAATCAGCCGGAAGCGGGCAAAGCCGGTGGCGCCGTCGATGGCGGCAGCCTCGTACAGGCTTTCATCAATGGACTGAAGACCGGATAAATAGTAGATCATGTTCACGCCCGTCCAGCGCCAGGTCATCACCAGTACGATAATCAGCCTTGCGCCCATTCGGTCGGAGAGGAAGGCAATGGCCCGGTCAATGAACCCGTGCTGCATCAGCAGCGTGTTCAAATAGCCGTCGTTGGCGAAAAGCCTCAGGAAGATAATCGAGCAGCTGGCCAGAGACGTGACGGCCGGCAGAAAAATCAGCGTGCGGTAAATGCCCCTTCCCCGGATGGAAGAGTCGTTGACCAGCACGGCCAGCATCAGCGCCAGCCCCAGCATGATGGGAATCTGCACCACTAAGAAAAACAGCGTGTTTTCCAGCGCGGCCCAGAAGGTTGAATCCGAAAGAAGACGGGCGTAATTCCGCAATCCCGCATAGGAGAGTTGATTGGCCTTGCCCTTCTGGAAGGACAAAAGCAGAGTTTCCACCATAGGATAGAAGCAGGTGAACAGGATCAGCGCCAGCGCGGGAAGGATGAACAGCCATCCCCGCAGGCTGGTGCGCTTCTCCAAGCTTCTTTTGTGTCCGGAAAGGATCATACGCATACCGCCTTTTCGAGTCGATTCGAATATCAATGCCCATACGGGGAAAGGGGAGGCCGAATGCGCCGCGCATAGGGCCTCCCGCCGTGAAACGGTTTTTTTCGGATTTTCCGAAACGTTTCGGGGTTATTCTTTATGCTTTCATTATTCTTCCATCAGGAAGTCCATGGTCTGCTGGGCCGTCTTCAGCGCCTCGTCCACGGACGTTCCGGCCAGCACCTGATCGATGGCCAGCTGCATGGTGTTCTGCACGTCCGCATTGTAGGGGCCGTAAGCGATCACGGGAGTCTTGGCGGTGTAGTCCATGATGTCCGCGAAAACCTTCTGGCCGTTGGTGAAGGCGTAGGGCTCGCTGGCGCATTCCAGCTTCTGGGCGGGCAGGTAGGTAGGCACGGTGGCCAGATCTTTGATCAGGTAGGTGTTGAACTCGTCGGTCATGAAGGTTTTGAGGAAATCGATGGCCAATTCCTGCTTTTCGGAGCTGGACAGCACCGCCCAGGAGGAGCCGCCGTTGCTGCTGTAGTGGCCCATGTCCTCGCTCATGCTCGGGATGGTCGTCATGCCCCACAGGCCGGACTGATCCTCCGCGCTGACAATGGAGCCCAGAATCCAGTTGCCGGTGACGGTCGAAACGATTTTGCCTTCGTTCATGGAAGAAATAAAGGCGGCCCAATCTTCGTTCTCCATCACGATGCCGGAATCATGCAGCTTCTTGATGGTTTCCAGCGCGGCACGGACACCCGCGTTGTTTTCGATGTTGGCCGAGCCGTCCTCATTGAAGTACCAGGTAGCGGCGCTCTTGACCAGAACCATCATCAGATTGGAGTAATCGGTTTCCGTCAGCATGTATTTGCCCGTCTTGGCCTGCACGTCCTTGCCGATTTCGATGTAACGATCCCAGGTAATGTCCTTCAGGTCGTCCAGCCCGTAGCCCGCTTCGGCCAGAAGATCCAAACGGACAAAGTCGGCGCTGGCGGCGCTGTCGAAAGGCAAAGCGTACACCTTGCCTTCATAGGTCCAATAGCCGACCTTATCCTGGGCAAAGCAGCTCATGTCAATGCTTTCGCTCAGATCCGCCAGACAGCCGGGAAACAGCTGCAGGAAGCGCTGGGCGCTGTAATCCTGGAACAGGGTGATGTCCGGAAGACCGGTCATGTCGCCGGAGGTCAGGGCCACGGTCAGCCGGGTTTCCCGGTCGGAGGTGGCAACCTGCTCGATGTTGATGGCAACGTCCGGGTGCTGCGCCGTGTACAGCTGCGCGGCATACTCCAGAGCCTTTCCGTTGACACCGCCGGAATACCATACGGTGAGAGTTTCCTCTGCCAGCACCGGAAGTGCTGCTGCCAGAAGAATACACAGGGCGAGAACCAGAGTGAGAACCTTTTTCATAATGATGCCTCCTTTTATTTTAATGCAAAATGCATCACTGCCGTTTTCAAAAAAGCAAAAATATAAAATTCTTGCTTCTTTCTTTCGAACGTGCTACACTCATTTCGTCATTTATTATAAGGGCAAGTTTTCCTTTCGTAAATCCAAAAATCTTGAATTCATGTAAGGATCTTGATTATGTTTTTTGAGATTAACGACCCGAGGTACGAATGGCTCCCGTTTCTGATTACGACCATCGGCTCGCAGGAAGAGCAGCCGGCGCTGGATCGTCCCGGCGGCCTGCGCTTTCATCAGTTCCTTTTTGTTACGCATGGGGAGGGCAGCTTTCGGGTGGATGGGCAGAGCTTCTGCCTTTCCGCCGGGCAGGCTTTGTTCACCCGGAAGGGCATCCCCTTGTTTTACGCGCCGTCCCGCCGGAATTTCGGCACGGCCTGGCTGACCTTCCGGGGCAGCGGCGCCGAGGAACTGCTGCGGTATTTCCAGATCCCTTCTTATAAAGTTTTTGCTATTGGCGAGCGAGTCATCGGTAGCCTGAAGCAGTTTGAGCAGTCGGCGCAGCAGAAAACGGTTCTGTCCCGCTCTGCCGACGGGTATTCGATGGTGCTGAACCTGCTGGAGCAGCTTTCCATGCTCGCTTCCGCATGGTCCCGAAAGGTCAGAAAGGTGAATAATTACCTGGAGGCGCATTTCAATCAGAACGTGAGTCTGGATGAACTGGCGGAATTTATTGGCACGGATCGCTACTCGCTGTGCCGCCAGTACCGGCAGCTGACCGGCGTAACGGTCATGAACGCCCTGCGCACGCTGCGTGTCGCCAAAGCAAAGGAAATGCTGCTTTCCGACTATTTGAGCGTGAATCAGATTGCCCGCAGCTGCGGCTTTGAAAGCCCCAGCTATTTTGTGCAGGTTTTCAAAAGAGTCGTGGGGATGACGCCCGGCGAGTACCGCATTTTTTCCCGGCAGGGATAGACTTTTTCCGCTTGTTGACAACGCTCTGCGGGAGGGCCGCGAGCCATATTTGTCTGTTTATCCGCAGATGGGCAAAGGAATTCAGCCTGTCGAAAAACCCTAAATTGGCCGCTGTTGCCCGCAAACAGCGCTACGCTGGTTTGCGGGGGAAAGTGCTGCGGCACAAGGGTTAGGGGCGCTGCCCCTATAACCCCGGCAGGAGGCAGTGCCTCCTGCACCTCCACTTTTTTGACACTCTGAAGGAATTTTTATGCTGCGGGTCGAATGTCTGCGATTAAGAAATGTTTGACTCTAGGAGGACAAATTCATGCATACGGTTTTCAACGGAATCGACCGGCCGGAAGCACTGGATAGGGAATTGAAGGGGCTTCGGTTGGGCGTAGTCACAGGCGGCGGGGCCGTCGATCGGGAGCTGGTTCCCGTGGTGGATCTGCTTTGCAGCCACTATAACGTCGTGTCGCTGTGGAACACCATCTACGGCATCCGGGGCGAGTTTCAGTACGGGGAAACCGTGCCGGAGTACACGGACGCCGTCACCGGACGGCAGGTCGTCAGCATCTTCAACCGGGAGCGTATCGCCCCGTCCGAGGAAATGCTTGCGCAGGTGGACGCGGTGGTCTTCGATATCCGGGAGGCGGGAACCCGCTTCTTTGAATATCTGCACTGCTGCGCCGCACTGATGAAGGCCTGCGCCAGGGCGGGCAAAAAGCTGGTTATCCCGGATCGTATCGCGCCTATCAACGGCGTGACGGTGGAGGGCACCGTCTGCCCGTCTACCATGCATCTGATCGTGGGAGACTATGAACTGCCTTCCCGCACGGCTCTGACCATGGGCGAATTTGCTCAATACGTGAACGGCGAATTCGGCATTGGCTGCGACCTGCATGTGATTCCGGCGGAGGGCTGGAAGCGCAGCTGGTACGCGGATGAGACTGATCTGCCGTGGCTGCTGCCCTCGCCCAGCCTGAACAGCTGCACCGCCAACCTGCTGTATGCGGGCATGTGCGTGTTTGAGGGCGTGAGCACCATCAGCGAGGGACGCGGCACCAGCAAGCCCTTTGAGCTGATCGGCGCGCCCTGGGCCGACGGCTACGAGCTGGCCGCCCAAATGAACCGCAAGGGGCTGGAAGGCGTGAGCTTTGCGCCCGTGTTCTTCAAACCCGGCCATTCCGATTATCAGGGGCAGGTGTGCAAGGGCGTGCAGGTCATCGTCCGGGAGCGCACCCATTTCGAATCCTTCCGCACGGCCATGACCCTGCTGGATACCTTCCGGGAGCTGTGGCCCGAGGAGATTCAGTGGGCCGGATGCTCTGCCGGTCACGACGTGAAGGAGCTGCCTTCCGCGCCGGAATTCACCCGTTATCTGGATAAGCTGCTGGCCGACCCCGACTATACCGCCGGAAACGTCAACGGCGAGCAGCTCATCGACCGCTACGCCGAGGCCCGCGCCCGCTATACGCGGCGCAAGGAAAAATACCATCTGTACGAATGATTGCCTTTTCAGGCCCGCGCCCGCAAACAGCGCTACGCTGGTTTGCGGGGAAAGTGCTGCGGCACAAGGGTTAGGGGCTCTGTTCCGCAACCTCAATCGTCGTCTTTGGCACTGCCG
>SFGO01000162.1 GCA_004556545.1 Clostridiales bacterium
CCGCTGCGACAAGTGCGGCTGGCAGCCCGCCGATCCGGCGCATCCGCCGAAATTCTGCCCGGAATGCGGCGATCCGTTCGACGAGAGCGACTGCGTATAATACGCCGTAAATTTTCCGGACGTTCCCGCCCGTATGCTTCTGAGCCTGCGATGGTTTTCGCAGGCTTTTTTGCTGCGCTTTCCGTCTGTTTGCCGACGCGAGCGCGCCGGTCGGGGTCTTTCTCCCCCATAAACCGAACGCTGGCAGGAGGGAGAAAGCGGCCCGTTTTTTCGTTATTGAAACTGCGACAGGCTGCACTGAACGATGCGGTTGACGAAGCGAACGACCTCCTCGCGGCTGTATTTTTCGTAGCCATCCACAACCACGTGCATCAGCCCGTTGGACAGGTGGGTATAGAGCATTTCCAGCTCCGCCTCCGTGATGTGACGCAGGTGCTGTTTCCAGTAGGCGATGCTTTCGCCCCGGGCAAGGCTGATCATTCGGCGCAGCACGTTCGGGCAGACGTTTTGAAAGATCAGCACGCGGCAGGCCTCCTGCTGCCGCTCGATCATCGTATAGATGGCCTCGATCAGCGCGGTCACATCAAAGGAATCCACCAGCTTGAGCGATTGCTGAAACGCTTCCAGCAGATCCTCCTCAATGCTTTCCAGCAGCGCAAAGCAGTCGCTGTAGTGGGCGTAGAACGTGGCGCGGTTCAGCCCGGCTCGCTCGCAGACCTCCTTGACGGTGATTTTGTTAATCGGCTTTTCCTTCAGAAACGACAAAAGCGCCTGCTTGAGCACGCTCTGCGTATAGCGGATTCTCGCGTCCGTCTTCCTCATTTATATCATCTCCTCACAAAAAATTCACATTTATTAGCGACAGTCGCGCCATGTGTGTCGGTTTTCTTTCACGCGGCGGGGCATTGACGGTTGACCCGTGCGCCCGTCTCAATTATACTGTAAGTGTGAAAGATAATCAACATCTGTCTTTCGTTTTGGAGGTGATAGGATGTTTGAGAAATATCTGATTACGGGAGCGACGGGCTTTCTGGGACGCACTGTGCTGGCGCAGCTGAAGGACGCGAAAGCGGAAGTTCGGGCACTGGTCATGGACGGCGATCCGTTGGCGCGGGAGCTTCCTCAGAATGTTCGCGTCGTGACGGGCGATGTGTGCGACGAGGCCGCGCTCGGACGCTTCTTTGCGGGCGCGGATGAGCATACCTGCGTCATTCACTGCGCGGGGATAATCTCCGTGGCCACGCATCCGGGCGACCGAATCTACCGGGTCAACGTGGACGGTACAAGGAATATTCTGAAATTCTGCAGCCAATGCGGCGTTGGAAAACTGGTCTACGTCAGCTCCGTCCATGCGATTCCGGAAAAGCCGAAGGGTACGGAAATTGCGGAGACGACGGTCTTTTCCCCGGAGCTTGTCAGGGGCGATTACGCAAAGAGCAAGGCCATGGCTACGGCGCTGGCGCTGCAGGCGGCAAAGGAAGGGCTGAATGCCAGCGTCGTGTTCCCCTCGGGCATCATCGGGCCGGGCGATATGGGAAAGGGCAGCATTACGAATATGCTATTGTCCTTCCTCGCGGGAAAGCTGCCGCTGGCGGTAAAGGGCGGATATGATTTCGTGGACGTGCGGGACGTCGCCGCGGGAATTCTCGCCTGCGCGGAACGCGGCCTGCCCGGCCACGGCTACATCCTTTCAGGACATTACGCCACCATTCGGGATATTCTGGAGCTGGTGAAAAAGACGGTGAACCTGCGGCGCAGCGTGTCTTATCTGCCGATCTGCTTTGCGAAGCTGGTTGCGCCGATTTATGAAAAGATCAGCCTGCGCAGACGCGAACCGCTCTATTTTACGCCCTATTCCATCGCGGTGCTGGACTCCAACGGCGCGTTCAGCCGCAACGCCGCGACGACGGCCCTCGGCTATACGCCCAGGCCGCTGAGCAGCACGATCCGGGATACCGTACTATGGCTAAAGGAGAAGATGGGTGGAAATGCACGGACATAAATAATTGACGCGAACGGTATACCCACAGGCGGCCGGCTTATGTCGGGCGCCTTACTTTGATTCTCGGAAACGATGAAGGGGCGTCATAGAAAAGAAAACCTCTAAATGCAAATTTCGAAGGTTTACTGGAGGTAAATCGAGGAATTTGCATGCCGCAGATGGCGGAAAAGACATCGCCCGACGCGCCGCCGAATTGTGCGGTGGCGCCTTAAGATTCTATTTGCTGCTGCACGGAATCGCTCGATCAAACTCGGGGTGCAGTTTTCTCTGCAGCGCTCCACGACCCTCCCTCACGGGCGATATCTTCATCGTTCAGCACGCCGATCACCTGTTCAATCAGATAGACGTTTTCGAACTCAGAAAAGCGCATGACGAGATATCCCGTTACTGCATCAGCTTCCGGATGATTCCGTAGAGAAAGTCCGCCATCACCCGGGGACTTTCGCGATCTTCGCCGCGCCTCAGCCATTCCCGGATGAGCGCATAGCCGCCCTGATAGAAAAAGATGCGGAGATGCGCTCTTTCTCTGTCCGAGAAGGCGTCGGGTATGGCCATATCAAACTGCATCCTGATAGCGGGCAGGTTGAACAGCTTGTCCGAAAAATCCCTGTCGGGCAGGGAGCCGGCCAGCGTCATAAAGGCCGCCTCGTCGGCCAGCAGCGCTTCCAGCACCCGGCACAGGCTGTCC
>SFGO01000048.1 GCA_004556545.1 Clostridiales bacterium
GCTCGGAGCTCGCCTTTTTCCGCCGTCAAAATGGGCGGGCCTTTTTCCCTCCGCTGCCTATCGCCGCTCTGCTCCCCCGCAGTCGGCGGTGGGCATACTCACCCCTTGCGAGGCGGGATGCTTCAATGCAGCTTGTAAATTTTTGTAACGCAAAAGGCCAGCGTGATTTCGATTTCACGCTGGCCTTGATTGCGAGCCATGAGGCCTGTCGCCGAATGGCGGTCTGAATCGGCCACCCGGCAGGGAGCCGCACCAGACCCGCGAGCCGCGAGGCCTGTCGCCGAGCGGCGGTAAAACCCCGGCCAACTGGCATGTCTCCGGAGTGCCCTGCGCGCCAGCGGCGCGCAGTCCGGGGTCAAGGGGTACTGCCCCTTGTGCGAGCCATGAGGCCTGTCGCCGAATGGCGGTCTGAATCGGCCACCCGGCAGGGAGCCACACCAGACCGGCGAACCGCGAGGCCCGTTGCCGAGCGGCGGTAATTTCGCAGTCAAGCTGCATGTCTCCCGAGCAGCCCCGCGCCCAAAGGGCGCGATGTGGGGTGCAGGGGGACTACCCCTGCCCCTTATTTGGTGTCTTTGATGATGCGGCGGATGTCGTCCAGCAGGCTGGCCAGACTGGGGGATTGCTTGATGGAGTCCTCGACCTTTTCGATGGAGGACATGACGGTGGTGTAGTGGCGGCCGCCAAAGGCGTCGCCGATTTTCGTCAGGCTCAGGCCCAGCATTTCCCGGCTCAGATACATGGCGATCTGCCGGGGAACGGTCACGTCGTGGCTGCGGCGGGCGCTCTTGATGTCGTCCACCGATACGCCGTAGTACGAAGCGACCGCGTCCTGAATGATGTCGCAGGTGATGCGGCGGCTTTCGCTGTGGTTGAACAGCTCCCGCAGGGCCTCGCGGGCCAGCTGCATATCGATGGGCCGACGAGCCAGTGTGCTGTAGGCCGTCAGACGGGTCAGGCTGCCTTCCAGCTCCCGGACGTTGGTGTCGATCTTCTCGGCGATCAGCTCCAGAATCTCGTCGCTGACGATGATGTGCTCAAACTCCGCCTTCTTGCGCAGAATGGCCAGACGGGTCTCGAAATCAGGCCGCTGAATATCCGCGATCAAACCGCCTTCAAAGCGGCTGCAAAGGCGCTCTTCCAGCTTCTGAATTTCCTTGGGCGGCTTGTCGCTGGTCATGATGATCTGCTTGCCCGCTTCGCGCAGATGGTTGAAGGTGTGGAAAAACTCCTCCTGCGTGCTCTGCTTGCCCGCGATGAACTGAATATCGTCCACCATCAGAATATCCGCGTTGCGGAACCGATCGCGGAACTCCTGATTCCGGTTCTGCTGCATGGCGCTGACCAGCTGATTGGTAAAATCCTCGCTGGTAATGTATACGATATTCATCTGCGGGTAGAGCTGATGAGAGTAATGGCCGATGGCGTGCATCAGATGGGTCTTGCCCAGACCCACGCCGCCGTAAATAAACAGGGGGTTGTAGGCCTTGGCGGGCACCTCCGCCACGGCCAGAGAAACCGCGTGGGCAAAGCGGTTGCCGCTGCCCACCACAAAGGTGTCAAAGGTATACTTGGGGTTCAGCTGGGCCAGCGTGTTGCCGGTGTACTTGGCTTCCAGCTCCCGGACGCGGCTGTCCATCTCCTCCTGACAGAGCGCCTCCACCGTCAGGGCCTTTCCGGCCGCTGTGGAGACGGCGTTCTGGATCTGGGGCATGATCCGGTTGATGCCGTATTCCCGCATCATGGCGTTGATGCATTCCAGAATCAGCGTGTCGCCAATGAGGCCAAAGGGCTTCAGCGAGGACTCGATCCAGGTCTGATAACTGATGTCCGTCATTTCCTGCTTCAGGATCCCGCATGCGCTTTCCCAGAGTTCCCCCGCGTTCGTCATAGTGCCAATCCCTCTTCACAATGTATAAAATGTATATTATGCAAAAGACTTATGGAAAACTTTTCCACACTGAAAGTTCCCATCAAAAACCCGCCTATGGAAAACCAAAGACCCGTCTTTCGCCTCCAAAAGTGACCGTGCTTCATCATACCAATTTTCGACGCATTTGGCAAGAGTTTTCCCGTGATCTGCCAATTTGTATAGGAAACGACATTTCATGCGGTTTTCCTCCCGGGGGATTCTATCCATAGGGGAGGGGCAAAATTCATCCACAAAACCTAGTTTTGAAAGTGCATATTTATTTAGTTTTGTTGAATAAGCATTAAGTTTGGAAGAAAAAATGTCCGGAACGAAATATTTTCTTAACCTGCCGCAAGGGTTTATGACAAAAAATGTAGAAATCTACATTGTTGTTACAAAGCACATTTGGGGGTGTGGATTTGGCTATTCCCGTCATGCAGGAGGAGTTGGAAACGGCGCTCCGTCCCTGGCTGGGTTCTCTTTTTCTGACCTCCAACCCCATGCTGAGCCAGCTGACCCAGATGCTGCGCAGCTACGCCCCCTACAAGCAGACGCTGGAAAGTCTCCGCGACCAGCTGGAGAGCTTTCTTCTGACCAGCATCAACCGCTATACCCACGGCAGTATGATGGTGCTGAACGACCAGTACAAGACCGTCCGGCTGGGGCAGGGGCATATCGGCTGGATCACCGACGACGTGATGGGCGTGCTTTTCGATAAGCTGACGCCTTTTTCCGCCAACTTTATCAAGCTGAACGACTACAGTCTGCGGGTGCAGAGCCTTTCCGCCCTGCGGGTGCTGTATCAGAAATACGCTTCTTTCTATTCCGAAGAGGATCTGCGCTTTCTAAAGGAAATGGTTCGCCGCACCTATCCGCCGGAAAAGTACCGGGACTGGCTCAAGGATTGAATTTTTGGGCGAAAGCGTGTATAGTGAACCTGCGGCGTTTGAAACCACATTCTGAACCGCCGCGGAGAAAAGTATGCTGAAAACCTTCCGAAAACCGAATATCGGCAAGACCGTTGTGTACGCCATTGCCGTCAACGCCCTGCAGATCGTGGCTCTGCTGTTTTTCGTGGTCTATGTTTTCTGGATGGACTTTTCCTGGCAGAACCGGCTTTCTCTCCGGGCCATCGCCGTCATCGGCGCATTGGTCGCCGGTTGGGGCGCGGTGCTGGATATTCAGGAAGCGCTGGCGACCCGCCGCCGGATGCGCACCATTGCCGAGCTTCAGACGGTGAACCGGCAGATGGACGCGCTGAATCTGAAGCTGCGGGCCCAGCGGCATGATTTTCTCAACCATCTTCAGGTAGTCTACAGCCTGATGGAAATGGGCGAGTATCAAGACGCGACGAATTATCTGGAAACGGTTTATTCCCAGCTTCACGCCGTATCCCGGGTGCTTCGCACCAAAGTAACGGCCTTTAACGCCCTATTGCAGGTCAAAAACGCCGAATGCGAGCAGCGGAGCATCGCGCTGGAACTGGACGTGCGCAGCACGCTGGAAGGGATCGCCATGCCCGCGTGGGAGCTTTGCTGCGTGATCGGCAATTTGCTGGACAACGCCATGGATGCCGCCGCGCAGGCGCAGGAGCCCCGAATTTCCCTGTCCGTCTCGGAAAGCCTGCGGGAGTTTGCCTTTACTATCCGCAATAACGGCGCGGCTATCCCCGCCGACCTGCGGGAAAGAATCTTCGAGCCGGGCTTTTCCACCAAGGGCGAAAACCGCGGCATGGGACTGGCCATCGTCCGCCGCCGTCTGGAAGAATACGGCGGACGGCTCCTGCTGGAATCCGGGGACGAAGCCACCGTCTTCACCGTTTTCCTGCCCCATGGAAACGGCCTTGCACCCAAAACCAAGTAAAGAGTATCAGCCTAACGAAAGGAGCATGGGAGCAGCGTCTTCCCGCGGCACGATGGAGCAGAGCAAAAAAAAGTTTCTGAAAAACATGGTGGGCTTTTCCATGATGACATGGATCAGCTTCATTCTGGGGTTTATTTCCTCCCCGATCGCTACCCGGCTATTCGTGCCGGAAGAGCTGGCGAAATTCAATCTGTTTTCCACCTACGGCTCGCTGATCGCCTCCATCTGCTATCTGGGGCTGGATCAGACCTTTGTCCGCTTCTTCCGGGAGCCGCCGGGAAAGGCGAGCCACAAAGGGCTGTATACCTTCTGCACCCTCGTCCCGCTGGGGTTCAGCATCGTCCTTTCGCTGATTCTGAGCTTTTTCTGGCGCTCTCTGTCGGTGCAGATCATGGGCACGGAAAGCCGGGGCGTTTTCGTCCAGCTTTGCATTTTCAGCTTCTTTCTGGTGCTGTTCCGCTTTCTGTCCCTGAGCTACCGCATGGAGCAGAACGCCCGGCTCTACACCATTCAGGGCGTGTGTCATGTGGTGGTGACAAAGCTGGCCTATCTGGCGGTGGGCTTCGGCGACGCCACGGGGCAGACCGCCATCGGGGTTCTGACCGTGCTGATGGGACTGTTTTGTCTGATATGCCTGCGGCTGCAGCGCAGCCGATTTGACGCGCGGTTCAGCCGGGAGATTGACCGGCCCTTCCTGCGGGAGATTTCCCGCTTTGCCCTGCCGCTGGCCCCGCTGTCCATGCTGAACTGGTTCAACACCAACGCCAATTCCGTTGTGCTGCGAAACCTGATGGGGCTGAGCGAAAACGCCATCTATTCCAGCGCGCTAGGGCTGGCAGCCACCATCAACATTATTCAGACCGGCTTCAACGCCTATTACGCCCCCTATGTGCTGGAGCACTATCAGGACGACTCCACCCGCTTTTTCACCATTCACCGGCTGATGGCCTGCCTTTTGTGCCTGTTCGGCCTGGGCATCACCCCGTTCCAAACCCCGGTTTTCCTCCTGCTGGGCAAAAGCTATCGCAGCTCGGTCGTTTTTTTTCCCTTCCTGTTTCTTTCCCCCATCTGCTACTGTCTGGGCGAAACCACGGGCATGGGCATCAACATCGCCAAAAAGACCCACTGGACCACCATCATTTATCTGTTCTCGGCAGTGGTCAATATCGCTCTGTGCTTCCTGCTGATTCCCTCTCAGGGCATGGCTGGCGCGGCGATGGCTTCCGCCTTCTCCGCCATTCTGACGCTGCTGTTCCGCACGCTGGTCGGCGAGCGCTATTACCGGATGCTGGAAACCAAGCGCTACCTGCTGTATCCCATTGTGCTGATGCTGCTGGCCTCCTTCGGCAATCTGTGGCTGACAGGCTTCCCCAAATACCTGCTGCTGACGCTTTTGCTGGCCGTGAGCGTCTTCCTGTTCCGCCGGGAAATTGCCACGCTCTGGCGCACGGTAAAGGAGATTTTCACTGCCCGCCGTTCCAAAGCACAGGGAGGAAATGCATAATGCCGAAAATTCTGCTCATCGCCGACAGCGATGCCCTATGGACGAAACGGGCGGTAGAATATCTGCTGCTGCCTGCCGGATACGAAATCGTGATTTTCCCCATCTGGGGCCATAAGGGGCAGTTCGACGAATATTACCGGGAGCACGGCGTGACGGTATACAAGGATTCCCATCGTCTGCCCGTGATACGCTTCATTCCCCGGGTGCGCATGTGGGCAAGAATCGCCCTGAACGCCCGGGATCTGGCAAAGCTCGGCCCCTTCGACGTCGTTCATAATCATTACCTGTCCCAACGGGATCTGGCGCTGGGGCAGCGGATAGCGCGGCGCTTTCACACCCGCTGGGTCTGCACCTTCTGGGGCAGCGATCTGCTGCGGGCTTCCGACCGTTCTCTTCGGCAGATGCACCCCTACCTGTGCCGCTGCGACCGGCTGACGGCCTGCAACGAGCGCATGCGGGACAAAATACGCCGCTGTCTGGGAGAGTCCCTTTATCAGAAGACCCGCATGGCCATCTGGGGGCAGGACGGCTTCGCCGCCATTGACCGCGTACTGGCCTCCGAGGGCCGGGAGGCCTGCCGGGCCTATTACGGCATACGGAAAGACAGCTACGTAGTCAGCATCGGCTACAGCGCCGACAACGCCCAGCATCAGCTGGAAGTGGTGGAGGCGCTTTCGGCGCTGCCGAAGGAGACCCTTGCCCGCATGACGCTGGTATTGCAGCAGACCTATGTGAAGCGGGACCCCGCCTATATGGAGCGGGTGCGGCAGTCCGCCGAGGCGCTGCCCTGCCAGACCGTGGTGCTGCGGGACTTCCTCGACCTGACCCAGACCGCCCGGCTCCGGCTGTGCGCCGACCTGTTCATTCTGGCCATTTCCACTGACGCTTTCGCGGCCAGCATGCAGGAATATCTCTACGCGGGCGCGGTTTTCCTGATGGGCGACTGGCTGGGCTATCCCCAGCTGGACGAACTGGGCATCCCCATCAACCGTTTCCATGAATACAAAGAGCTTCCCGCACTGGCCGAGCAGGCCATGAACGGGAAGCTGTCAAAGGCCTCGGACGAGCAGCGGGCGCTGCTTCCGGGCCATTATTCCTGGGACGCTGTCCGCAAGGACTGGCTGGGGCTCTACGAATGAATCCGAAGCTTTTCCACCGTGCGGGCAAAGGTCTCCGGCGGCTGTGCGCAGAAGGAGAGCCTTTCCCCGGTTCGGGGATGAGTAAAGGATAAACGCCAGGCGTGAAGCATCAATCGCGGTGCCTTCACGCCGTTTTTCATGCCGTAAATGGGGTCGCCCGCCACCGGATGATGGATGGACTGCATGTGCACGCGAATCTGATGGGTGCGTCCCGTCAGGATATGCACCTCCAGAAGCGCCGCGCCGCGAAGGTTTTCCTTCAGCGTCCATTCCGTCAGGGCATAGCGTCCCTCCGGGTCAACGGCCATCTTTTTCCGATCCTTTTTGGAGCGGGCAATGGGCTTTTCGATCCGGCCGGAGGGGTCTTTCATTTCCCCGTCCACCACGGCCAGATAGCGCTTGTCCATGGTGCGCTCCCGCAGCTGTTCGCTCAGGCTTTCGTGAGCCTGATCGTTTTTGGCGATCATCAGAAGGCCGCTGGTATCCTTATCCAGCCGGTGGACGATGCCGGGCCGCTTGACCCCGCCGATGCCGCTCAGATCGTCCATGGCGTACAGCAGGGCGTTCACCAGCGTGCCGGTCTCGTTGCCCGGCGCCGGATGCACCACCATGCCCCACGGCTTGTTGACCACCGCTACATCCTCGTCCTCGTAAAGGATCTCCAGCGGAATATCTTCCTTTTCCACGGTCAGCTCCACTGGGTCGGGGATGGTCAGTTCCACCGCATCGCCGGGATTCACCGAAAAGCCAGTCTTGGCACGGACGCTCCCGTTCACCCGGCACAGGCCCTGTTCGATCCACTTTGCCGCCTGCGAGCGGCTGCATTCGCCCATTTCCGCGGCAACCACGTCCAGACGGGCCTTATTTTCCGCCTGCAGCCGAATGGTCTTCACCCAGCTCCCTCCAATCCTGCGGACGGAACAGCGTACTGATGACCAGCATGGCCACTCCAAAGCAGATGGCAATGTCCGCCCCGTTGCAAATAAACCACGGCAGCCAGGGGAAATACAGCATATCCACCACACTGCCGAAGAAAAGCCGCTCGCCGAAGTTTCCCAGAAAGCCGCCGACGATCAGTCCCGCCGCCACCCGGGTAAAAGCCGTAGGCCGGTAGCGGCGCAGCAGCAGCCAGCCTGCCGCGATCACGATCAGCGGCAGCAGCAGATTGGCCAGCCAGTTCCCGCTGAGCAGGCCCAGCGCCATGCCGTCGTTCCGGCTGAGCCGCAGTTCCAGCACGCCCGGCAGCACCGTCACCCTCTGTTCGAGGGAATGCACGGCCCACAGCTTGGAGCCGACGTCCAGCGCCAGTGCGGCGGCGGCCACCGCCCAGAAAAGTCCCGTCATCATGTCCTCCTATTGGAGCCGTTTCTGCACCACGCTGACGATATTCGCCAGCAGCTCCCCAATCAGCGGCAGGTTCCGCCGGGCCAGATCCTGCAAAATCCACACCAGCAATGCGCCCAGAATGGAAAAGCCCACCGCCATACCCACGCCCCGGGCCACTCCGGCCCAGAAGCTGGTCCAGAACAGCCGCTTCCGGTCATCCACGTACCGCACGTAATCCGCCAGCCGCAGCCTTTCCATGGCGCTCAGCCACCGGTCGATCTGCCGGACGATCACGTTGGCGCTTTCCAGCTCAGTCATGGGCGGACGCTCCGGCGCGGGCGGCTCCGTCTGCGGCGGCGAGAGCCTTTCCTGCCCGGTCAAGCGCCGCCAGAATCGTTTTCCCCCTGCAAACATCCGCGTCACACCTCTCATTCAGTGTGCCCCGTCTTCCAAGGGTTTACAAGGGCCGGAAGCGCCGTGCAGAAAGATTGTACCCGTCCCGTCCGGCTTTGTCAACGAAAACGCCCGTCCCCGCCGGTTTTGCGGCGGAGACGGGCGCATTTATAAGATTCATTTTCCCCCAGACAGCCTCAGATCGTATGCTTCACCCGCTCGGATTCCTCGGCGCGCTTGGCGTTGTTGAAGCGGTCCAGATTGCCGACCAGATAGCCGGTGATGCGGCGGATGCGCTCGAAGGCATGTCCGTCTTCGTGACGGCCGCACTTGGGGCAGCTGTCGCCGATGATGCCGTTGTAGCCGCACACCGGGTCACGGTCTACCGGGTGATTGATGGAGCCGTAGCCGATGCCCTGATCGTGCATATACCGAACGACTTTTTCGAAAGCGTCCAGATTCTTGGTGGGGTCGCCGTCCATTTCGATGTAGCTGATGTGGCCGGCGTTGGTCAGGGCATGATAGGGAGCCTCGATGGCGATTTTCTCAAAGGCGCTGATGGGATAATACACCGGCACATGGAAGGAGTTGGTGTAGTATTCCCGATCGGTCACGCCGGGGATGATGCCGTACTTTTCCTTGTCAATGCGGACGAAGCGGCCGCTCAGGCCTTCGGCAGGGGTGGCCAGACAGGTGTAGTTCAGCTTTTCCCGCTGGCTGCATTCATCGCAGAAGTTGCGGATGAAGCCCACGATTTCCAGACCCAGATTCTGGCTGGCGGGGTCTTCGCCGTGATGCTTGCCGCGCAGGGCCACCAGCGCCTCCGCCAAACCGATGAAGCCGATGGACAGGGTGCCGTGCTTGAGCACCTCCCGGACGGAATCCGTCCAGCCCAGCTTTTCGGAATCAATCCACACGCCCTCGCCCATCAGGAAGGGGAAGTTGTAGACCTTCTTGTTGGAGATGATCTCCAGCCGTTCCAGCAGCTGATCGTGCACCAGATTGCACAGCCGTTCCAGCTCCTCAAAGAACCAGCCCACGTCTCCCTTGGCCTTGATGGCGATACGGGGCAGATTGATGGAGGTAAAGCTCAGGTTGCCGCGGCGGGGGCAGATTTCCCGGGTGGGATCATACACATTGCCGATAACGCGGGTGCGGCAGCCCATGTAGGCGATCTCCGTTTCGGGATGGCCTTCTTTATAGTACTTCTTGTTGAAGGGCGCGTCCACAAAGCTGAAATTGGGGAACAGGCGCTTGGCGCTGGTGCGGATGGCCAGCCGGTACAGGTCGTAGTTGGGGTCGCCGGGGTTGAAGCTGACGCCTTCCTTCACCCGGAAGATCTGAATGGGGAAGATGGGCGTTTCGCCGTTGCCCAGACCGGCCTCGGTAGCCAGCATCACATTGCGCATCACCATGCGGCCCTCGGGAGAGGTATCCATGCCGTAGTTGATGGAGGAGAAGGGCACCTGCGCGCCTGCGCGGCTGTTCATGGTGTTCAGGTTGTGGATCAGGGCTTCCATGGCCTGATAGGTGGCCTTGTCGGTTTCCTTTTCCGCATGCTCCCGGACGAAGGAAACGATCTTGTTCAGCTCGTCCTCCGCAGCGCCGGGCAGGAGCTCCTTCACCTTTTCCGCCACCAGAGAATCCACCTCGGCATTGGGGGCCAGCGAAATCTGATCGCCCAGCTCGTCCACGATGGCGCGGGCCTTATCTGCGGAATCCGCCACGCCGCCCAGCAGCTCCAGCGCCCGGTCCAGATTGTCCCGGAAGCGCTTGCGGTAGGTCTTCTTCACGCCGGGGGCCATGCCGTAATCGAAATTCACGATGCTCTGGCCGCCGTGCTGGTCGTTCTGGTTGGCCTGAATGGCGATGCAGGCCAGCGCCGAATAGCTGTAGATGTCGTTGGGCTCCCGCAGCACGCCGTGGCCGGTGGAGAAGCCCCCGTGGAACAGGTCCAGCAGGTCGATCTGGCAGCAGGTGGTCGTCAGGGTATAGAAGTCCAGATCGTGGATATGGATATCCCCGTCATGATGGGCAGCAGAAAAACGGGGGTCCAGCACGTACATTTCGTAGAACTGCTTCGCGCCCTCGCTGCCGAACTTCAGCATGCTGCCCATGGCGGTATCGCCGTTGATATTGGCGTTTTCCCGCTTGATATCGCTGTCCACCGCGTCCTTGCTGGCGATGTCCTCAAACACCTTCATCAGGCGGGTGTTCATCTCGCGCACGCGGCTGCGTTCGGCGCGGTAAAGGATATACGCCTTAGCGGAACGCACGAAGCCCTTTTCGATCAGTACGCGCTCCACCACATCCTGCACCTGCTCCACAGAGGGCACGGAGGGGATGTTCTCATCGTTTTCCAGCTGAGAGACCACCAGCGCTGCCAGCTCCTGAGCCGTCTCGTCGGACTTCTGGCTGCCGCTTCCCAGAAAACAATGGGCAATGGCGTGCTCGATTTTGCTCGGGTCAAAGGGCACGATCCGGCCGTCCCTCTTTTTGATGGAAATGATCATTTGGCAGGGCTCCTTTATACTAATCTTATCGTATTGAAATTGTGGGTCGGCTTACGACGGATTTCGTCATCATCCGTAAGCAAGCATCATTATATTGTGGATTTGGCCTTCCGTCAATACTAAATATAGGATTTTGTACCCCCATATGTGGGGGAGAAAAAAACGGGCGTGCTCCAAAAATCAGGCGACGCCTACGGTTCCGAACCTTTTCCACAAAGTTTCCACGGGCAAAAAACTTTTCAACAATTTATCCATGTTTTATCCACATTTTTTCCACGAAAGGCACAATTCCAGACGGCATCTGGGTTTGCTGCGGTTTGATTTTTCAAACTGTCTTAAAAGCAAATCCATCACCAGTGTGCCTTCGGCAGACTCCAATGAAAATGCGCGGAGCAGAAGCGAATCACAACGATCAGCGCAAAGCCGATGATCGTCGCCCCATCCAGCCCGACCAGCGGCTTCAGCGCCGCAAAGGCGATTGCGCCCAGCAGTGCGGCGCAGGCATAGACATGCTTGACAAAGATATAGGGCCGATCTCCGGCAAAAAGATCGCGCATCACGCCGCCGCCCACGCCGGTGATCACCGCCACAAACAACACCAGAAACAGGTTTTCCTCATAGCCCGCGCCGATGGCCACCCGGGCTCCGTACACGGTAAAAATGCCCAGCCCGGCAGAGTCGGAAACCAGCATCAGCGCGTCGTACAGCTTCCGGCTGTGGAACAGCACCCGGCGCACCACCGGCGAAAACACGAACAGCGACGTAACGATGGACATCAGCACATATTTGGGATCCAGAAACGTGGCAGGCGGGGTCAGCCCCAACAGCAGATCCCGCAGGATGCCGCCGCCTACGGCTGTGGTCACGCCCAGTACGCACACGCCGAAAATATCCATATTCTTTTTCAGCCCGGTCATCGCGCCAGAAAGGGCAAACGACACCGTGCCGACGATTTCCAGAATCAGAATGAACAGCTCCATAGCCGCGTCCTCCCTGCCATAAGGTCAAACAGGTACAATATAAGGCGCTCAAAGAAGCGTGTCAAGGGGGAAAACCGCGCATTTTTCCTTGACTTTTCCCGGCATATCGGCTATAATCATCTGGCTGTCAAGGAAAAAGCATTGACAGCGGTAAAGGAGCCGCCGCCTTGAAGGAATTTTCCGTCCCCAGTCCTCAGGAAGCCCGGCTGGAAACCAGCGTGGAAATGGGCACCCTGTGCGCCTTTTACGGCGGACTTTTGACGGACAAGCAGCTTCAGGCCATGCAGCTCCACTTTGACGAAGACCTTTCGCTGGGCGAAATCGCCCGGCAGATGAACGTGAGCCGCCAGAACGTACACGACCTGATCGCCCGTTCTTCCGAAAAGCTCCGGGCCTGCGAAGCCGCCCTCGGCGCGGCAGGCCGCATGGAGCGCATGCTGGAACGGCTGGGGCGGGTGCAGGAACTGCTGGAAGCGCTCGACCGGCAGGCATTGTCCCCGGAAGCGCGCGCCCTGACAGCCGAGGCGGCCCGGCAAATTCAACTGATTCAGCAAGAGGAGGAGGACGCCCATGGCCTTTGAGGGACTCAGTTCAAAATTATCCAGCGCGCTCTCCAAGCTGACCGGCCGGGGCAAGCTGACGGAGCAGGCCGTAAAGGAGGGCATGCGCGACGTGCGCATGGCGCTTCTGGAAGCCGACGTCAACTACCTGGTGGTCAAGGATTTCTGCAAGAAGGTCACGGAACGCTGCGTGGGCCAGCAGGTGCTGGACAGCCTGTCCCCCGCCCAGCACGTGATGAAGATCGTCAGCGAGGAAATGGCGGCCCTGATGGGTTCCGAGCATGCCCGGCTGACGTGGTCGTCTTCCGTGCCTACTATTTATATGCTGTGCGGCCTGCAGGGCGCCGGTAAGACCACCATGGCCGGAAAGCTGGCCAACTACCTGCAGAAGCAGGGCAAAAAGCCGCTGCTGGCCGCGTGCGACATTTACCGTCCCGCCGCCATCAAGCAGCTGCAGGTGGTCGGTTCTCAGGTAAACGTGCCCGTATACGAGCACGGAACGCAGGATCCGGTCAAGACGGCGCAGGAGGCCATCGAGCAGTGCCGCCACTACGGGCGGGACGTGCTCATCATCGATACCGCCGGCCGGCTGCAGATCGACACCGCGCTGATGGAAGAGCTTCGCCGCATCAAGGCGGAGATCAAGCCACAGGAAATCCTGTTTGTGGTGGACGCCATGACCGGTCAGGAGGCCGTGAACGTGGCCAAGACCTTCGACAGCGATCTGGGCATCGACGGCGTGATCCTGACCAAGCTGGACGGCGACACCCGCGGCGGCGCGGCCCTGTCCATCAAGGCCGTCACCGGCAAGCCCATCAAGTTCTCCGGCACGGGCGAAAAGCTCTCCGACATCGAACCCTTCTACCCCGACCGCATGGCCAGCCGCATTCTGGGCATGGGCGACATGATGACCCTCATCGAAAAGGCGCAGGAGGCCTTCGATGAAAAGGAAGCCGAGAAGCTGGTCAAGCGCGGCCCGCAGGAGCTGACGCTGGAGGATTTCCTCAGCCAGATGCAGCAGATGAAAAAAATGGGCGGCCTGCAGTCCATGCTGAGCATGCTGCCCGGCGCTAACAAGCTGCAGGACGTGGAGATCGACGAAAACGCCCTGAAGAAGCCGGAAGCCATCATCCGCAGCATGACGCCCCGGGAGCGCCGGAACCCCGGCATTCTCAACGCCAGCCGCCGCAAGCGCATCGCGGCGGGCAGCGGCACTACCGTGCAGGACGTCAACGCACTCATTCGTCAGTTCGATCAGGCCAAGGACATGATGAAGAAAATGATGGGCAACAAAATGATGCGCAAGGGAAAGCGCCGCTTCCCCTTTTGATCCCCTTCCCCGCTGAACACCGCCCGGAATACTCCGCAGGCGATTCAGATACAATTCCCTTCCCAATCAGAATACTAGGAGGAACAGAATTATGGTTAAGATGCGTTTGAAGAGAATGGGCATGAAGAAAAAGCCTTTCTACCGTGTGGTCGTGGCTGACGAGCGCAGCCCCCGCGACGGCCGTTTCATCGAGGAGATCGGCTACTATGATCCCATGACCGAGCCCGCCGCCACCATCAAGATCGACGCCGAGAAGGCCCAGAAGTGGCTCAAGAGCGGCGCTCAGCCCACCGATACCGTCCGCGTTCTGCTCAAGAAGAGCGGCATCATCGAGGGCTAAGCCTCATGAAAGAGCTCGTCGAATACGTCGCGCGGTCGCTGGTGGACAACAAGGAAGCCGTGACCGTTGAGGAGACCGTCGGGCCGGAAGCGACGATTTTGGAGCTTCACGTAGCGCCCGAGGATATGGGCAAGGTCATCGGCAAGCAGGGCCGCATCGCCAAGGCCATCCGGTCTGTGGTTCGCGCCGCTACCGCCAAGGACGCCAAGCCTGTCTTTGTGGAAATTCAATAACCCATCGCGCACCGGTCTCCCGAAAGGCTGCCGGTGCGCGCTTTCTAAGGAGAACGTTTTTATGAAGCAAACGCATCTGCTGGTGGGCGAGATCGTCCGGCCCCAGGGCATCCGGGGCGAGGTCAAGCTCCGCCATTTCACCGACGACCCTTACCGCTTCGAGGAGCTGGACGCAGTGCTGCGCCAAACCGGAGAGGGCTTTGAGCCACTGACCGTCGAGGCCTGCCGGGTGCAGGGCGACGACGTGTACCTGAAGCTGGAGGGCTTTGACGACCGCAACGCCGCCGAAACGCTGCGGGGAGCCATGCTCTACGTGGATCGGGAGCACGCGGCGGAGCTGGAGGAGAACCAGTTCTTCATCGCCGACCTGCTGGGCGCGGAAGCCGTGGATACCAAAGGCGGCGAGATCGGCGTTCTGAAGGATGTGCTGACCCCCGGCGGCACTGACATTTTTGTTTTCGACACTCCGGCAGGCGAGGTCATGGTGCCCATCATTGAGAAGGTCGTGGTCTCGCTGGATGTGGAGGCGGGCCGCATCGTACTCAACGAAGAAACCCTGAACGAGGTAGCGGTATATGAGGATCGCCATTCTGACCATCTTTCCTGAAATGTTTGAAAGCGTGCTCCATTCCAGCATTCTGGGCCGGGCGCGTGAAGAAAAGCTGGTGGAGATCGAGCCAGTGGACATCCGGCCCTTCAGCGACCGCAAGCATAAAAATACCGACGATTACCCCTTTGGCGGCGGCGCGGGCATGGTGATGCTGGCCCAGCCGATCTGCGACGCGGTGCGCCATCTGCGCGCGCAGGGGTATACGGGCAAATGCATCTATATGAGCCCCCGGGGCAAGACCTTCACCCAGCAGAAGGTGATGGAGCTGGCGCAGGAAGAGAACTTCATCCTGCTCTGCGGCCATTATGAGGGCGTGGATCAGCGCGCCATCGACGCGGTAGTGGACGAAGAGCTCTCTCTGGGCGATTTCGTCCTGACCGGCGGCGAGCTGGCCGCCATAACCGTCTGTGACGCGGTGGTCCGCTATGTGCCGGGCGTACTGGGCAGCAGCGACAGCACCGAGGAAGAGAGCTTCACCGGCGGCCTGCTGGAATATCCTCAATACACCCGTCCCCGGGTGTTTGAGGGCGCAGAAACGCCGGAGGTACTGCTGAACGGCGACCATGCCAAGATCCGCGCGTGGCGGCGGCAGCAATCCCTGCTGATCACGGCCAAGGTTCGTCCCGACCTGTTTGAAACCGCTCCCATGAGCGAAAAAGAGCGGCAGGAGACCCTGCTTCTGCTTCAAAAGCTCCAAAAGGAGGGTGAGAGCCATGCTGCTCCGTAAGCTGGTGGCGGCCCTTTGCCCGCTGCTTCTGTGCATCGTGCTGTGCCTTTTGTACCGCTGGCTGGACGGCGTTCTGGCTGCGGGGCTTTTTGGGTCGTTCCTTCTCAAGGGTCTTCTGTTGGGCGTGGCGCTGGCGCTGATCATTCCGCTGGCCGGTCTTCGTTGCCATGCCAAAGGCCTGCAGCCCTGGCTCTATGTGGGCGCCGCCCTGCTGGGCGTGACGTTGGGCTACCAGTATCTGGAAACCATCGGTGCGGTTCATTCCCAGCTGCTTTTATCCCTTTTTACCCTGAACGGTCAGGTCATTCTGGTGGAAAGCGCCGCCGCCGGTTTTATGACGGTCACGGCGCTGCTGGTCAAAGGCTGACTTTGGAGGGGCACGGCAGCCCGGAATTCTTTTCTCATCAAACAAATACAGAAAACAGCTACAGGCCATAAACCCAAAACCACCTGCTGCAGCACGAAAATGGCAGCAGGTGGTTTTCTCTTACCAAAAACCGCCGCCCAACCCAGCCGTATTGGTCGGCTGATTTGGGCGGCACGATGCTTACCCTGTTTTCGGGAAACGCGGTTACGCCTTATCCACGTTCTTTGTAACGATCACGTCACAGTCGTATCCCAGCAGATGAGGCACCACTACATCGCCAATGCGCACCGGCGCGGTCAGCGTCTGCTCATTGATGACGTTCATCGCATCAAAAATTCGATTCTTCGGAATAGCCTGCGTGAGGCGGACGCTGGCCAGCGGCAGCACGCCGCCGGAAACCCGCACGCTGGTCGCGATGGTTCTGCGGGGATCCTCCAGCTCCTGCGTCACATAGGTTTTTCCCTTCGGACAGAGGTTGCCTTCTATCGAAAGCACCTTCACACCCTCATACTAGGCCTCGATCTCGCACCCGTTCGGGCAGACGATGCAGGTAAAGGTACGCTTCATTCCACACACACCTCCATATCGGCGGAAGCGATCAGCTTCTCCGCCTTAATCGGCAGCTGGATCATTTCGGCCGGCAATGCCTTGCGCATTTTTTTGCGCAGGATTTCCGTGCCGCCCTGCCGCACTACGATGCTTACATTCTGCATCGGCTTGCGCACGCGGAGGGAAAGCGTGAAGTCGCGCGCAGCACTGATGCGCTGAGGAATCACGTGTCCCACATTTGCACCGGCGGCGACGGCCAGCGGGCAAGCGGGCAGCGAGCCGGCAAGCAGATACTCCGCCGCGCTGTCGGCAAGCGCTTCCGCTTCCAGCGAAACAAAGTCCACCAGGTCATGCACATGCAGGACGTTGCCGGCGGCAAAGATTCCGGGCACCGGCGGCCAAAGAAAGCTCATTCTCGGGAATCAGTCCTACGGAAAGGATCAGCGTGTCGCAGGGGATTTCTTCTTCCGTGCCGGGGATGGGGCGGAAATTTTCATCGCACTGCATCACAACAACGCTGCTGAGGCGTTCACGCCCGCGAATATCCACAACCGTATGCGACAGGTGCAGCGGAATATGATAGTCGTTCAGGCACTGCTCGATATTGCGCGGCAAACCGCTCGGATAGGGCTGCACCTCATAAACGCCCTTCACATGCGCGCCCTCCAGCGTCATGCGGCGCGCCATGATCAGGCCGATATCGCCGCTGCCCAGAATGACGACTTCATGGCCGACCATGATGTTCTGCAGATTGATATAATTCTGCGCAACGCCTGCGGTATAAACGCCTGCGGGGCGCTGCCCGGGAATGGCAAGCGCGCCGCGCGTGCGTTCACGGCAGCCCATTGTCAGAAGCACCGCATCGGCTTGAAACTGCAGCAGCCCGCGTTCCCGGCTGGCGGCGGTAACGATCTTATCCCCGCTGACATCCAGTACGGTGCAGTCCGTGATGGTTTCAATCCCCGTCTCGATCACTTGATCGATAAAGCGCTGGGCGTATTCCGGCCCGGACAGGGACTCGCCAAAACGTGTCAGGCCGAAGCCGTCGTGGATGCACTGACGCAGGATTCCGCCCAGAAAATGCTCGCGTTCAAGGATCAGAATATCCTTCACGCCCTTTTCCCAAAGGCGCAGTGCGGCTGCAAGACCCGCCGGGCCTCCGCCAACGATGATGACTTGCTTGTGCGTCATTCCTGTTCGCCTCCTTTGACATAGCCGGTAAACATGTAGGAATCTCCGTTGGTCAATTTCACATCGGTTACGGCCTTGCCAAGCTCTTCGCGGATCATGGCGGTGATGCGCGTCTCGCAGTAGCCGCCTTGGCAGCGGCCCATGCTCGCACGGGTGCGCACCTTGATTCCGTTCACCGTGCACACGCCCAGCGGATTGTGAATCGCCTGAATGATTTCGGCGCGGGAGACGGTCTCGCAGCGGCAGACGATCTCGCCGTAATCGGGGTTCTCCGCAATGAGCTTCCGCTGCTCCTCGCGGCTGGCTTCGCTGAAGCGCCGGATGCCCTTGCGGATGGGGTTAAAGTTCGGATTGGGCCGCAGCGCTTCGCGCTGTGCAATCAGCTTGACGGCGCGGCGCGCGATGGGCAGCGCGCTGGTCAGGCCCGGGCTTTCGATGCCCACAAGGTTGACAACGCCCGGCGCCTCATCGCGGCATTCAATCGTGAAATCCTGAATCTCGCCCGTGGCCGGATCAATGCGCTTGGGCCGCGCCCCCGCAAACGTGCGGATGTAATACTCCCGCTTCATATGCTTGAACATGCGCGCGCCGCTCTCCTGAAGGCCGTCCATGCCGGACTGAGACACGCTGTAGTCCTCCCCATCCTCCACATTGAAGCTGTTGGGGCCCACAAGCACGTTGCCGTCTACGGTCGGGGTGGCGTGCGTATCGAATGTGTTGCGCACCGTCGGCGCGGGATAGACGGGAATCTTTGCGAACGCACCGGCCCTTTTGTCCAGCACGAAATATTCGCCCTTCACGGGCTGAATCACATAGCCGGGAATTCCCAGCATGGCGCTGATTTTCGCGCTGTTCAGCCCTGCGCTGTTCACAACCCAGCGGCAGGCGAAATCGCCCTTGCTCGTGTGGAGCAGATGACGGCCATCCTTCAGGCGCTCCGCGCCCGTCACTTCCGTATAAAGATGATAGTGCGCGCCGTTGTTCGCCGCGTTTTCTGCAAGGGCAACGGTGTACGTGAACGGATCGAGAATACCGCTGCTGGGGCAGAAGATGGCGAAGTTGCCGCCGGCGGAGGGATCGATTTCATCCATGCGGGCGCGGTCAATCAGCTCCATGCCCGGCACGCCGTTCGCTTCGCCGCGCGCAATCATGGTCTTGAGGCGTTCGCGGTGCTCCTCGGTAAAGCCGACGATCAGCTTGCCCGTGCGCTTGAACGGAACATCCAGCTCTTCGGCAACCCTGTCAAACTCGGCGTTGCCCTCCACGGCGCACTGCGCCTTGAGGCTGCCCGTCTTATCAGAGCTGTAAGAGATCTGAGTATCCGTGGAAAGCCTTTGAAATTGCTGTACCGCAGACGCAGATACTTTTGTCCGTCATGCGGCAAAAGGTTTTCG
>SFGO01000163.1 GCA_004556545.1 Clostridiales bacterium
GTTCAAAAAATATGTGAGTTCTGCCTGCTCGACGAGTATTCTCAGCAACGACAAGAATTTTTAGATTGTTGTACAGCCTTTCCTCTGCTTAAGGAAAGAATTGAATACTATAATAAAGCCTTGAAAACACCATTATCCATATATCAGTTTGTTGAAAAGCATTCTAAAAGAGTGATATGGCAAGTGATGAGAATATATAGAAACAGGAATATGATTGTTCACAATGGCGAGTCTATGCCCTATATGAAGTTGCTAATTGAAAATCTGCATTCATATGTGGATGATTTCTTAGCCTATGTTATACAGGCAAGGAGGCAGGGATTCAATCAAATAACTATGACTCATGAGTTGTATGTAAAAGAATGTGTTTGGCAGACGCATTTTCAAAGTCGTTCTGCTACTCTAACAAAAGAACTTATAACTGAAATGTTGAGTATGTAGGCCATGTTAGAATTGATAAACGAGAGTTATTAGAAGGTGTGCATGATATGAATCCACTATACAATCAGTTGTTCAATCCCCAATATGCTAATCAGGATTATCTTCAGCATCTTCATTGGCAGCAGCACGACACTGAGCAACGCCAGGAGATCATGAATGCAGTGAAAGCGATCCACGATTATTTCGACTCTGCCCGCAAAATCGCTCCAGAATACCAGCAAATGGCTTTTGATGCCTGCATCACGGCTGTCGTAACAGAAATGAACAACGGGAACAGATAACTCTGCCGCTTAGTAACACCCTGTATCGAAAACGAATACTGTAATAAAAGAAGGGATGCTGTATGCTTAAACCTGGCCTCTATGAACAGATCATCAGCCAATCCTTATCCCGGGAGCTGGCGTCTGTTTCGGATGCCTGCAAGCATGTGGAGAAGCTGGACGCAGCGGAAGCGCCGCAGGCATTGGCCGGGTATGTGGCAGAAGCAGTGCGGGCAGCATTGGAAGCGATGCCCGCCGGGACGGAGGAGCAATCGGTCCAGCGGATCGCGCTGGTGAACAAGGTGCTGGATGTGCTGTCTCAACAGCGGGAGGACCTGAGCGAAAAGTCCGTGGATGATCGGGCAGAAAAGCTGCTGCAAATTCTGCAGGAGAACGATCCGAGCCGCATCACCGGCATGACCGCTGCCAAGATGCCCCGGCCTGAAACGCCCATGGCGGTTAGCAGCTTATTCACCGGGGCGGCCCATGAACCGAAAATGTTCACCGAGCTGCAAAAGGAGATTGCCAGCGCCGACCGGATCGACATGCTGGTGTCCTTCGTGAAATGGAGCGGCCTGCGGCTGATCATCGATGCCCTCCAGGCGTTTACTGCCCGGGGCGGGCTGCTGCGGGTCATCACCACTTCTTATATGGGCGCAACGGAAGTGAAGGCCATCGACGAGCTGGAAGGCCATCGACGAGCTGGCCGCGCTGCCCAATACGGAAATCAAAGTCAGCTACGATACCGCCCGCACCCGGCTTCACGCCAAGACCTATGTGTTTTATCGGGATACCGGCTTTACCACCGCCTATGTGGGCTCCTCCAACCTGTCCAACGCCGCCATGAGCAATGGCCTGGAATGGAACCTGAAGCTGACGGCCATGGACCAGCCGGATACCCTGCGGAAGATCAACGCCACCTTCGACAGCTATTGGAACTCGGATGAATTTGAAATCTACACTACCGACGCCCATCCCCGGCTGGCAGAAGCGCTGAAAGGCGAAAAATGGAAGGGTGAGAAGCAGGCGTTCCTGTTTGACATCCGCCCCTATCCCTATCAGCAGGCCATCCTGGATCAGCTGCGGGCGGAGCGGGAAGTGCGCGGGTATTACCGCAATCTGGTGGTAGCGGCCACCGGTACGGGCAAAACGGTGATCGCGGCGTTGGACTATCGCGGCTGGCGTAAAGCCCATCCCCAGGCGCGCAATCGGCTGCTGTTCATCGCCCACCGGGAAGAAATCTTAAAGCAAAGCCTGGCCACCTATCAGGGCGTATTGAAGGACGCCAACTTTGGCGAACTGTGGGTAGGCAGCCATCAGGCGGAAAACCTGGATTATCTCTTTATCTCCGTGCAAACGCTGAACTCTCAGGCGCTGTGGAAGCGGCTACCTGCGGATTATTATGATTATATCGTTATCGACGAAACCCACCACGCTGCAGCGGATTCTTATGCGGAAGCGCTGGAAGCCTTCAAGCCCCAGGTGCTGCTGGGCCTGACCGCTACCCCGGAGCGCATGGACGGCAAGTCCATCCTGCGCTTCTTCGATTACCGCATTGCGGCGGAAATCCGCCTGCCGGAAGCCATCGACCGGAAGCTGCTTTGCCCCTTCCAGTATTTCGGCGTGTCCGACACCATCGACCTGAACGAGCTAAAATGGGTGCGGGGTGGATATGACCGGACGGAACTCAGCAACGTTTATACTCTGTCCGGCGCAGCAGCCCAGCGCCGCGCGGATCACGTGATCCAAAGTCTGGTGCGCTATGCCGCCGACATGGACGAGGTGAAGGCCCTGGGGTTTTGCGTATCGGTGCAGCATGCCCATTTCATGGCGGATCATTTCAATGCTGCCGGCATCCCCGCCATGGCGCTGGATAGTCATTCCAGCGATGAGGAGCGCCGCACTGCCCGGGATAAGCTGATCAGCGGCGATGTGCGGGTGATCTTCGCGGTGGATCTGTATAACGAAGGCGTGGACATTCCGGAGGTCAACACAGTACTGTTTCTGCGGCCCACGGAATCACTGACCATTTTCCTGCAGCAGCTGGGCCGCGGCCTGCGCCTCAGCGAAGGCAAGGATTGCCTGACGGTGCTGGACTTCATCGGCGCTGCCAACCGGCGTTACAATTTCGAGGAGAAGTTTGCCGCGCTGCTGGGCGATGACCACCACAGCGTCAAGGAAGAAATCGAGCGCGGCTTTACCGGCGCACCCAAGGGCTGCTACATTCAGTTGGAAAAGAAGGCTGCCCACGCGGTCCTGGAGAACATCAGCCGCAGCTTCCGGGGCCACGGCGAACTGGTCAGTCGCATCCGCTCCTTCGCGGAAGACAGCGGAAAGGAACTGACCTTCTCACGCTTCCTGGACTGGTATCATCTGACGCCAGGAGATATCTACAGCAAGGGCGTCACCTTTGCCCGCCTGTGCGTGGAAGCCGGTGTGCGGAAGGACTTCACGGAAGAGATCGAAGCGACTCTCAGCAAGGTGCTCTATCGCTTTTCGGCCCTTGATTCCCGCCGGTGGATTCAGTTCCTGCTGAACATTCTGCCCCGGCTGGACGATGTGGATTTCGCGAAGCTGCCGCCGCTGGGGCAGCGGATGCTGCAAATGTTCTATATGACGGTGTGGGACAGCTATGCCGAGGATTGGAACAATGACGAGGTGCTGGAAAAGCTGTACAGCCTGGCGGACAGCTCAGTGATGCTGGGCGAACTGCAGGAGCTGCTACGGTATCAGTACAACAACATCGACTTTATTGATTCCACCACCGACCTGGGCTTTGAATGTCCACTGGATGTGCATTGCACCTATACCCAACGGCAGTTGTTGGCCGCGCTGGATTATAAGAATTTCAGCGCCATGCGTCAGGGTGTGCTGTATCTGCCGGAGAAGAAAATCGACGTGTTCCTGATCACCCTCAACAAGAGCGACAAGGATTATTCGCCCACCACCATGTATGAGGACTACGCCATCAGTCCCTCCCTGTTCCATTGGCAGAGCCAGTCCACCACTGCGGCCGATTCGCCTACCGGCCGCCGGTACATCCATCACGCCGCGCAAGGCGGAAGGATCCTGCTGTTCGTCCGCGAGTTCAAGCAGGACGCCCTGGGCACCTCGCCCTATACCTTCCTGGGCAAAGCCACCTATGTCAGCCATACCGGCAGCAAGCCCATGAATATCGTCTGGAAACTGGAAAAACCCATCCCAGCGAAGTATCTGAGACGGGTGCAGCAGGTG
>SFGO01000164.1 GCA_004556545.1 Clostridiales bacterium
GGGAGGCCGAAGGCCGACTAGCGCCAGAAATGGCTGAAAGCCATGAAGCGCGTAGCCAAGCACAAGCGTAGCGCAGGGCTTGGCCGCAGACGTGCGGCGGGGCGGGCCGCAGAGCGCTGTTTGCGGGCAACGGCGGCCAACTCGGGGTTTTCGACAGGTTGCGGCTTTTCCCCGAAAAAAGCATTGTCCTAATCTCCGGCGTTTCGGAATACAAAAGACAGGGAGGGAACGATCATGGGCCAGAACCGGGATGGTTTTCTGCATCCGGCGGGCGCTTTGACTGCGCGGGAAAAGAACGGGCTTTCTGCCGCTCCCGCAAGGTCGGCGGAACCGCTGTATCCCTCCAACGAGCCCGGGGAAGGACGGGTTCCTGCAGACTGGAAGAGCGCTGCTTCCCGCCCGGCCTGCTCTGGTCATCGTCCGCCGCTGACGCCGCCCCGGGCGATGAAAAAGCCGACCGTTTCCCCCGCCCCGGCGCGGCCCGCGCCATCCCCCGAATGGCTGACGGAAGCTGACTGGCAGTCGGAACGCTCCGGCCGTCTGGTTCGGCGGGAACGCGATGCCGTACCGTCGAAACCGAAGCCGCCGGAGGAAAAACGGACGGAAAAGCCGGAAGAACCGTCCGTTTCTCCCGTTCCATCAGAAGCGGCGCTTCTGAGCGAAAAAACACCCAATGAAGAAAAGCCCCAGGAACCAATCACTCCCGCGACGGACGAACCGACGACGGAAAAGGAAACGCGTTGGTTTTCCGATCTGCTGGATCCGGACGCGCAAGCCCTGCTGGAAGACCCGGAGGACTGGCCGGAGGACGGCGAAGATGCGCTGCCCGACGAGCAGATTCCGGAACCGGCCACGGTGCCCGTCTCCCTGTTTCCCGAAACGCGCGCCCGCCGGAAGTGGCCGTGGATTGCGGTCGGAGCGGCGGCTGTTTTGACGGCTGGGGGCGTGGCACTGTGGAAAACGGGCCTTTGGAACCGCCTGCTGGAGCGGCTTCCCTGAGGGCCCGCCGTTCCGACTCAACACCGAAAGGAGACGCTCCATTGCGAATACGGACATGCTATGAGCTGCATACAGGCAAGCTGACGAAACCGGTGAGCTTCGGGGTCGTCAGCGATCTTCATGACGAGCCCTACGAGGATCTCTGGCCCCTTCTGAAAGACTGCGACGCGCTGCTGGTGCCGGGCGATGTGGTGAACCGCTATACCCAGACCTTCGACCGGGGCGTTGGCTTTCTGCGGGACGCAGCCCGGCGGATGCCCACGTTTTTTTCGCTCGGCAATCACGAGACGAAAATGCAGTCCTTTCGTACTCTGATGCAGGCGCTCGAAAGCACGGGCGCGGAGATTCTGGTCAACCGCTATGTGCCCTTCGGCGAATGCTGGATCGGCGGCTGGTACGACCCGGAGATTGTTCAAAAGCCGGACTGCATGGATGAATTTGAAAAGCTGCCGGGCTGCCGGGTGCTTCTGTGCCATAAGCCGGAGCACTATTTGAAATTTTTGCGCAGCCGGGACGTGGATCTGGCAGTGGCGGGGCATGCTCACGGCGGGCAGATTCGCATTGGCTCGCAGGGCCTGTATGCGCCCGGGCAGCATTTCTTCCCCAAATATACGAAGGGCGTCGTGGACGGGCGGCTGATCATTTCCGCCGGGGCCGGGAATCCCTGCGGCATGCCCCGGTGGGGCAATCCCTGCGAAGTGCTGAAAATCACGCTGGATTAAAAGGCTGTCAAAAGAAAAATCGGCTGCGCACAAACGACTTTTTTCAGAAGACGTTGCGGAAAGGGAACGAAAAAACGCCCTATTTCCAATGCTTTCCGGCGGGAAGCAAAAAAAGTTGATTTTTTTTGAAAAAAGTTATTGACAAAAGAAACGATTTTGAGTACAATAACCAACGTCGCCTGTGTGGGCACGCTACAGGACGGGGTGTAGCGCAGTCTGGTAGCGCACGTGCTTTGGGAGCATGGGGCCGGGGGTTCGAATCCCTTCACCCCGACCAGATTCGTTATCCTGCCGTGGCTCCTTGGTCAAGTGGTTAAGACACCGCCCTTTCACGGCGGCTACAGGGGTTCGAATCCCCTAGGAGTCACCATTTCCCTTATCAATCGCGTATGGGCCTTTAGCTCAGTTGGTTAGAGCGGCCGGCTCATAACCGGTTGGTCCGGGGTTCAAGTCCCTGAAGGCCCACCAGCGTCCGTGGCCAAGTAGCTCAGTTGGTTAGAGCGCCAGCCTGTCACGCTGGAGGTCGAGGGTTCGAGACCCTTCTTGGTCGCCATTGCTTTGCCTTGTTGCTTGCCGGTGTAGCTCAATTGGCAGAGCAGCTGATTTGTAATCAGCAGGTTGCGGGTTCAAGTCCCTTCACCGGCTCCATCTTCTTCAAGGATCGTCCTTGAAACATGGGTAGGTTCCCGAGTGGCCAAAGGGAGCAGACTGTAAATCTGCCGTCACAGACTTCGATGGTTCGAATCCATCCCTGCCCACCAAAGTCCTTCTCTCTGCCGGGAAGGCACATTCTGCGGGAATGGCGGAATTGGCAGACGCGCATGATTCAGGTTCATGTGTTCGTACGAACTTGCAGGTTCAAGTCCTGTTTCCCGCACCACGGAACCCTTCAAACCGTACCCAAACGATACCCAATCATCACATGTTTTCAATGAAGGCCTGCATCCTGTTTGCCGATTCGCGGCGCATGGTGTCCGTCACGTGACCGTAGCGATCCAGCGTGAACGCCGCGGAATAGTGTCCCATGTTTTCCTGCAGGGTTTTGATGTCATCCCCTGCCCGAAGGCTGTTCACCGCGAAGGTATGGCGCAGATCGTGCACCCGATGGTGCTCCAGGCCTGCAGCCGCCAGAATGTCCTGGAATTCCTTCCAGATGGTAGGCTGCGAGTAATGACTGCCGTCTTTGTGGGTAAAAACCAGATTGGGAAACTCCCCCGGATTCCAAAGGTCGCCCAT
>SFGO01000003.1 GCA_004556545.1 Clostridiales bacterium
TGGAGGTGCAGGAGGCACTGCTGCCACTCAATCGTCGCGGAGGACTACTGCCGTAGTCCCCGCTCGTTTCGTGACACACCTGCGGGTCGCTAACCGCCTTCGGCGGTTGTGCCCACCGGGCACCCACTCCCCTCCGGTGCCTGCCGGGGTTATAGGGCGGCGAGAGGGAGCGCGCATCCAGTGGATGCAGCTGCCGAAGGCAGCTAGCGACTGACAGCCGTCAACTGAAACGAGGATTTGGCACGGCAGTGCCAAAGACGACGATTAAGGTTGCGGAACGGAGCCCCTAACCCTTGTGCCGCAGCACTTTCCCCGCGAACCAGCGTAGCGCTGTTTGCGGGCGACAACGGCCAACTTTGTTTTTTTCGACAGGCTGAAAACACCGAGTCGGTTTTTTCCAAGAGAAGGGCGGATCAAACGTATTTTTGCCGCCCCCTATTCAGAGAAAAAAGGATGATACATGGCAAAAGAAAAAGAAAATTCGGAAAAAACTTGCTTTTTTGCGCTCCATCGTATATAATCCATTCTTGGCACATCCTTGCGCCGCAGCGATTGCGGCGCCATAAGTCCAAGAGGAGGTGAAAGGAATGAATAGGTACGAACTGACCTACATCATCGACACTGCGCTGGAGGAAGAAGCCCGCAAGGAGCTGATCGAAAAGGTGTCCGCTCTGATCGCCCAGAACGGCGGCGAAGTGGAAAAGATCGATGAAACGTGGGGCAAGCGCCGTCTGGCCTACCCCATCAACGACAAGCCCGAAGGCTACTACGTGCTGGTCACCATGCAGGCTCCCGCCGAACTGCCCAAGGAGATTGAACGCAACCTGCGGATCAACGAGAACGTTCTGCGCTCTCTGGTCATCAAGCTGGAAGAGAAGAAGCACAGCGTGAAGCCCCGCCCCGTGCGCGTGCCCGTGGCCGCTCCCGTTCAGGAAGCTGCCCCCGCTGAAGAAGCGCCCGCCGCTGCTCCCGTTGAGACCCCCGCTGAATAAGGATGGAATAAGCGATGAATAAACTGACCATCATCGGTAATCTGACCCGTGATCCGGAATCCCGCACCACGCCCAACGGCAATAATGTGTGCACGTTTACGGTGGCTGTCAACCGCCGCCGCTCCCAGAATTCCAACCAGCCGGAGGCGGATTTCTTCCGCGTGTCCGTGTTTGGCGTGATGGGGGAGAACTGCCAGCGTTATCTCGCCAAGGGCCGCAAGGTGGCGGTCGTAGGCCGTGTTTCCGCTTCCGCTTTCCAGGGCCAGGATGGAAGCCCCCGCGCTTCTCTGGAAGTTTTCGCAGAAGAAGTGGAGTTCCTGTCCTCCCGTTCGGATGATGGCGCAGCTTATACGCCCGCCGCTCCCGCTTCCAAGACCGCCGCGCCTGCGGACAACGGCTTCAAGGAAGTGGACGACGAAGACCTTCCGTTCTGAACAACTGTCCGGCTTTTAGCCGTTTGAGAATCTCCAAAGGAGGTATTGCCCATGTCTGAGGATCGTGGAGAAAGAAGAGCGCCTCGTCCCCGTGGACGGAAGCCCCGCCGTAAGGTGTGCACCTTCTGCACGGATAAGATCGAGTACATCGATTATAAGGACGTTAACCGTCTCCGCCGTTTTGTGAACGAGCGCGGCAAGATCATGCCCCGCCGTATGAGCGGCAACTGCGCCAAGCATCAGCGTCAGCTCTCCGAAGCCATCAAGCGCGCCCGTGCCATCGCCTTGATGCCCTATTCCGTTGAGTAACTGAATTGTGCGTCTCAGAGCCTTTTCGAAAGAAAGGGCTCTGTTTGCTGAAAACGCCCTGTTTTCGAAAGAAGACAGGGCGTTTTTTGCATGATAAAACACAGTTAATCGCCTTATAGCAAGCACACAGCGGCACAATGCGAACCGGCGCAGGGCATTTCCGCGCCGATTCGAAGCGTTTCGAGAAATGATCGAGAAATGATATCGAAATTTGGTTACAAATTCAGTCGGGTTTCCGGCATGAGTGCCAGCGGCTCTTTGCCATACGATTGAAGCATTGATTTTCATGAAATATAAGTATTTTACATACTTTTCCGCGCGCACTATAATGCTCTTGCAGAGGAAGAGCGCTGCTATACGCAAATCAATCAATGGCTTGCCGATCTTGGCTCGCAGCCATAAGGGAGAATGCAGATGAATGGTGCAAATCGCGCCCGAGGCTCCAACGCCTCCGCCATGGATATGACCTGCGGCAGCATTCGCCGCAGGCTTCTGGCTTTTACCCTGCCTATTATGATGGGCAACCTGTTTCAACAGCTATACAGTATGGCGGATACGGCGGTGGTCGGACGCGGCGTGGGCGCGCAGGCGCTGGCCGCTGTCGGCGCTGCCAACCCTGTCACACAGCTTCTGCTGGGACTGATCATTGGCATGACGTCGGGAATGTCCGTGGTGATTGCGCAGCATTACGGCGCAGGCAACAGAGGGCTTGCGCGCCGTGCCATTGCGAACGGCCTGTACTTGATACTGGCGCTCACCGCAAGCGTTACGGCGATTGGGCTGCTTTGCTGCCGGCGGCTGTTTCGGTTGATCCGCACGCCGGAGGAGCTTCTGGACGGAGCAGTGCTTTACGCGGCGATTCTTTTTGGAGGAACGGCGGCCTCCGCATTCTACAACTATGAGGCTTCCGTTCTTCGCGCCTTTGGAAGCAGTCTTGTGCCGCTGCTCTTCCTGATCATTGCTTCGCTGATGAATATTGCCCTTGACCTGATTTTTGTCATGGTCATGCACATGGGCATTGCAGGTGTGGCGGCGGCCACAGTGCTTTCCCAGCTTGTGTCGGCTGTCCTGTGTCTGTTCTATATGCGAAAGCGTGTGCCGGAGATCCGCATGACGCATGAGGATTGGACGCCGAGCCGAGCGCTGATGGCGCAGCACCTGAAAACAGGCATTCCCATGGCTTTTTTTCAATCGCTGCTGGCTGTGAGCTTCCTGATTCTGCAATCGGCGCTGAACACGCTGGGAAGCTCGGATATGGCGGCCTATACTGCCGCAAGCAAGATGGATACGCCGGTGTATCAGATTCTCGGTGCGTTCGGCACGGCGGTATCTACCTTTGTGGCGCAGAATTACGGCAAGGGCGAACTGGGGCGCATCCGCGAGGGCGTAAGGAAAAGCCTGCAGATGACGCTGGCTGTCAGCATTGCCTTAACGGCCTTTGTCTATTTGCTCGGACAATGGTTTATGACGCTGTTCATAGCGCCGCAGGAAAGCCGGATTCTCGCCTCCGGCCTGCGGTATATACACACTACGTCCCTCTTCTTTGGAATCCTTGGCGTGAACTATGTTGTGCGCTTTGCGCTCATCGGCGTGGGCAAAACAATCATCCCCATGGCTGTCGGCCTATCCGAGATTGCGACACGCGCGGCTGTCACTTTCTTGCTGGTGCGCCAATTTGGCTTCACGGGGATGATCTTTGCCAGCCCGGCGTGCTGGTTCACTTCCACCGCGCTTTGCCTTGCGTGTTACCCCTCAATGATGAAAAAGGCATTTGTACAGCGAAAAATACTTCCGCAGCCTTCTGCAAATCTTGACGGCTAAGCGAGTTCCTGCTATGATCGTGACAGATGACAAGGAGGAACAAAGAATGGAACTGCGGGTACTGCGTTATTTTCTGGCTGTCGCGCGGGAGCAAAACATTACCCACGCCGCAGAGGTGCTGCATATCACCCAGCCGACGCTCTCCCGGCAGCTCTCCATGCTGGAGGAAGAACTGGGCGTCAGGCTCATGGAGCGCGGCGCACGGAAGATCATCCTGACAAGCGAGGGAATGCTGCTGCGGCGCCGGGCGGAGGAGCTGGTGGCGCTGGCTGACAAGACCGAACAGGAGCTTGTCAGTCAAGGAAAAACGCTGGAGGGACGCATCAGCATCGGAAGCGGAGAAATCGCCGCTGTATCTGCACTGGCCCGCTGCTGCGAGGCATTTCATGAAAAATATCCGCTCGTTGCCTTTGATTTACTGACTGCGAACGCTGACACTGTCAAGGAACAGATGGACAAAGGCCTGCTGGACGTAGGACTCCTGCTGGAGCCCGTCGACATGGACAAATATGATTATATCCGTATGGCGGAGCACGAGGAATGGGGAGTGCTCATGTGCCCGGACGATCCGCTGGCTGCGCAAAGCAGCCTGACGGCGGCAGAACTTGCGGCACTGCCGCTGATTATGCCGCGACGGCTGAGCGTACAGAGCGAGCTGGCCAACTGGTTTGGGAGCGAATATCTGCATCTGAACGTTCGCTTTACCAGCAACCTGAGCACGAATGCCGCTGTGATGGTGCAGCAGGGCTTGGGGTATGCCCTGGTGATCCAAGGTTCGCTGCCGTTCTGCAATGAACAGGAAATTGTATTCCGGCCCTTGTCGCCCGCGCTGGGGGCAAGCAGTGTATTGGCGTGGCGGCGTCAGCAGCCCTTCCCGCTGGCCGCCGCAAAATTCATTTCTTTTGCAAAAGATGCTTTTAAGGTATGATACGACAGCTAAAATAGGTATTGGACATATCGATGACAGCATACTATCATAGAGGCAGCAGGAAGGTTTTTCCTGACTGCTTCTTTTGTTCCTATGGGGGATGGTATATGGCTGCCATTACACGGCCGGAACCGGCTTGGAGGCTGACGGTACGATGAAAAGCCCATGCGCCGGGCGAATGACTCCATAGCCCGAAATGGAACGGACAAAATGAGGAGGGGTTTGAACATGAAAAAGTGGATTGCTGTACTGGCTGCTCTGATGCTGTGCCTATCCGTTGCCTGCGCGGAGGAGGGGGAAGCTGCCTTCACTCCAACGGACTCGAACGTTCTGGTGGCGTGTTTTTCGGCAACCGGCAACACATGGCCGCTGGCGGAGTACGCTGCTGATTACCTGAACGCCGATCTGTTCCGCATCGAGCCGGAAGAGCCGTATACGGACGCTGATCTCAACTACAACAACAATAGCTCCCGCGCCAACAGGGAAATGGAGGACGATACCTGCCGCCCCGCGCTGGCGGCGACGCTAGAGAATATGCCGCAGTATGACACCGTGATTCTCGCGTTCCCCATCTGGTGGGGGCAGGCGCCGCGCATCATTGAGACCTTCGTTGAAGCCCACGACCTATCCGGCAAGACGGTGCTGTGCTTCTGCACCTCCGGCGGCAGCGGCTATGGACGCACCGGCAGCATTCTTTCCGCGCTGACGGACGACACAGTCACTTGGCTGGAGGGCCGTCGTTTCTCTGCGGGCACGTCCGCAGAGCAGATGCAGCAGTGGCTTCAGGAGATGGACATTGCGCCCTATGCGGCGGAATAAAAGGAGGAATCATCAATGGCTGTGAAGCAGACGGCAGGACGCGACGCGCTGGGCGAATTCGCCCCGAAATTCGCAGAATTGAATGACGACGTACTGTTTGGCGAGGTCTGGAGCCGTGAGGATAAGCTGTCCCTCCGTGACCGCTCCATCGTCACGGTGACGGCGCTGATGGCACAGGGACTGGTGGATTCGTCCTTTCAGTACCACCTGATGAGCGCCAAGAAGAACGGCGTAACCAAAGAAGAAATGGCCGAAATTCTGACCCACGCGGCCTTTTATGCAGGCTGGCCCAAGGCGTGGGCGGCATTCCGGCTGGCCAAGGAAGTCTGGAAGGACGAGGAATAACGCAGAAAGGATCGCGGCCATGAAAGCGAAAAGAGCCATCAAAATCGGCGTAGATCTGGCCATGACGGCGCTGTTTCTCTGTCAGATGGGTTATCACATGATGGACAACCGCGCCCATGAGTGGCTGGGCATTGCGCTGTGCCTGCTGTTCATCCTGCACCATGCGCTGAATGGCGAGTGGCATCGCGCCCTGTTTCGGGGAAAGTACTCCGCGCAGCGCCTTTTGCTGACGGCAGTTGATATACTGCTCGTGCTTTCCATGGCCGCGGTCATCGTCAGTTCCGTTATGGTATCCCGCCACGCTTTCAGCTTTCTTGGGCTTCATCTGCGCGGCCTTGGGCGGCAGCTGCATAGGCCCGCCACCATGTGGGCGTTTGTGCTTGTGGGACTGCATCTGGGGCTGCATTGGAGCATGGTGCTGAACGCTGTGCGGAAAAAGACCAAGCGCAAGGCAGGCAAGGCTGCTGCTGCCGCGCTGTATGTTCTGTTGGTGCTGGCAGTTGGCTTCGGCGCATATCAGTTTGTTCATCGCGGCCTGTGGATGGAGCTGTTTCGCCTGCGGGAATTTGCCTTTCTTGATTACGGCGAAACGCTGCCGTATTTCCTTCTTTCCTATATGGCGATTCTCGCCCTGTGGACGGCTGGTTCGTATTATTTGAGCAAACTGCTGAAAAACAGAAAAAAGTCCGTCAAGAGTGCTTGAGCATGAATCGGCTTCTTGCGTTGGCAGCCATGCTGCCGCTTCCCATCACACTTCTGCTGCCGCCAGCCGGTGCACCGGCTGATGGGGACGCCCTACTTTTCATTCAAAGCGACTTCTTCCTGATGGGAAGCCCGGAAAGCGGGCCTTGGCGTGGTACGGATGAAACGCTGCACGCCGTTACAGGCGACTGCTTTCACTGAAAAAAAGTCTTGCGAAAAATTTTGAAAAAGTTGTTGACAAATGGAGGGGAGTAAGGTATTATATAACACGTCGCCGCGATAAACGGTGATGAAAGGGCGGGGGAGCATAGCTCAGCTGGGAGAGCATCTGCCTTACAAGCAGAGGGTCACAGGTTCGAGCCCTGTTGTTCCCACCAAAAGATGGCCAAGTAGCTCAGTTGGTTAGAGCGCCAGCCTGTCACGCTGGAGGTCGAGGGTTCGAGACCCTTCTTGGTCGCCATTGTGCCTTGGTAGCTCAGTCGGTAGAGCAGTAGACTGAAAATCTACGTGTCGGTGGTTCGATTCCGCCCCAAGGCACCATAGTGTGCGGTAGTAGCTCAGTGGTAGAGTGCCACCTTGCCAAGGTGGATGTCGCGGGTCCGAATCCCGTCTACCGCTCCACACTTCGGTGCCATAGCCAAGCGGTAAGGCGAAGGTCTGCAAAACCTTTATTCCCCGGTCCGAATCCGGGTGGCACCTCCACCTTATCACTTTCAAAGTGATACCGAAACTCAATGAAAAAGCTCCGTGAAAACGGGGCTTTTTCATTTGCTGTTTGCATGCCTTGCCGTTCCCGTGCTGGGAAACCGCGAGGCATGCAAATTTTTGGCTCTTTGTCAAATGTTGGGGTAAGCAGGATTCGCAACCTGTAAAATGCGAGCACGGAAGTTGGAAAAATTGCGAAAGCCAAAGGCAACGCGCTTCAGGGCTTTGATGGCATTGCTGCAGCCCTCAGTGAAAGCGTTGAAGTAGACTTCAAAAGGCTTCGGCTATCGTGCAGTATCTTCTGCGCGTCGTTCCTTATACGGCAGAACCCGTTGGCGGATTTCGCCAACGGGTTCCCTTTAGGTTCTATTCGATGGATGGTTTGGTTCGTCAGTTCATGTAGCGGTCGTAAGCGGTCTGATACACGGCCAGCACGTCCGCGATGCCCATTTTTTCGATCTGGGCGGCATAGGCGTCAAACTGATCCAGACTTTCTACGCCCATGATGAACTTATCGATCATTTCGTTCATGTAGGTTTCGATTTCCGTGTACTTTTCGTTGATGATGCTCTGCTCATCGCTGGTAAAGTCCAGCGTGGGGAAGGCAGCGCCAATGTGGTTTTCGCTTTCGTAAAGGTCGCGGATGCGGTTGACTTCATCGGTCACGAAAGCACGCTCATAGCGGGCATCTTGGCGTAGAGTCAGCAAAATCTGTACGCCGAAGGAACGCAGCGCATCCTGCGGGGACAAACCGTCGGGGTTGTTCATGATAAGATCGGTGTACTTGATTTCGCCGTCCACGTACTCGAACTGTTCGCCTTCCACGCCGAAGTTCATCAGCAGCATGCCCTCTTCGCTGTACAGGTAATCGAACAGCTTCATGGCGGCTTTCTTCTGTTCGTCGGTAGCGCCTACATAAATAGCGGCATTCCATTCGCCATCAGCGATAGGCTGAAGCTGGTCACGGGTTTCGCTGATGCCGGTGGGACCTTCCGGAGGAAGTGCACCAACAATGCGGATATCGCTGTTTTCGTTTTTGAACAAATTGCTCACATTGTCGATGTAGGCAGCCCAGTCATAGCTCATGAAGACCTGATTGTTGGTCCATTCACTATACCAGGCAGTTTTGTCCAGCGTAAGGTATTCCATGTCGATCAGCTTTTCCTCGTAGCAGCGGTGCAGCCACTCCAGCGCTTCCTTCATGCGCGCGTCGGTAGCACCGAATTTTACCTTGCCATCCTCAGCAAAGAAGGTTTCGGCAATGCCCCAGTTGTTGATGAAAGCCATCAGATTGCTGCGATTGTTTTTGCCCTGCTTTCGCACGGAGAAGGGAATTTCGTCCGCTTCGCCATTGCCGTTGGGGTCGCCTTCCTTAATCGCCTTGAAAACGTTGTATAGATCCTCAGCCGTCTTCGGGGCTTCCAGATTGAGTTTGTCCAGCCAGTCCTGACGGTAAAAATACACCTTGCCGCAGGTGATGGCTGTACGCTGGCCGATATAGCGAATGTTTCCATCGGTGTCACTGACTCTGCGGCGCATGTCGGGATCACTGTACACGGCCCACAGGTTGGGCGTATCGGTTTCGTTCAGAAGCTCGTTCAAAGGCTGCCAGGCATCCTTGTAGAGCAGCAGATCATTGGCTTTATACTGAACAATGGTCGGCAAATCGCCGCTGGCCATCAACAGGCCGTACTTTTCGGAAATACTTTCGGTGGGGGCGGAAATGATCTCAATGTTGATGCCAAGACGTTCCTTGAGCAGTTCGATGGTTTCCAGACCGTTCCGGAAGGGCATGTTCTCACGATCAGAACCCCAGATAGTGATGGTGACGGGTTCCTCAGCCTGAGCGACGGCAACGAAGCTCAGGGGCAGCAGCGCGATTGCCAACAGAAGCGCCAGGAAACGGGATACCTTTTTCATGGGAAGACCTCCTTTTGATATGAATATGGACACCAGTTCTGATAACCCCAATCGGGGGAAAATCCTATTCTTTCACAGACCCAACCATAACGCCCTTGACGAAATACCGCTGAATGAAGGGATACATGCACAACATCGGCAGCATGGCGACCACGATGGTGGCGTATTTGATTCCCTCGGCCATGTTATTTTCCGTGCTGGTAGCGTTTTCAACGATTTCGTTCATAAGGACCACCTGTCGAAGGACAATCTGCAGGGGATACATTTCCGCCTTGCTCAGGTAGATCACCGCACTGAAGTAGCTGTTCCAGTGACCGACTGCATAGAACATGCCGATGGTCATCAGGCTGGCCAGACTCAGCGGGAGAACGATTCGGAAGAGAATCCCAAAGTCCGTGCAGCCGTCCAGCTCCGCTGCCTCGACCAGACTGGTAGGAATGGCCAGAAAAAAGGTGCGCATCAGGATCATATTGTAGGTGCTCACCGCGCCTGGCAGGATCATCGCCCAAACGGTGTTGAGCAGCTTCAGTTCCTTCACCACCAAAAAAGTGGGAATCATGCCGCCGGAGAAGAACATGGTAAACGTACACATGAGCGTCAGAAAACGCCGTCCGGGCATTTTTTTCTGACTCAGGGCCCAAGCGCCGCATACGGTCAGAAGCAGGTTCACGGCTGTGCCCAGCAGCGTATAAACCACGGTGTTGCGGTAGCTGGTCCAGAGCTGGGGATAGTTGAAAACCTTGGAATAGGCCTTTGTATGAAAGCCTACCGGCAGGAAGGCCACGTCGCCCCGCAGAATCGCGGTTTCTTCCGAAAAAGAGGCGGCTATGACGTAGACCACCGGATACAGCATCAAAAAGCAGAGAAACAGCAGAATGACGACGTTCAGCTTGAGAAAAATGCGTCGGCTGAGCGATTCCCGGATTCTATGCCGAGGCTTGGAAACGGCTTGAATGGTCATGAAAGTTACTCCTCCCTCACCATAGGCTGTTTTCGCTGTAGGTACGGCTGAGCCAGTTGCTGAAGATCACCATGGCAAACCCAATGACGCTCTGGAACATCCCGACGGCAGTCGTATAGCTGTACTCGCCGCCCTTCAGGCCACGGCGGTAGACGTAGGTGCCGATAACGTCGCTGGTTTCCATATTGGCGTTGTTTTGCAGCAGCAGGATGGTTTCATAGCCTGCGTCCATCACATGCCCCAGACGCATAATCAGCAGCACCACCACGGTGCCGGAAATGCCGGGTAGGGTAATGTGCCACATCCGGCGCAGATATCCGCCGCCATCCACTGTGCAGGCCTCATACAGCTCTCCGTTGATGCCGCTGATCGCCGCCAGGAAGATAATGGAATTCCAGCCGATGTTCTTCCAAAGATTCATCAGCGTGTAAATGGTGCGGAAGGATTCCGGCTGCGTCATAAAATACTGACGTTCGCCGCCCAGCGAAGCGATGACGTTATTGATCAGCCCGCTGGAGGGAGAAAGAAACTGGACGACCATACTGGCCAAAACGACCGAGGAGATAAAGTAGGGCATGTAGGTGATCGTCCGAGTGACCTTCTTAAACCGCTTCTGCTGCACTTCGTTGAGAAGAAGGGCCAGAATGATTGCGGCGGGAAAATTGAAAAGCAGATCGTACAGGTTGATCAGCAGCGTATTGCGGACCAGCCGCCAGAGATAGATAGAATGGAAGAATTGCTTAAAGTACTTGAATCCTACCCATGGACTTTTGTCAAAACCCAGAAAAGCATTGTAATCCTTAAACGCGATGCTCAGGCCCAGCATAGGGGCGTAGCGAAAAAACACATAGTAAAGAAACACGGGCAGAAACATCAGGTAAAGATATTTTGCCGCCCAGATTCTTCGCCAGAGCAATGCCGACTTCGTTTTTTTCTTCACGCGTTTTCACCTCCGTGAAGAAAGCGTAGCATGTATTTTGCTTTTTTTCTATCTTCTATTTGAGGAAAACGGTCGTCTAAATCGACAAAATGGCATCATCCAATCGGCGAATTCATCGTCGAATTAGCTACTCGGAACTGTCCGGGAGTGATTCCTTCGGATTTTTTGAACATCCGGATAAAGGTATTCTGGTTTTCGATGCCCACCATGGCCCCGACTTCCCGAACGGTCAACTGGGTTTCGCAAAGCAGACTTTTCGCCTTGGAAATGCGCAGGTCTGTCAGCATGCGCAGAAAGCTGGTACCGCCGACTTTGCGGAAGATCAGACCGATATAGCTTGGCGAAAGGGAAAGCGCCGCGCTGGCTGTATCCAGCGAAATATCGTTCTGATATTCCCGCAGCAGATAATCCATCAGCTTCTGGTACAGGATTTTTTCCTGACTGGATGCATTGGAAGGCAACGCTTCCATAATAGCGTCAAAAACGGTCGAAAGCTGCTGAAGCGTCTCTTCTCCCATGGGAAGCAGACTGGACGACAGGCCGGTCTGTTCCAGACTTTCCTCAAAGGCGGATTCAACGCCCGCCTGCTTGGCGGCGCGCAGTGCGGTGAAGAGAAGCGCTTGCGCTACGTTGCGCTTTAAGAGGGGCGCATTATCGTGACTTTCGCAGAGATTCTTAAGAAAGCGGTGCGTCTCTTCTTTCTGGCCGCTGGTGATGTAATTCAAAAGCTGTTGCTCCGCACTGAGCGGATAATCCTGAGCGGATGGCAGCACGATCTCTTCGGCATAATACAGCGCCCGTTCGTCGGTGCGTTTTCCGCAGCGGAGCGCCATCATGGCGTCCACCAGCGAGTCGGCTGCGCTTTCCGTGCCGTAAGCGCGGCCAATGCCGATTTTGCACGCCGTACAGACGGAAAAACGCTCGCAGCATTTTTCCAAAAATTGATAAATCAGCTCAGGACACGGATGATCGATGTCCAGATTGAACAGAACCAGCAGACAACCGTCGGTTCGCTGGGCGCACCAGATCCGCATGGGGCCGTAGTCAGCCTCGGTTTGAGCCCGCTCAATCCAGTCCGGCACATTTTGCCCCAGTTCTTCCCGAAGCCGCTCGCTTTCCCGGAAGTTGATTTCGATCACCGCCGCCTGAACCCGCTGATAGGGAAGAAAAATCTGCGCCTGCGCCAGAACGCTCTGCCAGTCGCCCCGCATCCTGCCTTCCATCCATTCCGGCAGCAGTTTATTTTTCAGCAAACGAATCGTTTCCTGGTTGGAAAGGGTCAGCGTGTGATTTTCTTCGGCAATCAGCCGAATAGCATCGCTCAACAGAGCGTACTCGTTGGTCTGACGCTGCCCGGATAGCAGGTGACCCATCTGGTCTACCTGCCTGAGCAGCTGTTCCAGCGGCGCGTACATTTTCTGGCTGGCAAATACGGCGGCCAGAACGCCTGCCAGCATACAAACGCCCATGACCAGCATGGTCAGCTGTTTCGTCCGTTCTGCCGGAGCCAGCAGTTGGCTGTAGGGAACGACGGCGATGCACACAAGCCCCGGCGCAATGGTTTTTCTGGCCATAACGCCATACTCTCTGCCGCCGTAACGGATGGTTTTCTGACCGCCCTTCATAAAAAGACGGCAAACCTCCGCCACTGCTTCGTCCTCGCAGGGCAGCAGGGGATTGCCCTGCGAATCCGCCAGCAGTAAAACGCCGTTTTCGCTTTCCGGCAAAAAGTTTTTCAGCTTTTCAATCTGCAAATGATAAAACGCGAAGCCCTGCTGATAGGGCGAATTCATGGGAAGGGAGCTGGCGAAAACCAGCACAGAATCCTGACTCATCACCCGATGAATGGTGGAGAGGCCCGCAAACAGGCAAAGGGAGGTTTCCGTATTCTGATGCAGTACTTCCTGAATGCCTTTCAGAGATAGGAAATCGATTTTTTCATAATAGTCTTTGGAGGAAAAGCTGCTTTCGGAGGTAATGATTAAATCCAGCTTGCTGAAATAAATCCCGATATCGCAAAGCGTATTGCTGAAGGCCTTCATGTTCTTCAGGGTTTCAATCAAGTCTTTCTTGATGAGGATATGAGAGGGCGTTTGGTCGGATAAGAAAAGAAAGGTTTCTACGGAACGGTCATTGCTCAGCTGCCACGAAAAGGAGTTCAGCTGTTCCAACTGCTGATCCATGGAAACGCAGGTGGTTTTCAGCAGCGCCTCCTGCTGACGCCATGCGTCCTCCATCAGCTGACTGGAGGTGCGCTGATAGAGCCAAAAACCGGTAAAAACGGTTGTGACCACTGTAAAAGCAATCAGAAGCGTCATCAGTTTGACCCTGACGCTCCGATGAAAAAGGGAAATTTTCGTTGATTTGAGCCCTTTTCCCTGCTCTGCATGGCGAAGCTGCACTGTTTTCACCCTTTCCATGACACCGGTTTTTTTCCTCGTATCGGGAAGCCATGTTCCGGATAAATTCGAAACATAGCATCTCCTTCTTTGCCTGCCTATTTTATCCGGCAAAGGTCTTTCCGTCAAGCGCAAGGCACCAACGCCTGCGGGAGAAGGGCTTTCATAAAAAATTCTTTTTTTGGAAAAATAGGTGTTGACAGATTCGAAGTTCTGTTATATAATCATCATCGTTGCGAAAGCAACCGATAACGCGGGGTAGAGCAGTTTGGTAGCTCGTCGGGCTCATAACCCGGAGGTCGGGGGTTCAAGTCCCTCCCCCGCAACCAACATGGCTCCGTAGCTCAGCTGGCTAGAGCATTCGGTTCATACCCGGAGTGTCACTGGTTCGAATCCAGTCGGAGCCACCATCGTGAATCCCTTGAGAATCAAAGTTCTCAAGGGATTTTCTTTTTGGCAGGAGAAGGCCACCGGCTATGCCGACGGAGGGGAAAGCGCTCTTTGCCAACAGCTGGGGGAAGCGGGATTCGCAGCCTGCAAAATATGTGCCGGGACTACATGGCCCCGGCACGATTTTTTTAATCCTGCTGCAGGTATGCGTTGGTTCCTTTTATAAATTTGGTATTCACAAACCCTGCTTTATTCTTCCCGATAAGAAACGCCCATTCACTTTGCATAGATGATATGAAAACTTCCGACCCGTTAGAAAGCTTTCCAATCTTTTCCCCGCCGGGGCCGTCTCGGAGGATAAGCATTTTTCCATTTCCATGTTTTGAAGTATCAACAACCGTTTGTGTCATTAGTGCTAATGGGGAAAGATATTGATTGATATCAAATGTTCTCGCATTAAATTGTTGGATTTCTACAGAATCGAGATCAAATCCAAGAACATCTTCCTCATTTCTTGCGTATCCGATGCTTCCGGTCAATTCTCTTGTTAATACAAAAGTATAGCAATCATAAAACAATTGTTGGACATACTGGCTTTCTATCGGTTCAGATGTTTGTACAACAAAGACTTCAAATCTCCAATTTGTTTCTATACCTGCGACATGTGTAAAACATGATTGAAAACTATAACGATTATCACTTGTTTCGATTGAATAGTATAAATTTATGTCCTGTAAAGAATTTTCATATACTTTCCAGCAGGAGAAAGCTCTTAACTTAATAACGCCATGATGGATAGAAGGGATCAGCGCTTTCTCGTTGGCAGAAGACAAATTCAACTGCTGGTCGTTGCTGTCTCGCTGAAAAGTCAAAAGCACAACTTCCTGTTGATTGGTTGCAACAACAGGAAGGCTTGTTAGAACATGCTCATCAACTTCAACGTGATTGTCTTCAGGCCAAAAGAAAACAAACTGCTTCCATTTTTCATCAAGCTGAATAGAAAGCTTGTCTTGGAAATTTTCGAACGAATAAGGAGTTAGCTCGTGATCTTCGGCATATTGAATGGGCGGCGCGGCAGCATCGGCAACTGAAAGACTGGGGACAGTACATAATGCAAAAATCACTACCAGTAAGCTGGCTAAGTATTGTTTCATGTTTGTGCTCCCTTTGTTAATCTTGTTATAGATCGGCTTGCCATAAAAACCACCGCAAAGCGTAACGGTTGTGTTTCTACCCGGACGGCAACAGCAAAATACGTTCATTCGTCGTAAATATGGTTTTCTTCTTTCTCTTTTTTCAGGTCCGTGAAGTACCATACTTCTCCGGAATAGGGAGAGAGCGCTACATAATACTGACTGGAATAGATTTTTCTATCTTCCGTTGGCTTTTCTCTTTCTTTGAAAAACAAGACCGAATAATACTCATGTTCGCGTTCCTGATCCATGAAGCATTCGATCCAGAAATCTACATCAACAAGACATTGTTCGAGATCTGCGTCGATCTTGTTTTCCGTTAAGTACTCTGCAACGTGTTTCTTCGCGATTTCAATAACGGTGTCTGTATCCAGACAGGTTTCGTCAGGAACGCCGCGCCGGCTTCCCTTATTGAAGTAAATATATTTATTGTAGAAATCCGCCTTTTCCTGAAAAGACCATGTGTATGTCGGGCCATTCTTTTCTGCGGCCTCGTACAATGCGTCCATGAGTTCGTCGTAGGTATAAAGCGGCTCTTCTGCATAAGAAAGCTGCATAATCATTGCTGAAAAAACGAGAACCATTGCGAGAAATAAGCCAATTTTTTGAAGATGTTTCATAGCAGTCCATCACCTTTCCTTTCTGCACGCTCAACGCACCGTTCGGCAGCGGCGCTAACGGGGCATTTTCCGTCATCTGCCGCTGGCAAAAATCTCGATTTTTCTCCCCTAAACCTTCGGTTTTTGCCGTTGCATCGAACGAAAAATGCTATGGTCTTAGGACGATTCCTATTATATCCGTTCATGGGCGCAAAAGCTACTCGACAAATGTAAATTGTTGGCAGCATCCCCTCCCCTCCGAACGCCTTGCCGCGCTCATTCCCCGAATGGGCATTGTGCCTTTTTGGGCAGCATGTTATAATGAAAGAAAGACGCTCGATTTTGGACTTGAAGGAGGAACGTTTCATGGCAGAGGCGATCAAAGGAAGTTTTCGTTCCGTTACCGGACAGGAACTGGAAAAGCGGCTTTGGCCCGCGGACGGCGAGCCGAAGGCGATCGTGCAGTTTGTGCACGGAATGGCGGAGCATATCGACCGCTATGACGCGCCTGCGAAAGCGCTGAATCAGGCGGGCTTTCTGGTGGTGGGGCATACCCATCTGGGCCATGGCCGGAACGCGGCGGTGAAGGGCTATTTTGCCGAAAAGGATGGCTGGGATGCGCTGATCGAAGATACCAACGCCCTGCGCCGGGAGGTGCAGGCCCAGTATCCTGAGCTGCCTTATTTCCTGTTGGGGCACAGCATGGGCAGCTTCGTGGCCCGCACCTACTGCCTGAAGTACGAAGAAGGGCTGGCAGGCGCGATTTTCAGCGGCACCGGCCATTTTGGGAAGGGCATTGTGATGGCGGGAACGGCCATCGCCGCCGTACAGTGCTTCTTCGGCGGGGCACAGAAGCCCTGCATGCTGCTGCATCATATGAATTTCTCCGCCAATAACAAAAAGGTGGAAAATCCCCAGACCGACAGCGACTGGCTCACTCGGGACGGGGAGCAGGTGGCCAAGTATAAGGCCGACCCGCTGTGCGGCTTTCCCTTCACCGCCCGGGCCTATGCGGATATGTTCGACGGCCTGCGCCGCCTGTACCCGGAGCATCTCTCCGCCATGAAAAAGGACGTTCCCGTGCTGCTTTTTGCGGGCGATCACGACCCGGTCGGCAGCAACGGGCAGGGTGTGCGGCAGGTGTATGAGGAGATCCGGGCGGCAGGCGTTCGGGATGTGACGCTCAAGCTCTACGAGGGCGGACGGCACGAGATGTTCAACGAGATCAATCAGGAAGAGGTCTATGCCGACCTAATCGGCTGGCTGAACAGCAAGCTGGCCTGAATCCCGCTTGGAAACCTACGAAAGAACGATGAAGAAAGAAGGCGGAGGGTTGGAATCCGAGCAGTTAACAGCGGTGGTGCAGGATACCACCTTCCGCAACGATGAAAACGGCTATACGGTGCTGCGGGTCACGGTGGGCCGCACCACGCAGACCGTGGTGGGGCAGATGCCGGAATTAAGCCCTGGCGAAAACGTGACCTTTGAGGGCAGCTGGACGGAACACCCCGCCTATGGCAAGCAGTTTCATGCCCTGAAATGCACCATTACGCCGCCGACCGGGAAAACCGCCATTGAAAAGTATTTGGGCTCCGGCCTGATTCGAGGCATCGGCCCGTCTACGGCCAAGCTGATCGTGCGGCATTTCGGGGAAAACGCGCTGGAAATTCTGGACGAGCATCCCGAACGCCTGACCGAGGTCAGCGGTATCGGCAAGAAAAAAGCCGCCATGATCCTGGAAAGCTACGCCCAGCAGATGGGCATGCGCCGGGTGCTGGTGTTCTTGCAGAATTACGGCATCAGCCCCAATCTGGCTATGCGGATCGGCAAATATTACGGGGAAAATACCGTAGAGCTGATTCGTGAAAATCCCTATCGCATGGTGATGGATATCGACGGCGTAGGCTTTCTGACCGCCGACCGCATCGCCCTCAGCATGGGCATGGATCCCCAGAGCGAGTTCCGCATCCGCGCCGCGCTGTTTTATCTGCTCAGCGAGGCGGCCAACGGGGCGGGGCATACCTATCTTCCCCGGGAAATGCTGCTCAGCCGGGCCGCAGCCATGCTGCATGCGCCGGAAGAGCTGGTGGACGCGCAGATTTCCCATGCGCTGCTGGAAAAAATGATGGTGGGCTTTTCCATTCCCGATTGCGAAAACGCCCTTTGCCTGCCCCTTTATTATCTGGCGGAAAGCGAAATCGCGCTGCGGCTGACCCGGCTGATGCACGCCCGGCCCTATAAGCGGGTGCAGGGCCTGAACAGCCGGATTGCCGAATACGAAAAGGAAACCGGCGTTTCGTTCTCCGAAACGCAGCGCAGGGCCATCCGCAGCGCCGTGGAGGAAGGCGTGCTGGTCATTACCGGCGGCCCTGGCACCGGCAAAACCACCATCATCCGCTGCATTCTGTCCCTGCTGAAGGACAATAACGACATTCTCCTGTGCGCGCCGACGGGCCGCGCCGCCAAGCGCATGAGCGAGGCCACCGGCGAGGAGGCCAAAACCATCCACCGGCTGCTGGAATACGGCGGCGACAGCGGCGCTTTCGCCCGAAGCGAGGATTATCCGCTGGAATGCGACTGCCTGATTGTAGACGAAATGAGCATGGTGGACGTGAACCTGATGCGCGGGCTGATGCGCGCTGTGCTGCCCGGCACCCGCGTCATTCTGGTGGGCGACGCGGATCAGCTGCCCAGCGTGGGCGCGGGCAATGTGCTCAAGGATATTCTGGACAGCGACGTGGTGCCCTCCATTCGCCTGACGGATATTTTCCGGCAGGACGAGAGCAGCATGATCGTCCTCAACGCCCATCGGATCAACCATGGAGAAATGCCCGTTCTGCGCAGCCGGGACACGGATTTTTTCTTTACCCGAAAGGTATTGCAGTCCGAAGCGGCGCAGGCCATCTGCGACCTGCTGCGCTCCCGTTTGCCCAAATATCTGGGCTTTCCCAAGGAGCAGTGGCAGGCTCAGGCCACCCGCTGCATTCAGGTGCTGACGCCGACCAAAAAGGGCGACTGCGGCGCGGCCAACCTGAACCGTCTGCTGCAGGAGACCCTGAACCCGGAGCGTCCCGGCGTGGACTCCCTGCTGCACGGCGAAACCGAATATCGGGTGGGGGACAAGGTCATTCAGACCAAAAACGATTATCAGATCGAATATACCCGCCAGACGCCCTTTGGGCCGGAGGAAGGCGCGGGCGTGTTCAACGGCGACGTGGGCTACATCGAGCATATCGACCCGGCCGAACATATGATGACCGTGCTGTTTGACGACGACCGGGCCGTCACCTATCAGAAGCAGCAGCTGGACGCGCTGGACTTGGCCTATTGCCTGACCGTTCATAAAAGCCAGGGCAGCGAATTCCCGGTGGTGGTCATGCCGGTGGTGGGCGGGCCGCCCATGCTGATGGCCCGGAACCTGCTCTATACCGCCCTGACCCGCGCCCGGCAGCTGGTCGTACTGGTAGGGCGGGAAGAAGTGATTCGCCAGATGGTGGAAAACGATCACGTGGCCAAGCGCTACACCACCTTGAAGGATCGGCTTCTGGCCGCGGCGCAGATGGAGCCGGAAGCCTGAACGCCATTTTCAAAACAGAAGGGAAAGGGCCATGATTACCGACAGCTATGATATTCAGACGGAACCAATGCTCAGCCTGCGGGATTTTTACGGCGAGCCCGGCCATCTGGTGGAAAAATGCCTGATTCTCTTTTCCAAAAGCATCCATCAGTATTTGCTGGATACCTTTGAATGCCAGCCCATCGGCACGCTGACCAGCTGCAACGGCAATAAGACCATTTATCAGTTCTGCCATGAGGGCGAGAACATCGGCTTCTATCTGACGGACATCGGCTCGGCCTTGGCCGCGTCGCTGTGCTATGAGGCCAGCTGGCTCACCGGAGCCCAAAAGTTTATCATGTTCGGCTCCTGCGGCAGTCTGGATCGTGAAAAAACCGCAGGCAGGTTTATCCTGCCCACGGAAAGCTATCGCGGCGAAGGCTGCTCTTACTATTACGCTCCTCCGGCGGATTATATCCGGATTGCCAACAGCGACCGGCTGAAGGAAATCTTTGAAGCGCTTCAGATCCCCTATGTGCAGGGCCGGGTGTGGACCACCGACTGTATGCTTCGGGAAACGAAAGGGTTGGTCGCCCGGCGGAAAAGCGAAGGCTGCATCGCCGTCGAAATGGAACTGGCGGGCGTTCAGGCGGGCTGCGATTTTTATCATCTGGAGCTTTACGATTTTCTGGAAGCAGGCGACGTGCTGGAAGAAAGCGGCTATGAAGTGACCGGCCTCGCCCGTGCCAATCACGACTTTGGCAAGCTGTTTGTTGCCCTGAAGATCGCCCATCGGATCTGAATACCTGCCCGGCGCTTCCATTACACCTGCTGTGCCGCCAGCCCGTGACGGGTGCAGTACCAGAACAGCGTGCCATGGGCAAAGAAGGGGAAACGGGCTTCCGGGCTCCATTCCGGGTACAGCTTTTTCAGAATCAGCGTATCGTTGGAAAGAAAAGCGATAAAGGAAAGGGAATGTTCCCGGCTCATCTCGTGATTCGAGATCACGTACCATTCTCCGTCGGAAAGCTCCACGAGCAGCCGTTCCTCCGGCTCGGCGGCGCGAACGGGCAGGGGAGACAGCTTCCGGCCGCAGCAGACCGCGTCGGTCGGTTCGGTGGAAAACAGCAGATTGCCGCATTCCGGGCAGACGTAAAAATTCAGCTTTTTCAGATTGCCGCTGCTGGAACCGCGCTCCTGCAAGCCGCCGTATAAAAGGGCCTTTACATCCACATCCAGCACCCGGGCCAGCGCAGGCAGCAGGGAAATATCCGGCGCGCCGCCGCCGCACTCCCATTTGGATACGGTCTTGTCGCTGACGCAGAGCTTTTCGGCCAGTTCCAGCTGAGTCATGCCTTTCATTTGACGTTGGGAGCGGATCACCGCTCCTGTTTTGATGGGATCCATTTTGTCCACCTCCTCTGTCATCATAGCCGAAAGCGACGCTTGGCACAATCAACGTTTCGTAGATAAGCGGGAAAATGTGGAAGAATGTTTCTTGACAGCGGCTTTTTTCTGCGTCTATACTGGGCGCTGGAAAAAGCGCCGGACGCGCTTTTACGGCAAAGGAGGACACGAAAATGCTTTTGGGAAAAAACGATAAACTGCTGTTCATCGGCGACTCCATTTCGGATTACGACCGCGCCAGGCCGGTAGGCGAGGGGCTGTTCAAAGCGTGGGGCACCAGCTATGTGGCCGATGTGGGTTCGCTTCTGTGCTGCATGTACCCGGAACTGAACCTGCGCATTGTCAATATGGGCATCAGCGGCAATCAGATCCGGGATCTGGATCGCCGCTGGCAGACGGACGTGCTGGATCTGAAGCCGGATTTCGTCAGCATATTGATCGGCATCAACGACGTTTGGCGGCAGTTCGACAGTCCGCAGATGCCGGAGCAGCATGTGCCAACGGACGAATACGAGGCCACCTACCGCAAGCTGATCGAAGAAACGCTGCCCAAAGTCAAGGGCATGATCCTGATGACGCCCTACATGATGGAGCCTAACCGCAAGGATCCCATGCGGGCCCGGATGGACGAATACGGCGAGATCGTCCGCAGACTGGCGGAGGAATACAAGCTGGTCTTTGTAGACCTGCAGGCGGGCTGGGACCGGCTGTTTGAGCACATGCATCCCTGCAATATCGCTTGGGACCGCATCCATCCCAATCAGGTCGGCTGCATGTACATTGCCAAGCAGTTCCTTAAGGCCATCGGCGCGGATCGGGCGTGAAAAGTCCGGCTATGAGATCGTTGATTGACTGATCGAAAGGGAGAGGGGCAAAGATGAAAACGATCGAGTTACAGAAAATGACAAGGGAACTTTGTCATGAACTGTATAAGGGCTGGAGCAACGATGCGTCCATCTATACGGATATGTCCCTTTTCAAGCCGTATTCCTATGAGAAAGCGGCGGTTGACCGGTATTTTGACTCGAAAAACGAAACCTCGCGCATTCTGTTTGCCATCATGCTGGAGGATAGATCCATCGGAGAGCTGCAGCTGAAGCGGATAGACCGGGAGAAAGCAGAATGCACCTTGAGCATTCATCTGCAGAACGACGCTGTGAAAGGAAAAGGATACGGAACGCAGGCCGAGCGCATGGCGGTCCAATATGCCTTTGACGAGCTGGGAATGGCCGCAGTCAATGCGGATGCCGTCAGGAAGAATATCCGAAGCCAGCACGTTCTGGAAAAGGTGGGCTTTCGCCTGATCGCCGAAGATGATCTTTTCAAATACTACCGTATGGAGCGGTAAAGACGGCTTGCCGGACAGCGCTATACGGAGCCTCCTGAAAGAATGTACGAACCCCCTTCGGACACAGAAAAGCCCGAAGGGGGCTCTTTTATCCCCAAACAAAAACACCCCGCGTTTCATTCGTGTGCCGAACGAAACGCGGGGCGAGGAAAAACAGAACTTACTTGTTCACGCTGTCCTTCAGAGCCTTACCGGCCTTGAAAGCGGGAGCCTTGGAAGCGGCGATCTCCACAGCCTCGCCAGTGCGGGGGTTGCGGGCGGTACGGGCGGCGCGGTTCACCACTTCGAAGCTGCCGAAGCCTACAATCTGCACCTTTTCACCGGCGGTCAGGGACTCGGTCACGGTCTCGGTGAAGGCGGCCAGCACCTTCTCGGCGTCCTTCTTGGACAGAGCAGCTTTCTCAGCGATCGCATTTACCAGTTCAGCTTTATTCATAGTAATATCCTCCTTACATAGTTGGGGTAGCAGAATGGGAGTATAGCAAAACAAAATGCGGCTGTCAATGCCTGAACGCCTGAGTTAACAAAGATTCAGCCATTTTTTACGTATTTTGAGAGAGATTGGGGCATGTTTTTACTTATTTTACGGCAAAAAGCCCGTTTTTGGGGCATGGCATTTTGTGAAAGGCTCCTTCGGCAGGAGTTGAAGCGTCGGATGTCGTATTCCTTTCTGTAAGGGAAGAGAAAAATACGCCCGCTTTTTTGTCCGGGCGGTGAATGCTGATTCGGAGGAAGCCATATGGAAAAAGAAAAGAAAGTCCGGGAGGCGCTTTCGCTGGAAAGAGCGCTGATGGAACGGCTGAGCCAGTCGGAAATTCGGAATTGGCTGAAAAAATACGCCATGCCCTATCAGGAGCTGATGTCCTGCTACCGCTGCGCGCTGATGGAGGTAGAGACGAAGTTCAACGTGCTGGACGAGGAACTTTCCCTGCTGTACGACCGCAACCCCATCGAAAGCATCAAGTCCCGCATCAAGTCGCCGGAGAGCATCGTGGATAAGGCCGTGCGTAAGGGCATTCCCATGACGGTGGAGAGCATCGAGAAAAACCTGCGGGATATTGCGGGCCTGCGGGTCATCTGCGCCTTTCCCAGCGATATTTATATGCTGGCCGATGCGCTGCTTCGGCAGGACGATGTGACGCTGATCGAGCGCAAGGATTATATTCAGAACCCCAAGGATAACGGCTACCGCAGCCTGCATCTGATTATTGAGATTCCGATTTTTCTGCATAATCAGACCCGCCGGATGAAGGTGGAGGTGCAGCTGCGCACCATCGCCATGGACTGGTGGGCCAGTTTGGAGCACAAGATTCGCTATAAGAAGGATCTGACGAACGACGAGGCCATCTTCGCCGAGCTGCGGGAGTGCGCGGAAGTGAGCGCCCGGCTGGATCAGCGGATGCAAGGCATTCACGAAAAAGCGGAAAACGGGAAAAACTCTGTTTTGTAAGCGAATTCTGATTTTGAATTGACAGGACGGAAAGGCTATGGTAAGATATTTTCGGCATTATTAACGTTAACAATTTTGAGATTCAGAGAAAAGGAGGGAAGGCGTTGACGGGACAAGTCTTTGATCTGGAAGAATTCGCCGTGTACGACGGCCCCGGCATTCGCTATGCCGTGTTTCTCAAGGGCTGCCCGCTGCGCTGCCACTGGTGCCATAATCCCGAGGGGCTTTCCGCCGCGCCGCAGATCATGGTTTCCCAGATGTGCGTCCATTGCGGAGCCTGCCGAAAGGTCTGCCCCTCGCCGGAGCGCTGCACGGGCTGCGGCGCATGCGTCGGCGTTTGCCCGGTCGGCGCGCGGCGGCTGTGCGGACGGGCAATGACGGCGGAGGCAGTGGCGGAAAAGATTCGGCCCAGCCTGCCGGTTTTGCAGCTCAATGGGGGAGGCGTGACCTTCACCGGCGGGGAAGTACTGATGCAGCCGGATTTCGTGCTGGCGGTACGCGCCCTTCTGCCGGAAGCCCATGCAGCCATCGAGACCAGCGGCTATGCCCAGCCGGAGGTTTTTCAGCGGGTAGCGAAAGCCATGGATCTGGTCATCATGGATGTCAAGCTGGCGGATCCGGCGCTGCACCGCCGGTGGACAGGGGTGGACAATGGGCCGATTCTGCGGAATCTGGACTGGCTGAAGAAAAGCGGTATCCCCTTCTGGATCCGGATTCCGCTGATCCCCACCGTGAACGACACCGAGGAAAACATGCGCCGGACAGCGGCGCTGCTTCAGGGCGCTGCCCGGCTGGAACGGGTGGAGCTGCTTCCCTATCACAAAACCGCCGGCGCGAAATATGCGGCGGCAGGGATGAACTACGATCCCGGCTTTCCCACCGGGCAGGAACCCCAAATTCATCTGGAATCCTTTCAGGAGGCGAAAATACCATGCGTCGTGAACTGACCCCTCAGCGCTGGGAGGAAATTTCCCGGCAGATTCAAGACCCCGCCCTTCCGCTGGACGAACGGGCCGCTCTGCGGCTTCGGCTCTTTTTGGAGGAAGAGGACGCCGCGCCGGTGGATTCGCCCATTCCGCTGGCACGTTCCATCATCCGTTTCCCGGATATCTACGCCCCCGGCGAGGCCGAACGGCTGCGTCAGGGCTGCCATATTCATGAGCAGGGCCGGGTCTGCAACCTGAGCTCCGACTGGGAGGGCGTACTCCGGGGCGGCCTGCTGGCCCGCCGGGGTGCATCCCACGCGCAGGACGTCTGCGTGGACGCGGTGCTGGCCTTTGCCGACCGGCTGGAGGATCCCGTCCTGTCCCGCGCCGTCCGGAAGGGCGCGAAAACCTACCGGGAGGCGCTGTGCCTGCTGCGGCTTTTGCATTTCGTGCTCTGGGCCAGCAATACCTATCACAATACGCTGGGCCGGTTCGACCAGTACATGTACCCCTACTATCAGGCGGATAAGCAAGCCGGAACGCTGACCGATGAAGAAGCCCTGCATCTGACGAAGGAATTCTTCCTGTCCTGCAACCGGGATAACGATCTTTACACCGGCATGCAGCTGGGGGACAACGGTCAGAGCCTGATGCTGGGCGGCTGCGACCGGGAGGGCCGCTGCGCCGTGAACGAGCTGACCCTTCTCTGCCTGCGGGCGGCGCTGGAAAACCGGCAGATCGACCCCAAGATCAACCTGCGGGTTGATCGGAACACGCCCCTTTCCCTGTACGAAAAGGGAACCGAGCTGACCCGTCAGGGTCTGGGCTTCCCTCAGTATGCCAACGACGACGTGGTCATTCCCGCGATGATCGCCATGGGTTATGCGCCGGAGGACGCCAGAGACTATACCGTCGCGGCCTGCTGGGAGTTCATCATTCCCGGCAAGGGGATGGATATTCCCAATATCGGCGCGGTTTCGCTGGCGGACGTGGTCAGCCGGATGGTGCGGGAAAAGCTGGTTTCCTGCCACACGTATGAGGAATTCTTCGCGCAGGTGAAGCAGGAGCTTTTCCGGCGGGCTGACGAGCTGGAAGCCTCTTTGAAGCCGCTGTGGGTAGAGCCCGCGCCCTACCAGTCCCTGCTCATGAGCGACTGGCGGCAGGATATTTCGCTGGGCGCAAAGTACAACAATTACGGCATTCACGGCACCGGCTTCGCGACTGCGGTAGACCAGCTGGCCGTGGTGAAGAAGCTGATCTTTGAAGAAAAGTCCGTGACAAAGGAAGTCCTGCTGGCCGCCTTGGCGGATGACTTCGCGTCGGAGCCTGTCCTGCGGCGGACGCTGCTGGACGCGCCCAAGCTGGGCCGGGACGAAAGCTGCATTCCGCTGGCGGACGCGCTGCTGAGCGCCTTTGCCGATTCCTGGCAGGGCCGCCGGAACGAGCGGGGCGGCGTCTTCCGCGCCGGGACGGGCAGCGCCATGTATTACCTCTGGCATGGCCGGGAACTTCCCGCTACCTGCGATGGCCGCAGGGCGGGCGAGCCGCTGTCGGCCAACTTCACGCCGTCGCTGACCTGCGGCAGTTCTCTGCCCCTGAGCGCCGTCCGCGCCATGGCCCGTCCGGGCCTGAACCGCGTCATGAACGGCGGCCCCCTGACGCTGGAGCTGCACGATTCCCTTTTCCGCACGCCGGAGGGAACGCAGAAGACCGCGCAGCTGGTGCGCACCTTTATTCAGCTGGGCGGCCATCAGCTGCAGCTGAACGCCGTTTCGCCCGAAACGCTTCAGGACGCCATGCTTCATCCCGAAGCCCATCGGAACCTGATCGTCCGGGTCTGGGGCTGGAGCGGCCGCTTCGTGGAACTGGATCGGGAGTATCAGGATCAGATTTTACATCGGGTCTGCTACCGGCAGGAATAAGTTTTTTTTGAAAATCGGCGAACGCCCCGTTCGTGCCTTTCGGCGCGGATGGGGTGTTTGTTCTTTTTCCATGCAAACGCCGCCTGCATTTTTCTTCCTTTCCTGAGCCATACTACTAGCGCGAATGAACCAAACAGTCAAAGGGGAAGCAGGACGGATGCAGACGATTTTTTCCCGGAATCTGGAGAAAAACCTGAAGACGCTTCAGGAACGGCTCCATCTGGACGTAAACGACGATGTGGTGGTAAGGCGCTTCAGCGCGCTGGGGCAGGAGTGTGCCCTTGTGTATGTGGAGGGGCTTTCCGATGGGGAGCAGATGGCGCAGCATATCCTTCGGCCCATGATGAACAGCCCTCTGTCCCTGACGGGCCGAAGCGCCGCCGAGCAGGCGCTGCAGAACGTGCTCACCGTGCCGGAGGCGGAAAGCGGGCCGGAAATTTCGCGGGCGTTGGATGATCTGCTCCGGGGCCTGTGCCTTTTATTGATCGACGGATGCGATCAGGCTTTGCGGATCGACCTGCGCTCCTATTCCCGCCGCGCCCTTTCCACCCCTCAGAATGAAACGGTGGTGGTGGGGCCAAACGACGCCTTCAACGAAACCCTGCGGGACAATCTGACCATTCTGCACCGGCGGCTCCCATCGCCGGATTTTGTTTGCAGCATACGGAAAGTCGGCACGGAAACGCCGGGGCAGGTCGCGCTGTGCTATCTGGACGGCGTGTGTCCTGCGGAAACGGTGGAGGAGCTTCAGCGGCGGCTGGACGGCGTGGGGCTGGATTATGTTCTGTCCGCCGGAACGCTGGAGCAGCTGATTGAGGACGATCCCTACGCACCCCTGCCCCAGATGGTGGGCACGGAGCGGCCCGACCGGGTGGTCAGCTTCCTGATGGAGGGACAGGCCGTTTTGCTGCTGGACGGAAGCCCCCGGGCGCTGGCCCTTCCCGTCAGCCTGTGGCACCTGTTCCACGCGCCGGACGACAGCTATATGCGCTGGCAGTACGGTACCTTCATGCGGCTTCTGCGCTTGCTGGGGGCGCTGGTGACGCTGCTGCTGCCCGCAGTGTTCGTCAGTCTGGTGGTGTATCATCCCATCACCATCCCCATGACGCTGCTGACCAGCATCATGCAAAGCCGCACCAACGTGCCCATCAATCTGTTTGAGGAAACCCTCCTGATGGTGGCGGTGTTCGCCCTGATCAACGAATCGGCCATCCGCATCCCCGGCATGATGGGCTCGTCGCTGGGGCTGGTCAGTACGCTGATCTTAGGCACGGCGGCGGTGGACGCGGGGCTGGTCAGCCCGCTTCTGATTATCGTGGTGGCTCTTTCCGGGCTGGGAAGCTACGCCATGCCCAACTATCCGCTGTCCTTCGCCTTTCGGATGGGGCAGGTGGTGCTGCTGCTGGCGGCGGGCATTACGGGGATTTCCGGCCTGTGTTATGCCGTAGTGATGCTGTTGTGCTGGGTGGCGGCCATGGAAAGTCTGGGGCAGCCCTTTCTGGCCCCGGGAAGCCCCCGCCGTACCCATAACCCCGATCTGCTGTTTCGGGCCCCCACCTTCCGTCAGCGCCTGCGGGCCTATCTGAGCAACCCGGAGGAAATGAAGCGGGCCTACGGACGGATGCGCCGCTTTGACGGGAGGAAGAAGGAATGATCGCATGGATTCGCCGGGCCCGCCAGACCCGGACGCAGGTGGACAGCCCCGGCGCCATGCAGCGGGAGCGGGACGCGGGGCTTCGGCTGGCCTTCCGGGTGCTGGGGGCCATGCAGCTGACCACACAGCTGCTTTTGTGGACCATTCAGTCCGGCTACGACCATCTGCGGCAGACCACATGGCAGGCGGAGGTCTTTCTGACCGTGCCCACGCTGCTGTTGTGGCTTCTGTGGCGGCGGGCCTGCCGTGGCGGGCTGGAGGGCGGCAGGCGCTACTGGGCGCTTCTGCTGCTGCCCAACCTGTGCCTGGACGCATACCTGTGTATGCTGGCCTCCAACTCGCTGATTTCCGATCTGATCCCGGCGAAAACGCCGCTGGCGTGGCCGCTGGTGGTGACGTTTTTCCCGGTGGTATCCAGCTGGCTGAGCCGGGACAAGGGCGCGGCCTACGGGGCGTATACGATGCGCTGGCTGCTGGCGGCGCTGGTGCTTTGCTCCACGGTCTTCTCCGGCGGCGACGTGAGCCTGGAGCGACTTCATCCCCTGCTGGGGGACGGTCTGGGCAAGACGCTGCTGTTCGCCGCGCCGGGCATGGGGGCCGTGTGGGGTGTGGCGCTGCTGGAGCTGTTCCCCCTCCGCCGGGGAAGCCCGGAGCCGGACCGCCGGGAGAAAAGGAGGGATTGGCTGTTCATCGCCCTGCCGCTTTTTTGCTGCGTGCTGTGGGCCCTGTGGCTGAGCATGCTGGAGCCATGGCAGCCGGAGGAATGCTGGGACGCGGGGCGAAAGCTGGCGGGGCTGAATCAATACGGCTCCAATATTCTGATCTACGGGCTGAGCATTCTGTTCTGGATGCTGATGCTGCCCGTTTCCCTGCTGGGGACGACCACGGCGGGCAAACTGCTTTTGGCGCGGGCTTTTCCGAAGATCCCCAAGGGCCTGTGGCCGCCTGCTCTGCTGCTGCCGGGGCTGGCGCTGCTGGCTGTTTCGCCCTCCGCCATTTTGGACGGCGTACCGTGGATTTTGCCGCTGCGCTACGGGCTTTCGCTGGCCGCTGCCTGCGCCCTTTGCCTGTGCCGGCCCCGAAAGGAGAAAACATGAAAAGAATCTGGCTGGCGGCTCTAATCCTGAGCCTTTGCCTTGGCTGTCTGACGGGCTGCGACGTGATCTCCGTGATGGAGCGGCAGACCTACGCCCTGTGCTTTGCCGTGGACGCGGCGGAGGACGGCGGCCTTGTGCTGAGCGTGCAGACCCCGGTCAACGGCAGCGGCGACGATACCTCCGCCACCCCGGAGTACTCGGTGTTCACCGCCACAGGCCCCACCTTTGAGGACGCCATGGCCGTGCTGACCGCCACCACGCCCTGCACCGTGAATTTCTGCCAGCTGAAATTGTGCGTCTTCGGCTACGAGCTGGCATCCCGGGAGCGGCTGCAGCCGCTTCTGCACAAGATCACCACCATCTCCACCATGCGGCCCAACGCCATGGTCGCCGTGGCGCTGGGCCGGGGCGAGGAGGTGCTGCACGCCATTAAGCCGGATTTCGGGATGCGGCTGAGCACCTATCTGGATATTTTTATGGACCGGCTGGAAAAAGCCAAGCTGCTGCCCCGGCATACGGTGACCTGCCTTCTGCGGGATCTGGATACGGAAATGATGGATCCCATCATTGCGGTGTGCGCCGTCAATCCGGCCCTGCAGGAAGAAGCCCAGCCGCAGGAAGGCGACGAAGAACAGCAGACGCAGGAAAGTCAGACGGTTTTTGCCCGGGGCAATATCGAGGACGAGGCCTTCTCCGTGCCCGGGGCGCTGGCCGGGCGGATGCCCCGCACCGGCAGCAATCCGGTGGAATATACCGGCAGCGCCGCCATTGGGGAGGACCGGGTCAGCGGCCTTCTGGATGCGGAGACCACCCAGACCGTGCTGCGGCTGGCCAAAGCCGCCCGGCTGGAGGTGGGCTGGGACGGGGAGCGCACCCAGCTGCGCGTCTGCCTTGGCAGGCGCACCCGCATGGACGGGGCCCTCAGCGACGAACGCATACAAAAAGCAGTGGAGACCCTGCAGGGGTTCCACTGCGACGCGCTGGGCTTTGGCGGGGCCAGCGCCCGGTGCTTTGCTTGTAATGAAGAGTGGGAAAAATGGGACATTCGCCAGCGCTATCCCACGGCGGAAATTTTGATTATGCGTTCAGAGTGACGGAATGGGGCAGCGCTACGTTGTCCGGCTTGGGCACATGATATTCCGCGCCCTCGTTGTAATACACCCTGTCCGGGGGCGCTTCCAGCTCCTCCGGGTGTTTCAGATAGTACTTCATGGACGCAAACAGCCGGGCGTACACCGCGCCGCCGCAGATGCGCTCGTCCACGGTCATGCCCATGGGCAGGGTGCATTTGCGGAACACCTTGCCGGTAGCGTCCACCGCGTGGGAACGCTCTGGGCAGCCCAGCGACAGAAACATGGTGGTATCGCCGAAATTGTAGATATGATGATACACCCGCGTCATGCCGATGGAGGCCATGTTGGTCACAAACAGGCTGGTATGGAAGGGCAGCGCGTCCATCAGCGCCTTGGGGAACAGATCGTGGTGATCCAGAAAATTGGCGACATGCACCACCAGATTGGGCAGAAGCGGCACCTTCAGCAGGGCGGAGGCCAGCTTGATGGCAGCGCTGTCATCGTCCGTCCGGCGGCCTTCTTCAATGGTCTGCTTCACGCGGGTGCTGACCTCGAAGATGGTATCGCTGGGGTCGAATTTCACCTTGACGGCATTTTCCTCGGGCTGCCCGTCTTCCGTGGGCCGCAGGACGACGAAGCTCACCGCCAGCTCGGTACGGTTGTAGAATTTGCGGTTCATGATGAACCGGTTGGCCTCCGGCACCTGAGAAATCGCCCGCACAAAGGCGGCGATGATCAGTTCCATGAAGGTGATTTTAACGCCCTCGCGGCTTTTCTGGCTCATGTAGCGGATCAGCGGCTCGTATTCCGCGTCGTAGGCCAGAAAGACTTGCGCGTCGCAGCGCCAGGGCATCAGGTACGGGGTAATCTGGACGATGGGGTCAAGGTGCTTGACTCTTTTTCCTTCGGGACGGCGTCCAAACATAGGCATGCTTCCTTTCTTTCGCCGGTGTTTTCGCTTCGTCCGCGCCCCGTCCCATCGGAAAAGGCAGCATGGGAATCATAGCAGTATAAAAGAAGCCCGTCAGGATACGGCCGCTGGACTGAAAGCAAGGCTATTGTATCCTGAAAGGGCTTTTGCGTCAAGGAAAAACGGAAATCTCAGGGTGTTGAAAAATGATCGGCCCCAATCGTTTTACTTCTTTATTTCTTCCTCATACATCGCCTGCATCTGCGCAAGCAGGCCGTCTACGATGCGCAGCTTTTCATCGTTGGCTCCGTTGTCCGGCTGATATTCGATGCCCTGACCAATGCGGACGGTGCGGGTCTTTCTGGAGGCATACACGGGAATGAAAATCGCTTTTTTCTTTGTTTTGGCATAATACAGCGGCGCGATCATGGCAAAGCCGGTAAAGAGCCTGCCCACGCCTTCCGATGCGTAGCCCCGTTCGCCCACGGCATGACCCGTGTCGTTTTCCGGGAAAAGAAGGATGTTGTCCCCGGCCTGCATCGCGTCGATGGTCTCCCGGAAGGTGCCGATCAGCTTGCGCGGGTCGTTCCGGTACACGGGAATGGCTTCCAGACTGTCAAACACCCACAGAAGCAGCGGCGTAATCATGCGCAGCAGGGGCCGCTTCCAGCTTTCGGGCAGCCATTTCTGCCGCATCATCGTGCCCTGATAGATATGCTCGATGATGACCTCCCGGTTCATCATTTCGGCAATGGCCCAGGGCCGGAAGGCAACGGGAATATACAGGTTCGCCACCACCGGGCCGTAGAGCTCGCCGTGGTTGCACACCAGCACCATGGTTCCGTCCTCCAGCCCCCGCAGGTTCTCCTTGCCGACCACCTTGTGATAGTACAGGGGCCGGAGCAGCGCAATGATGATCTTCACGCCGAAGCGGTTCTTGTGGCGCTTCACCACTACGTTTTCCAGCTGCTCCCGAAGGGCCGGGTTGCTGCCGCCCTCTTCCTTCAGGGTCAGCCAGCGGGCCAGCTTGGCAAAGTGACGGTTGTTCATGGGAAAGCGCAGCACGCAGACGATGGCAATCGCCAGAAGCAGCAGCGGCGGCACGATCATCCAGCGGTGCAGCGCCATGGAAAGGCTTTCGAGGGTCAGCGTCTGGGACAGAAATCGGGGCAAACAAAGAAACGTGACCATCCCCAGCGCGGCCATCTGCCCCAGCAGCAGGGCCATTTCCGTGCCGACGGAACGGATGCGGGCATAGCCGTTCATCCGGCCCTCCAGCCCGAATTGGGCAACGTTCGCCATGCTGCTTTCCAGATGGCGCAGCGCCGTCAGGCTCACGCCCAGCCCGCCGCCGCACAGGCACAGCGCCAGATAGCTCAGCGCCAGACTGGTGGCAGGCAGCTCCAGCTGCCGGTCAAACAGGATCAGGCCGTATGCCCAGAGAAACAGCCCGGCCAGCAGCGTCTGCACCGAACCTTCCCGCTTCAGCGCCCGCAGGAATGCGTCCGCGGCAGCATGGGTGGCCAGCGTACAGGCGCAGGCCAGAGCCATGCACAGAATCAGCTCGTCCACCGTCAGGCCGATGAACAGATAGGCCAATACCAGCGTCAGCTGCAGCGCCATCAGAATGAAAAGCTGCAGCTTGCGGTAGGCGTTGAAGGCGTTCAACTGGTTCAGCCCGGCGTTTAGTTCCTGCAGCGCTTCGGGCGAGGGCGCTTCTTCCAGCTCGTCCAGCGCAATGCTTTCCCGATTGCGCCAATGGCTGAAGCCTTCGAGGAGCGCATCCAGCCCGTAGCCGCACAAAAGAAGCGCCGCGTCGTTCACGGGCAGGCAGACAAGCAGCGGCCACGCCGTCAGCCCCAGCGAAAGCAGATGGCACAGCAGGCACAGCCCCCAGAATGCCCGGCGGCTGACCGTTTCCCGAAGTCGGCGGCCCCACAGGCGGCGGCACAGGTTTTCCCGCAGGGCGGCAGTCGCTACGGCGGCAAACAGCGCCCACAGCGCCGCAGAGGACAGCGCCATGGGATAGACGGCGATCATCCCCAGCGTTCCCAGCAGCATCAATACGGTCAGCGCCAGACAGATCCGGCGCATCCTGCGGGTCAGAAACGCCCGGTCCCGGCCCCACAGCAGCCGCCACAGCATCGCCGATACCTGGCTGTTGAGAAACAGCGCGCAGCCTAGCACCGGCAGAGACGTTAACGCGCTGGAAAGAACGGAAGAGAATAAAAACTGATAGATGATCTGCGGCGACATCATGACCGGCATGCTCCGGCGGGCCGCCGTGGCGGGGGAATGGGCGGATTCGTTCAAGGCCTGCAGGGGAAGTCCTCCTCTCGTTTGGGGCAAAAGAAAACAGGAATGATGACACCTATTGTAGCATAGCCTTTCCCGGAAAGGCAAGAAGCCCCGAAACGCGGCTGCGGGAAAAGGCATATTCGCGCCCTGCGCCGCATACCTTGATACAAAGTTTAGGAGGAATGAAGGATGGAGCGCAAACAGGACGGCGGGGCGCAGACCCCGGAGATTCTCAGAGAAGAGCTGCCCATGCAGCGTTTTGAGGGGCAAAAGACCAGTCAGGCGGTGGTGGAGGGCGAAGTAGCGCTTCCCGGCGGCCTGCGGGAGGAAACCCGCATCTTATGCTCCGAGGCCATGGCCGTGCTGGAACAGACGGACGTGCAGTCCGGCCGGGTGGACGCGGAGGGCAAGGTCACGTTTCATGTGCTGTACACCCAGGGCGATCCCACCCTGGTCAGCGCGCTGGAAGCGTCGGCGGAGTTTACCCACAGCGTGGATTTTCCCGGCGCGGAGGACGGCATGACCGCCGCGCTCAGCCTGAGCGTGGAGCATGTGGAGGCCAGCGCGCAGGGCGGACGGCTGCACCTGATGGCGATTCTCAAGGCGCAGACCCGGCTTTTTTCGGACGAACCCCTTTCCGTGGTGACGGGCGTTCAGGGAGCCGAGGGATTGATGCTGAAGACGGAAACGCTTTCCTGCCTGAGTGCGGCGGCGTCCGGTGCAAGGGAGGTGCTGGTGCGGGAGGAATGCGAGCTGGCGGACGTGCTGCAAATTGCGGATACCCTGTACGCCACGGCGTTCGCCGCCGTGCAGGACGTGATGGGCGGCGAGGAAAAAGCCACCGTTTCCGGCAATATTCTTTTGGAAGTCGTTCATCGCAGCAGCATGCCCTCCCGCCCCGTGGTAGTCACCCGGCATACGCTGCCCTTTGAGGAAACCGTGCCCCTTCTGGGCGAGAACGGCGACAGTCTGTGCTGCGAAGCCGTGGTCAAGGACGTGGCCGTGCTTTCGCAGGAAGGCTCCGGCGAGGGCGAACGCACCCTTCGGGCGGAGGTGCTGCTGGGCCTGACCGTGCGGGCCACCGTCAGCCGGGACGTCTGCCTGATGCTGGATGCCTACACCACCCAGGGCGATCTGCTGGAGCCGGTAACACAGCCGGTGCGGCGGGCCCTTCGGCACCATCAGCTGCACACGGCGGAAAGCGGCAAAATGACGCTGCTGCTGGACGGTCAGCCCCCGGCCCGCACTCCGCTCCGCGCCAGCCTGCGGCCTATCGTGACGGACGTGAGCCGTTCCGGCGGCAAGCTGAACGTAGAGGGCATGATGGAAGTCACCCTTCTGTACATGACGGATGACAGCGACGCGCCCCAGAGCTATCAGACGGAAGAACCCTTCCGCATGAGCTTTACCTGCGAGCTGTGCTGTCAGGACAGCCTGCAGCTGACCCCTTCCAATATCGAGCTGGCAGGCATCACCAGCGACCGGGTGGAGATCAAGTACATTCTGCATCTGAGCTGCTACGACGTGCTGCTGGGCGACGAGCCGCTGGTAACGGACGTGACGGAGCAGCCTGCGCAGCCCGCCGAGCCGGGAATCCTGCTCTGCTTCAGTCAGGCCGGGGAGGATGTGTGGGACATTGCCAAGCGCTACCGCGTCAGCTGCGACAGCCTGAAACGCATGAACCCCGACCTTCAGGACGGGGTGGCGGGCCAGCAGGTCATCCTCTGGCACCGGCAGGAATAAAAGGAAAGAAAAGAAAAAGTTGATCCGGCAGCGCCGCACGATTTTCCGTGCGGCGCTGTTTGCGGGTGCTGACGGCCAGCCTTTTGGGTTTTCGCCCCTCCTCTGAGCGGCTTCTGCCCAAAGGGGAGAGCGGCTGCTTTCTCTCCCGTCCATTTTTTCATACGAAAACGCTGATGCACCTTCCAAATCCATCGAAGATGCACCAGCGTTTTTTGTATGCGTTGACTCGCTCGCTGTGTCTACTTCTTTGCTTTTCGTTTGCCCGTGTAGGTCACGACGATCCGCTGGATGCAGATGAACAAAAGCAGCAGGGCGCCGGTAGCGATTTTTCCCCACCAGGAGAGAAGATTGCCGTTAAAGGTAATCAGCGCCGGAATAATGGATTTCAGCAGTACGCCGAACAGCGTGCCGATCATGTATCCCACGCCTCCGGTCAGCAGCGTGCCGCCGATGACCGCGCAGGTGATGACCTCCAGCTCGCCGCCCTGAAGGGCCAAATTCCAGCCGCTTTTCACATACAGGGCGTAGGCCACGCCCGCCAGCACGGAGCAGAAGCCGTTGAAGCCGTAAACCAGAATCTTGGTTTTTGCCACGGGCAAGCCCATCAATTTGGCGGACTGTTCGTTTCCGCCGATCGCGTATACGTTCCGGCCGAAGCGGGTTTTCTGCAGAAGCACAATGCCTACCACGATCATGATCAGGAACAGGAGCAGATTGAAATTGATAAAGCAGATCGGCTTGATCTTCACCCACTCGCCGTCCTTCAGGTGCATGAAATACACCTTCCATTGGGCCAGCGCGTCCATCATGGGGTGGGAAATGTTGATGGATTCCCGGCTGATCAGGGAGCAAACGCCCCGGGCCAGGAACATGCCCGTCAGCGTGGTGATGAAGGGCGGCACGTTCAGATAGTGGATGGTCGCGCCCATCAGCAGCCCCAGACCAACGCCGACCACCATGGCGGCCAGAATGCAGACCAGAGGGTGAAGACCCAGCACCGTATTGCCGTAGGCAATGAACATGCCCGTCAGCGACGCTACCGCGCCCACGCTCAAGTCAATGCCGCCGGTGATCAGCACCATCGTCATGCCCACGGCGGAGATGCCGTAATAGGCATTGTCGATGAACATGTTCACAAAGGTGCGCAGGGTGGTGAAGCCCTTGGAGCCGTAGGCGACTGCGCCGAAGAGATAGATGATCAGGAAAATGCCGATGGTGGCGTATACCATGATATACTTGGGGTTCGCCGCCTTGCTCAGCAGGCTTTGCTTTTTCATCGTCTGTTTCTTAAGCATATTCAGGCGTCTCCCTTCACGGCTGCGGACATGCGGTCCTGACGGTTTTTGGCGCGCTTGGCGAACCATTCGCGGGCAGGCTCCGACTGAAGCACGATGACCACTGCGATAATCAGGGCCTTGAAGGCCATGGTGGCCTCGGATACGATGCCGAAATAATAGACGAAGGTGACGATGGTGCGGATGATGATCGAACCGATGACCGTGCCAGCCAGACTGAATTTGCCGCCGGACATATTGGTGCCGCCGATGACCACTGCCAGAATGGCGTCCATTTCATAGTTCAGGCCGGCGTTGTTGGAATCGTTGCTCATGATGCGGCTGGAGTAGATCAGACCCGCAATGCCGCTCAGAAGGCCGGTCAGGGCGAAAACGATCAGGATCACCGCCTTGGCGTTAATGCCGGACAGACGGCTGGCGCTGGGGTTGATGCCCACGGATTCCACCATGGTGCCGAACGCGGTTTTCCGCGTGAACAGCGCTACGGCGGCCACCACAATGGCGGATATCACGATGGGCATCGGCAGGCAGAACAAGCTGCCCTGACCAATGAACCGGAAGGGCGTGTACAGCGTGGTAAACTGCTTGCCGTTGGTCAGAATCTGAGCCACGCCCCGGCCCGCCACCATCAGAATCAGGGTGGCGATAATGGGCTGCATGCCCACATTGGCGATCATCACGCCGTTAAACAGGCCCATCAGCGTGCAGACCGCCAGCGGCACCAGCAGCACCAGCACGAAGGGGTAAATGGTGTAGTCGCCGGGGGTCGGATAGGCGCTGACGTCCCACCGCAGGAATTTCAGCGCAATCGCGCCGGAAACCGCCACCAGCGCGCCCACGCTCAGATCGGTGCCGCCCAGAGCGATGACCAGCGTCATTCCCATGGCGATAATGGTGATTTCCGCCGAGCGGTTCAGAATATCGATCAGACTGCCGTACAGCATGCCCGTGGTGGGCTGGTAGCTGATGGAGAAAAACTCCGGCCGTATGATAAAGCATACCAGCAGAATCAGCAACTCGGCAATCACCGCCCAGGTGATCTTGGAGCGCATCAGATCGGAAAGACTGAATTTTTTCTTTTTCATACCGCTTCTTCCCCTTCCTTCGCGCCTCCGGCGATGATGTTGAGAATGGTCTGCTGGGTGCAGCTTTCGCCGTCCACCTCGCCTACCTTTTCCCGGTCGCGCATGACCACGATCCGGTTGGAGCAGCGGATGATCTCATCCAGCTCGGAGCTGATGAAGATCACGGACACGCCCTCGCCGCACATTTCCAGCATCAGCCGCTGAATTTCGGCCTTTGCGCCCACGTCGATGCCCCGGGTGGGTTCGTCCAGAATCAGCACCTCCGGGTCGGTCGCCATCCAGCGGGCCAGAATGACTTTCTGCTGGTTGCCGCCTGAAAGCTCGCCCACCTTTTTTTCGGCGTTCGGGGTGGCAATGCCCAGAAGCTTGATGTATTTTTCCGCCAGCTCGCTTTGCTCCTGGTGGGACATGGGATGCATGAAGCCCTTGCGCGCCTGCACCGCCAGCATGATATTCTCGCGGATGCTCAAATCGCCGATAATGCCGTCCCGCTTGCGGTCCTCGGGGCAGAAGGCAATCCGCTTGGCGATGGCGTCGCAGGGCTCCCGGAAGCTGACCGGCTGCCCGTCCATGGTGATTTCTCCCGTAGTCGGATGGCCGATGCCGAAGAACATTTCAGCCGTTTCGGTGCGGCCGCTGCCCAAAAGCCCCGCAAAACCCATCAGTTCGCCTTTTTTCAGGTTCAGGGAAACACTGCTGATAACGCCCGGAGCGCCGATCCGGCTGGCCGTCAGCGTATAGGGCGCGTCATCCGCTACTTCCGCCCGCTTCAGGTTGAAGATCACGTCCATGTCCTTGCCGATCATCTGCGTTACCAGCTCCAGCTTGCTGATCTCGCTGGCCTGGAAGGTGCCGATCAGATGACCGTTGCGCAGGATGGTCAGCCGGTCGGAAACGGCGAACACCTGATCCAGAAAATGGGTGATGAAGATGATCCCCATGCCGTCGGCCTTCAGCTCCCGCATGACCTCGAAAAGCAGCTGTACCTCGTTTTCATCCAGCGACGAGGTGGGCTCGTCCAGAATGAGGATTTTCGCCTGAATATCCACAGCCCGGGCGATGGAAACCATCTGCTGTATCGCCGTGGAGTAATAGGACAGCGGACGGGTAACGTCGATATCCAGATGAAAGCGGGACATCAGCGCCGCCGCCCGACGGTTCAGCTCCTTCCAGTCGATCTGATGGCGCTTCATGGGCTGACGGCCCACGAAAATATTTTCCGCAACGGAAAGGTTCTGACACAGATTGACCTCCTGAAACACCGTGGAGATGCCCATTTTAATGGCATCCTGAGGACTGGTGGGAACGATTTCCTCACCGTCCAGCAAAATTTTGCCAGCGTCCATGTGATGAACGCCGGTCAGGCATTTGATCAGCGTGGATTTTCCTGCGCCGTTTTCACCCAGCAGCGCGTGAATTTCGCCCTTGTTCAGGGTAAAATCCACTTTATCCAACGCCTTTACGCCGGGGAACTGAATTTCGATCCCCTTCATTTCCAAAATGGCTTCCTGCGGCAAGAAAATTCCTCCCTTGGATGGAATTACAGGGCGGTCAGACGTATCTGCCGCCCTGTAACGGAGGGAACCCTATTCCCACAGCCAAAGGGCTCCGACCTTTATCGCCCCGCAGCCCGAAGGTTCGGCGGGGTCAGGACACAGGGGCCGAAACCCCTGTGCCCTTGGTGAATCATCAATACTTGCGCTCGCTGATCACGTCTTCCGCCTTGATGGAGGTGACGGTGCCCAGGTCGATGCCGCCTACGCAGTCGAATACGCCCTCAGCGGGATGAATGACTTCGCGGCCGAAGGTTTCGCCGTTCTCCAGGCCTTCGATGGTGGGAACCACGAAAGCGGAGTACAGGGGGTTGCACTCGACGGTGCAGTTCATCTCACCGGCAACGATCGAGTCGAAAGCGGCCTTCACGGAGTCGCAGCCCACGATGATCACGTCCTTGCCGGGCACCAGACCGGCGGCCTTGATGGCGTCGATAGCGCCCAGACCCATGTCGTCGTTCTGAGCGATCAGCACGTCGATCTTCTCCACGGACTTCAGCCAGCTCTCCATCAGAGCCTGACCTTCAGCACGGGTGAAATTGCCGCTGTTCTGCGCAACGACCTTCATGTTGGGGTAATCCTTCAGAGCGGCCAGATTGCCTTCGGTACGGCCAACCTGCGCGTCCGCGCCGGTGGTGCCTTCCATGATGGCAACGCAGATTTCTTCTTCGCCGCGGCCCAGCGTCTTGAGGTATTCGCCGGCCCAGGCTACCTGACGGCGGCCTTCTTCAACGAAGTCACCGCCGAAAGCAGCGGCGTACTCGATCTTGTCGGCACAGTCGGGCATACGGTCGATCAGGATCAGGGGGATTTCCGCCTCGTTGACTTCCTTGAGAACCTCGTCCCAGCCAGTGGAAACCACGCCGGTGAACAGGATGTAGTCCACGCCCTGGGTGATGAAGTTGCGCAGGGCCTTCACCTGATTTTCCTGCTTCTGCTGAGCGTCGTCGTAGACCAGCTCCCAGCCTTCATGATTCTTGATGGCGTTGCAGATGTCGTCGGTGTTGGCGGTACGCCAGTCGGATTCCTGGCCGATCTGAGAGAAAGCGATGGTCAGCGCGGAAGCGCTGGACAGGCTCAGCACCAGAACCAGAGCCAGAACGACAGAGAACAGTTTCTTCATGAAATTCTTCCTCCTTCACTTTTGGGTTTTTCACCCGTTGATTCTTTTTTACCACAGGACGCGGCTGAAAAAAAGGAAGGGAATTTGGAAGTTGGTTGGGAATTTTCAGCGTGATGGGATTTGCTCAAAATAGAACGGCACAAACGGGAAATTTTTCCGAAAAACGGAAGTTATTTTCCGGCTCCCTCGTTTCGCTGCCCCTTTCGGTAGTCCCGGGGCGATACGCCCACCTGCTTTTTGAATTGATAGCTGAAATAATGGGGGTCGTTATAGCCCACCGCGTCGGAGATTTCCGAGGTGCGCAGATCGGTGGAAGCCAGCAGCTCCCGGGCTTTGGCTACCCGCTGGGCCGTCAGGTATTCGGTAAAGGTGATGCCCATTTCCTGAGAAAAAACGGTGCAGAAATGGTTGTTGCTCAGGGCTACATGGGAGGCCACGTCCCGCAGGGTGATGTTGGGGTCCGCATAGTGGCGGGCAATATAATCCTGCGCCTGATGGATGACGCTGCGATACCGGGCGCTGCCGTTCCGATCCCGGAAGCGAATCGCCTGTTCCAGAATGCCCCGGCAAAGTGCCATGGCGTTCTCCGGGGAAAGCTGCTGGTTTTCGACCCGGAACGCGCTGGGGATGACCTCCTGAGGTACGCCGCCGTTTTCCTGAATCACCTTGGAGGCAGCCTTCACCGCCTCTACAAAGAAATAATGAATCATGATAATGGACTGGGAGGCGCTTTCTCCGGCCGTGCGCTCATAGGCGCTGAGGATGGAGCCTACTTCCTCTGCTGACGCGCAGCGCAGCTGATCGGTCAGATCAAAGCTGTCCATCCGTTCCACGGACAGGCCGCTTAAATCGGTGCTGGAATAGTCCTGCGTGCTCATGATGCGGTGCGCGCCGTCCCGGGCCGCTTCGCCCCGGAGCCGTTCCAGAATGACCTGAGCGCTGAAGAGGGATTTGGGCACTTCCTTCAGAACGGCCACATCGTCGCCGATGGCGATCAGGATCGTCAGGTTCAGATTGCGCTCCACCTCGTACTGCACCGCCTGAGCCAGACCGTAGGCCCGTTCCTCCAGATCCTGAGCGCTGTCCCCCAGTACCAGAAATACAAAGCCGCCCCAACCCCGGCAGAGCTGCACCGTCCCGCCGCTGCCTTCCGTCAGCTGTTCCAGCACCGTCTGCACAGGCAGCAGCGCCGTCTCGTTTTCTTCTTCCTTCCTGAAACCCAGCAGCATGACCAGATAGCGATTGGCCAGCAGATTGACCTGCAGCGTCCGGGCACTTTTGAGGATGCGCTCGTCGTTGGCGCCGCCGTAAAGCTCCACCAGCAGCTTTTCCATCTGAAAGCGGCTGGTGGAGGCCGCCTGCTGCCGGTAGGCCGACAGATCCGCCTGATGGCGCTGCTCTTCCCGAATCTGCCGGGCAATCCGCTGAAGGACGTCCAGCAGATCCCGGCTGCTGACGGGCTTCAGCAGATATTCCTTCACGTTGAGCGAGATGGCCTCCCGGGCATAGGAAAAATCGTCGTAGCCGCTGAGAATGACGGTATGAACCCAGGGCATGGAGCGGGATACCTGACGGCACAGCTCCAGTCCGTCCATAAAGGGCATGCGGATATCCGTAATCAGAATATCCGGCTTCACGTCCTGAAGCATGTTCAGGGCGATTTCCCCGTCGGGCGCTTCTCCCGCCAGTACGAATTCCGTCTGCTCCCAAGGAAAATTGGTGCGGATTCCCTCCCGTACGACGATTTCATCATCCACCAGAAACACCTTAAACATGGCCCGTCCTCCTGACCGGCACCCGGAAGGAAACCACGGTTCCCCCTGCCGGATCGCTTTCAATGTGCAGCCCGTCCGGCTGATTGTAGTACAGCTTGATGCGCTTGTTGACGTTGAACAGCCCATAACCGGCGCTGCCCTGCCCGTCGCCTTTCAGCCCCCGGCGCACCTGTTCCAGATGCTCCGGCGTCATCCCCGCGCCGTCGTCCTTCACGCTGAAATGAAGCCATTTGTTTTCCTCCCACACGGAAATGCGGACCGTTCCCTTTCCCCGGCGGTTTTTGATGCCGTGGTACAGGGCGTTTTCCACCAGAGGCTGCAGAAGCAGCTTCAAAACCTCCTGAGGATACAATTCCTCCGGAATATCGATTACATAATTGAGAATGTCCCGGTAACGCACCTTGAGAATGGTCAGGTAGCCGGTCAGATGGCGCACCTCATCGGCCAGCGTGATCCAGTCCTTCCCCTGACTTAAAGAAATTCGGAAAAAATCAGACAACGCCCGGGTGATGGCGATGACCTCGTCGGACTCGTCCGACTCCGCCAGCCAGATAATCGCGTCCAGCGTATTATAAAGAAAATGCGGGTTGATCTGCGACTGAAGGGCGCGAAGTTCGCTCTTTTTCAGGTTTTCCTGCTCCCGGCGGTTTTCGTCGATCAAATCCTGAAGACGGCCCGCCATCGTATTCAGGCTTTCCGTCAGGTCGTGCAGCTCCTTCACCTGCGTTTCCGGGGCGCGCGCGTCCAAATCGCCTCCCGCCAGCGCCCCGGCGAAGGTTTCCAGCTGAGCGATGGGTTTATGAATGGCCTGAGCCAGCGAACGCTGGGCCTGAACGGCAAACAGCAGCGTCAGCCCCAGTAAAAGCAGCAGCGCCGCCACGACCGCCGTCAGCGTATGGTTCAGATACCGGCTGGTCAGAGCGGCGGCGCTGATTTCCGCGTCCGCGTATTCCTCCAGCATTTCTCCCACCAGCGCGGAAACGTTGCGCACCTCCTCCCAGAGCGCTTCGCTCTGGGCCACGGGCTGCTCGGTTCGCATCAGCTCGCCGATACTGTCCACATACTGCCGCAGCGTATGCATGCTGCGCCGCGCCACCAGCAGCTCCTTCTGGCTGTCCTGCTGGGCGGAACGGGCCAGCGCGTCGATTTCCTCCTGAATGGAGTCCATCAGGGCGTATTGGCTGCCTTCCTCAAAGGTGATGTGGCCCGCCACGATATACCAAACCTCCCGGGGAATCTCCTGCCGAACGATGGGCTTCAGGGCGGATACCCGCTCCACCCGCTGAATGACCCCGTGATAGCTGCGGGAATAGACCGCCATCATGCTGACGCTGACCAGCGCGGGAATGACCAAAAGGCCGATGAGAATCAAAAAAGAGATTTTCAGCCGCTGAATAATGCTGCTGTTATTGTTCAAACGAGACAGCGCGCGTTCCATAAACTTCTGCATTTCAGTATCCTCTTGGAAGAAGCGAGTCCAAATCGCTGTCAAATTCCGAAAAAACCCGTTCCTGCGGATGCGTCACCCTTGGAATTTCCTCCCCGGCGGCCAGCCGCTTGCTCAGCTCCATGATCGTATCCCCGATCATGGGGGTGCATTCCACCACGCAGTTGATCTGCCCCTTGCGAAGCGCGTCTATGGCGGCCTGCTCGCCGTCTACGGAAATAATCACGATGTCTTTTCCCGGCTGAAGCCCCGTCTCCTCGATGGCGGTGATCGCCCCCAGCGCCATGGCGTCGTTATGGGCGTACAGCACGTCGATCCGTTCGCAGGTTTCCAGCAGCTCCTTCATGCATTCCCGGCCCTTTGTGCGCAGAAAATCCCCGGAAACGCTTTGAATGATCTGCAATTCCGGATGCCCCTCGAGCGCCGCCCGGAAGCCCTCGCCCCGCTGGCACATCGGCGTGGAATCGATGGTGCCGGACAGCTCCACGATGCGCACGTCCGTCTGGCCTTTCATTTTTTGCAGCAGAAATTCTCCCGCGCTGACGCCCTCCTGAAAAAAATCCGACCCGATAAAGCCTGCGTACAGGCTTTCGTCCTCAGTACGGATCATGCGGTCGGTCAGCAATACGGGGATCCCCGCCTCCTTCGCCTCCCGGAGCACATTGTCCCAGCCCGTCTCCACCTTGGGCGAGAAGGCGATCACGTCCACCTGATAGGCGATAAAGGAACGGATGTGCTTGATCTGCTCCGCCTGCTTCTGATTCGCGTCCAGATACATCAGCGCCACGCCGGCTTTTTCCGCGGCCTCCTGAATGGAACGGGTATTGCCCAGCCGCCAGGCGCTTTCCGCGCCCAACTGTGAAAAGCCCAACAGCAGCGCGGGCGAAGCGGACGCTGGCGCATCGTCGGGCCGGGAAGCGGTACAGCCGCACAAAACCATCGGTATCAGTAGAAGCACAGCCGCCAGACGAAACGTTTTTTTCATGGCCGGGATCAACGTCCTTTCCTGAGGTCCTTTTCGGAAAAAGCAAACCGATTTATCTTTTTTGCGCGTGGAATTTGCTTTTATTATAACGAATCTCCGCCGCCTGCGCAAGAAAATTTCGCAGCAATGCAAAAATGACGCTGTTTATATCGAAATTGGCAAGACGACGGTTCGATTCGATAGGCGTTTGCTTTGGCAGCGCCGTGCCGTTTTCCGCACAGCACTCGTTTTTCTTCTTCTTGACCGTTCGTTTGCGAAACCTTCTCCGGATGTGATATAATAAAGAATCTTTTTACCGTTGCATAAGGCAAAACGGGAAATGGGGGAGCGGAACCGATGAGCAAGTGGGAAGAAAAGCTGCGGCGCGTGCTTTTGCTTCAGCGCCCGAAAACGATGGAAAAGGAGCCTGCACTATGACGAATGCAACCGGGGAAACGAAAGGCCGCGTGGCATTTCTGGATTTTCTGCGGATTCTGGCGGCGTTTTTCGTGATTGTCAACCATACCAACAGCGGTGTTTTTTTGGAGCGCACGCCTGCGGAGCTGCAATGGCATCTGAGCCTGCTCTGGTACTATACCAGCAAGACGGCTGTGCCCATTTTTATGATGATTTCCGGCGCATGTCTGCTGGGCAAGCGGGACAGCTATGGGAAGATTGGGCGGCGCATCCTGCGGACGGTGCTGGCGCTGGTGCTGGCGTCCTATCTGTATTTCCTGATGAAAGCATGGGTGTATTTCGGCCTGTGGCCCCGGGCGGTGAACTTCGGCGCACTGTTTGGCCAGATCTGGCGGGGAGAAATCACCAACGGCTTCTGGTATCTGCCGCTGTATCTGGGCCTCCTGCTGACCCTGCCGCTGTGGCAGAGGATGGCTTCCGCCATGGAAAAGCGGGATTATGAGTACCTGATGGCCCTGACCTTTACTGTGGGCGCGGCATGGCCGCTTCTGAGCCATTATGTACCCGCACTGAACATGCCGAAATACTTCGGCCAGATGATCCCTTGCTCCTATCTGGGCCTGTTCTTTGCGGGGAAGTATTTCGTACAATACCGGGAACCCCGCCGGAATTCCGTCCTGATTTCCGCCCTTTTACTGGTGCTTTCGCTGGCAGTCTGCTGGGCGCTGACCCGGCTGGAATTCGACCGGGTGGAGCCCGGACAGCAGTACTGGTTCATGGACGAGCGGACGACCCCCGCGCTGCCGGTGATCACCGCGTCGCTTTCGCTGTTCTGGCTGGCGCGCTGCGCCTTTGGCGCCCGCCGGAGCGGAAGGCTGCTGGCGGAGCTGGGCGGCTGCGCCTTCGGCATTTATCTGTTACAGGATCTGGTGATCGCTGAAAGTAAAAAACGTGTCTTCATGCCCCTGTGCGAGAAATTGCCCGCATTCGGCGCGGCGCTTTGCTGGGAGGTCATCGTGTTCGCCGCCGCGCTGGCGGGCGCGTGGATCCTTAGGCGCGTTCCGGGCGTGAAACGCATCTTGTAATAGCGGTGAATCGTGGTATACTGAAAGCTGCATTTTCGCGGCGCGGGAGCAAACGCCTTTTCGTTTGACTGCCGCCGAAAATGACAGGAATGAATCGGCACAAAATGGGAAACCTTTTTTTGAAAGATTTTGGGCCTGTTCCTTCAGCAAGCAACAAGGAGTCTGAAAGATGCTGCGCAACAATGTGGTTACGGTGGATCTGGGAAAGATCCGCCAGAATTACCTTTTGCAAAAGAGCCTGCTGCCGAGAAATACGGAAATCATGCCGGTCGTCAAGGCCGACGCCTACGGTCACGGCATGACGCAGGTGGCGACCGCCCTGCACTCCATGGGCGCGAAGCACTTCGCCACGGCGCTGGCGGAGGAAGGCGTGGAGCTGCGGGAGGCCGGTATTTCCGGCGAAATCCTGGTGCTGGGGCCCGCCATGGAGGAAGCAGCGGAGGAATGCGTCCGCCACGAGCTGACGCAGACGGTCTTTACCCCGGAAATGGTGGAAACGCTGGAAAAAGAAGCCGAGAAGCAGCAGCGGGATGCGCTGATCCATATCAAGCTGGATACCGGCATGGGGCGGATCGGCCTGCGGACCTTTCAGGAGGCGGAAAAGCTGGCGGAGGCGCTGACCCATGCGCCCCATGTGAAAGCCACCGGCATCTACACCCATTTCTGTCTGGCGGACGAGCAGCTGGAAAACGGCGGCATCAACGCCTTTACCCGGCAGCAGCTGGCCCGGTTCCGGGAACTGCGCTCCTGCTTTGACCCGGCCATTCCGGCTCATGTGTCCAACAGCGCCATGGGGCTGCTGATGCCCGAAGGAAACTTCGCCATGGTGCGGCAGGGAATCTCCCTTTACGGCTATCCGCCCGTTCCCACGGAGCTGCCCTTTGAACCGGCGCTGAGCTGGGATACGGAGGTTTCCTGCATCAAGACCATTCACGCGGGCGATCCGGTGGGATACGGCTGCACCTTTGTGGCCGAGAAGGATACCCGGGTGGCCACCGTGGCCGTTGGCTACGGCGACGGCTATCACCGGGCGGTCGGCGGCAGGGGCTTCATGCTGGTGGACGGCAGACGCTGCCCCATTCTGGGCCGTGTCTGCATGGATCAGACCATGATCGATGTGACGGATGTGCCCGGCGTGAAGCTGGGCGACCGGGTCACGCTGATCGGCGAGCAGCAGGGCCAGCGCATCACGGCGGAAGAACTGGCGGAGTGGGCCGGAACCATCGGCTACGAGGTGTTGCTGAGCATCACCCGGCGCGTTCATCGGATCTGGCTGCACGCCTGAACAAAGGATCTTTTTTAGACAGGATAGAGAAAGGGTCATAAGAAAAACGAGAGAAACCCCGGCTGCTTTGGCCGGGAAGGAAAGGACGGAAGAATATGGCGGCGAAACAACCCAAGGTGGAACCGGTCAAAAAGCCCTATCTGAAAGGCTCCTTCTGCGGAAAGGACGCATGGAAAACCGTGCCGAAGCGCTTTGCAGGCATGCTGATGATCTGCTTCGTTTATGCGATCGCGTCCATGATTATGAACTTTGACAGCCTGGCAGGCCGGATCATTGTAGGCGTGCTCATTGTGGGTATCGCGCTGTACTACGTATTTGCCAAGGGCGTGGAGCAGGGCACCGGCGATGTGGGCTACGGCGAAATGATGTACGCCCGCCAGCAGGAGGGCAAGACCATTGCCAAGCTGGATAGCGACCGCTGCTATCATCCGCTGAAGGGCTTCTTCGAGGCCTTGCTGGGCGCGCTGCCCTACGTGCTGGTGGCGCTGGTGTTCGCCGTGCTGACCAAGCCCACGGTCTATTCGCTGGGCGGTCTGCCCTCGTGGACGCAGGAAATGATGCTGCAGGATGAATTCGGCGACGCGCTGCGCTACTATCAGGAGACCCACGGCATGACGGCGCTGGAGATTTTGCGGATCATCGTCCGGATCATGTGCATGCCCATGATGAGCGTGGCAACCTATCTGGGCACGGACGCGGCGCTGCTGGCCGAACGCCTGAGCCCGCTGTTCCTGCTGCTGCCCGCCGCCGCTTACGGCATTGGCTATCTGCAGGGCCCGGCGCAGCGCGAGCGCATCAATACCGGCATCAAAATCGGCGTAAGCAAGAAGCAGCGCAAGCAGCAGCGGGAAAAGAAAGCCCGCAAAAAGGCCGGCGCCAAAACGCCGGAAAGGCTGATCTGACCCATGAGAATCATTGCGGGAAGCGCCCGGGGAACGCCCCTGCTGGCTCCCCGGGGGATGGATACCCGGCCCACGCAGGATCAGGTGAAGGAATCTCTGTTCAACATGCTGCAGGGCGCATGGGAAGGCGGCGCGGCGCTGGATCTTTTCGCGGGAAGCGGCGCGTTGGGGCTCGAAGCCGTCAGCCGGGGCGCGGAGCTTGCGGTGTTGGTGGATCAGTCTAAAGAAGCGGCTCAATGCATCCGGCGCAATATCGAAAAGCTGCGCTGTCAGGCTAAGGTGGAGCTGCTCAACTGCGACTGGAAGCAGGCGGTCTCCAAGCTGGCCCGGGAGGGCCGCCGCTTTGAACTGGTGTTTCTGGATCCCCCCTATCGGATGGACGATCTGGGCCCGCTGTGCGGCGAGCTGGCAGCGGCCGGGCTTCTGGCCTCCGAGGCGATCATCGTCTGGGAGCGCCGCACCGGTACGGAAAAAACGCTGCCTTCGGCCTTTGCGCTCTTCAAACAGCGCGCCTACGGAGACACGGAAATGCTGCTATACCGTTACGAGGGCTACGCGAAGGGGGAAAACGTGTGAAGGGACGCTGCGTTTATCCGGGCAGCTTTGATCCGCCCACGAAGGGGCATCTGGATCTGATCGAGCGGGGAGCGAACCTTTTTCCCGAGCTGATCGTGGCCGTGCTTCAGAACCCGGCGAAGAAGAACGCTTTCACCGTGGAGGAACGGGTCGAAATGCTGCGCCGCGCCTGCGCCCATCTGCCCAACGTGCGGGTGGATGCTTTCGGCGGCCTGCTGGTGGACTATCTGCGTCAGGCCGGGGCCGAGACCGTCCTGCGGGGCGTGCGCACGGTCAGCGACTTTGAAACGGAATTCCAGATGGCGCAGATCAACCGCCGCCTGTCCCCGCAGGTGGAGACGGTGCTATTGCCCGCCAGCCCGGAGGAGGGCTTTGTCAGTTCCAGCGCTGTGCGGGAAATCGCCCATTTCGGCGGAGACATTGCGCCCTTTGTGCCTGCGGAAATTCTGGAGCATATCAAGGCCGGTCTGAGCCAAGACTGACCATGGGAGGAAAGCAAAATGCAGTCGGACGATATTTCGATTTTCAAACAAAACATGAGCGCGCTGGAGCAGCTGATCCTGCAGGCCAAGCGGGTTCCGCTGAGCGCCATGTGCATGGTGGATAAGGACAAAATGAGCCATCTTCTGGAAGCGCTGACGAAAGGAATGCCCACGGTTTTTGTGGAGTGCCAGGGCGTGATAGCAAACCAGAAATCCATTGTGGATGAGGCGGAAGCCCGGGCCGGGCAGATCAAGCAGACTGCCACGAATCAGGCCAGCAAGCTCTTGAACGACGCGCAGGCGCAGGCCCAGAAGACGGTGGCCGCAGCCAACCAGCAGGCACAGGAAACGGTGAACAAGGCCGGTCAGCAGGCCAACGCCATGCTGCAGGAGGCGCAGGAACGGGCGCAGAACATGGTGCAGGACGCGGAACGCCGCGCCGCCCAGCTGGTCAGCCAGCAGGAGATCACCGCCCGGGCCAATATGGAGGCCGAGGAGCTGAAACAGTCCACCAAGGAAGAGATCGAGCGGCTCTATCACGATGTTTATCAGCACATTGACGAGGTGCTGGCCCAGCTGGACCGTACCATCAGCGAAAAGCTGACCGATATCCGCATGACCCGCCAGCAGATTGACCAAAGCATCCGGTAAGGCGGGAAATCCCTGCCTTTCAGAGTGCCAAAAAAGTGGAGGTGCAGGAGGCACTGCCTCCTGCCGGGGTTATAGGGGCGGAGCCCCTAACTCTTGTGCCGCAGCACTTTTCCCGCAAACCAGCGTAGCGCTGTTTGCGGGCAACGGCGGCCAACTTTGGGTTTTTCGACAGACTGTAAGGCGGGAAACCCCCGCCTTTTCCCCTTCTTTTGGCATGTGTGGTTCGCCCGCTTTCGGCCACAATAGTGGTAGCAAACTGCCGCTGGGAGGGACCGCCATGACCAGAACCCAAGCTTCCCTGAGCGTTATCGCCGTGACTCTGGCAACGGTGACGACGCTTTTTCTTTTGCCCTATACGCCCAAAATCCCGGTGAAGACCGCCGTTATCCAACGGGGAAACTGGACGAAGACCACGCTGGCGGAGGGCGTGGTGCAGTACAGACAGCAGCAGCCCGCCGTGTGCCTGCAAGGGGGCGTGCTGCGCCAGATCTGCGCCGGGGAGGGCGAGACCGTCCGGAAGGGACAGCTGCTGTTCGCGCTGGATACCCGTCAGGAAGAAGCCGCGCTGGAACGTCTGGCCGCAGGACGGCATGCCATGGAGGAAGCCGTGTCGGCCTTCGGGCAGGAGGCCGCCTTATGGAAGCTTTCGGAACGGCTGGAGATGGAAAGTCAGGAGGCGGCGCTGAAGCAGTCCATCGCCCTGAAGCAGATCCGGGCGGAGCAGGACGGCGTGATGGGGCCGGTGTACCGGCAGGAGGGGGAGCTTCTGAAGGCCGGAGATGTGCTGGCAGTGGTGCACAGCACGGAAAAAAACGTGGCGGCCGTGTGCCGCAGTTCTGTTGTTTCCAGAATCGGAACGGGGGCGGAAGCCGCGATTCTGGATTCTGCCGGGCAGTTCGTGGGTCAGGCCAGCCTGACGGCCATCGGCGCACCGGAAACGGATACATCCACCGGGCAGAGCGTTCAGCGGTTGGTATTCGAGCCTGAAACGGCACTGACGGCGGAACCGGGGCAGCGCTGCGTGGTGGAGCTGGTGCAGGAAAGCCGCCGGAACGTTCCGCTGGTTCCGCCGGAGGCGGTGGACGGCGACGGCTGCCTGTGGCTGGTAGAAAACGGCACGGTGAGCCGCTATCCGCTGGAGGAGCCGGACTGCGCCGGGCAGATGGTGCAGGTGCCGGAGGAGCTGCTGGGCAAAAGCGCGGCGCTGGACCCGGAGGAAAGCCGCCTGACGCCCGGGTGCCCGGTGAAGGAGGTGCCCGCCTCATGAAATGGAGGGAGCAGTGGCGGTTCAGCTTCCGCAATCTTTTTGCCGCGCCGGTGCGCTCCCTGCTGACGGTGCTGGGCATGTCCATCGGGATCGGAGCCATTCTGGCGGTGCTGACGCTGGGAACGGCGGGACGCGATCAGGTTCGGGCGGAGATGACCCGTTTGGGCATCGACCGGGTATGGCTGACTGCCGCCCGGTCGGAAGAACCGCTGATGCGCGGCGACGGCGCGCTGCTGGAACGGGAGCTGGGGGTCAGCGCCGCAGAGCAGCGGGTTCTTCCCGTCAAAATCGCCGCGGGGGAAAGGGAAAGCGAGACGGCGCTGGTGGGCTGCAGCCCCGTCTGCCTGCGAATGACCGGCGCGGCTATTATGGAAGGAACCGCCCTTTCCGCGCAGGAATGGCGGCAGGGCGGAAGCAGCATCCTTCTGGGAGAGGCGCTGGCCGCCGAGCTGAACTGCGGCCCGGGCGCGTTGGTTTCAGCCGGGGGAATGCCGCTTCGGTGCGCAGGCGTGATCCGGCTGGAAGAACGGGCTTCCGAGCTGGACTGGAACCGCGCCGCCTTTGTCCCGCTGGAAACCCTTGCGGACAGCGCCGGGGCCAAGCTCAGCCAGATCACGCTGCTGGCCGGAGAATCCCTCCAGCCCACCGAGCTGGCCCGGGAAGCCCGGCAGCTTCTGGCGCGCCGCCGGGGGATTGAAACCGAAGCGCTGACCCTGCAGGCCCAGAGCGAGGCGGCCGAAAGCGTGATCGCCGTTTTTGTGGAGGTACTCCAATGGGTGGCGTTTATCTGTACGCTGGTGGGCGGTATCGGCGTGATGAATATCCTGCTGGTCAGCGTCCGGGAGCGCCGCCGGGAGATCGGCGTGATGATGGCGCTGGGCGCGGAGCCGGGGCTGGTCTGCCGTCTGTTTTTAAGGGAAGCACTGATCTACGCGGCTGTCAGCGGCGTTCTGGGGCTTCTGACCGGCATCTGGCTCATTCAGGCGGCGGCGGGCGCCATCGGGCTGCACCCGGTGCTGATGGCGGGAGACTGCGCGGCTGTTTTCGCCTGTGCGCTGGCGGTGGGACTCCTTTCCGGCGTAGTTCCCGCCTCCCGGGCCGCCCGGCTGAAGCCGGTGGAAGCCCTTCGAAATGAATAAGTAAATATGGCGGTATTTTCGCCAGCCTGTACATCATACACAAACCGCAGGGTGAATCTTAGTAAAAATAGTCAATTACATTTCAGCCGGATTTTCGCTATAATACAGGTACGTCATTGATGATACGCCATGTCCTCGTAGGGCGTACCGATGAACCATGTAAGGAGGAAACAAGAATGGCAAGTTTGTCTTTGAACCACATTTACAAAGTATATTCCGGCAATGTGACGGCTGTCAGCGATTTCTGCCTGGAAATCGAAGATAAGGAATTTATCGTTCTGGTCGGACCTTCCGGCTGCGGTAAGTCCACCACCCTGCGTATGGTGGCCGGTCTGGAAGAAATCTCCAGCGGCGAACTCTACATCGGCGATAAGCTGGTCAACGACGTCGCTCCCAAGGATCGCGACATCGCCATGGTGTTCCAGAACTACGCTCTGTATCCCCACATGACCGTGTTTGACAACATGGCGTTTGGCCTGAAGCTGCGCAAGACCCCCAAGGCTGAGATCAAGCAGCGCGTGGAAGAAGCCGCCCGTATCCTGGACATCGCTCACCTGCTGAACCGTAAGCCCAAGGCTCTGTCCGGCGGCCAGCGTCAGCGCGTTGCTCTGGGCCGTGCTATCGTCCGTGAGCCTAAGGTCTTCCTGTTCGACGAACCTCTGTCCAACCTGGACGCCAAGCTGCGCGTTGCCATGCGTACGGAAATCACCAAGCTGCATCAGCGCCTGCAGACCACCTTCATCTATGTTACTCACGACCAGACCGAAGCTATGACCATGGCTTCCCGTATCGTGGTTATGAAGGACGGCTTCATCCAGCAGGTGGACAGCCCCCAGAACCTGTATGACTATCCCGCCAACCTGTTCGTGGCCGGCTTCATCGGCAGCCCCCAGATGAACTTCTTTAATGCGACCCTGGAGAAGGAAGGCAACGACGTTGTGGCCAAGTTCGGCGACAACAAGATCACCATCCCCACCAGCAAGCTGAGCAAGTTCACCGACGAGAACTACATCGGCAAGGAAGTCATCATGGGCATCCGTCCTGAGAACATCCATGACGAAGACGTGTTCGTGCAGACCGCCAGCAACGCCGTCATCAACGCCAAGGTTGAAGTGACCGAGCTGATGGGCTCCGAGACCTATCTGTACCTGTCCACCAGCGGCAAGGACGAGAACATCATCGCCCGCGTCAACCCCCGCACCACCAGCCGCGCCGGTCAGGACGTGCAGGTTGCCTTCGACGTGAACCACCTGCATTTCTTCGACAAGGAGACCGAAGTGACCCTGCTGAGCCGCTAAGGTTTGCTGAAAATCGAATCGCCGCCGCCGGGAGAAATCCCGGCGGTTTTTTAGCGCTCTGAAAAAGCGCCGGGCAGCGTTTCCAAGCCGTTGACAAGTCCCCGAAATCCTGCTATTCTTCCCCGGGAACGACATCGTAGAAAGGCGGAAGAATCCCCATGGCAGCAAGACCCACCCTGAAAACCGTGGCGCAGGCGGTCGGCGTAACGGCCAATACAGTTTCGCTGGCGCTGCGCGGCTCCCCACTGGTGGCGGAAAAAACCAAAACCGCCATTCTGGCCGAGGCACGCCGTCAGGGCTATCAGCATGACGCGGCGGCGCAGGCGCTTCGCTGCGGCCGGAGCCGGGTGATTGCGCTAGCCTTCGGCGATATTGCCAATCCGCTTTTTGCCATCAAAATCAAGCTGCTGGCTCAGCAGTTCGCCCAAGCCGGATATGAAACTTTGATCCTGAACACCGACGAAGCCGAAGAAACGGAGGTCAAGGCCATCCGCACTGCCCTGAGCCGCAAAGTGGAGGGCGTGGTGCTCTGCCCCTGCCAGAAAGGCCGGGAGGCGCTGGAGCTGCTCCACGGTCAGGGCGTACCCTGTGTACTGATTGGCCGTCAGTTTGACAGCCCGCAGGAGGACGCGGTGGTCTGGGACGACCGGCGGGGCGGCTATCTGGCCACCCGGCAGCTGCTGGAACTGGGCTGCCGTCAACCTCTGTATCTGACCGCCGCCCCCAGCATTTCCAGCGCCCGCCTGCGCTTGGAGGGCTTCCGGCAGGCGCTTGAGGAAGCGGGAATGCCGGAAAACGGGCTGGTGCGGGAGGTATCCCCGTTGGGGGACGATCTGGGCCGACTGCTGGATACGCTTCCCAAAGAGACGGACGGCGTGTTTGCCTTCAACGATCTGCTGGCGTGGCGGCTGATGTGCATGCTGAAACGCCCTCTGCCGGTGGTGGGTTTCGACGATATCCAGTCCGCGCTGGCCGCGCCCATCCCGCTTTCTTCCATTCACAGCGATCTGGAAGAGGAAACCCGGCTGACCGCCCGCCTTTTGCTGGAGCGAATCGAGCAGCCGGAACGCCCGTTGCAGACGCTGGTGATGCCCGTTTCTTTGACGGTGCGGGATGCATGGGAAAATGAAAAAACGACAGGCAGCCGTTGACAGCTCTTTCAAAAAATGATAAGATATGCTTGCAGTTAAACAAAACTAACCGCAAGTGTTTTTCTTTGGACAGGCGAATGGAGGCAGAGCAATGGCAAAGCGCATGCTGAAAAGAAAACTGACGGGACTGGGCTGCACCGCGGCGCTGATCGCTGTAGGCTGGCTGATTTCCAACTGCCTGTAAGGCAGAAAGAAGGCCGCTTTTTCCGAACGGATTCATCGGAAAAAGCGGCCGTTTTGATCTTTGAAGGGCAGCCGAAAAACGGAAAAAAAACACTTTCTCCGGCCTTTTTCTATTGACGGAGAAAAAGGAATCTGCTATGATACACGCATTGCAGAGCAAGGGTGCTGTGTGCAGCATGCCCTTGCTCTGCTTATTTTTAAGGAGGGTTTCATCATGAGCAGGTACAGCAAGGATGACATCATTCGTATGGTGCATGAGGACGATGTGGAGTTTATCCGCATGCAGTTTACCGATATTTTTGGTCAGCTGAAAAACGTGGCCATCACGGCTTCCCAGATCGAGAAGGCGGTCAATAATGAGATCATGATTGACGGCAGCTCCATCGAGGGCTTCGTGCGCATCCAGGAATCCGACCAGTACCTGCATCCGGATCTGGATACCTTCACCGTACTGCCCTGGCGGCCCCAGCAGGGCAAGGTGGCCCGCCTGATCTGCGATGTGTACAATCCCGACGGAACGCCGTTTGTGGGCGATCCCCGGGGCGCGCTGAAGCGGGTGCTGAAGAAGGCCGCCGATATGGGCTACAGCTTCAACGTCGGCCCGGAATGCGAGTTCTTCCTGTTCCAGACGGACGAAGAAGGCAAGCCCACCACCGCTACCAACGATGAAGCCGGTTACTTTGATCTGGGCCCGCTGGATCACGGCGAGAGCACCCGCAGGGAGATCTGCATGACGCTGGAAAAGATGGGCTTCGAGATCGAGGCTTCCCATCACGAGGTAGCCGCCGGTCAGCACGAGATCGACTTCAAGTATGCCGAGGCCCTGACCGCCGCCGACAACATCATGACCTTCAAGCTGGCCGTCAAGACGCTGGCCCAGAAGAACGGCCTGCACGCTACCTTTATGCCCAAGCCCATCTTCGGCATCAACGGCAGCGGCATGCACACCAACATGTCCCTGTTCAAGGACGGCAAGAACGTGTTCTTCGATGAAAACGGCGAGAAGAAGCTGTCCGCCGATGCGTATCACTTCATCGCGGGCCTTCTGACCCACGTCAGCAGCATGAACGCCATCCTGAACCCGCTGGTGAACTCCTATAAGCGGCTGGTGCCCGGCTATGAAGCGCCCTGCTACACCGCGTGGTCCGCTTCCAACCGTTCCGCGCTGATCCGCATTCCTGCCGCCCGCGGCCAGTCCACCCGCGTGGAGCTGCGCTGCCCCGATCCCTCCTGCAACCCCTATCTGGCGCTGGCCGTGTGTCTGGCCGCCGGTCTGGACGGCATCGAGCGCAAGCTGACCCCGCCCGCCGAGATCACCGAGAACATTTTCGCCATGACGCCCGCCGAACGGGAAGCCAAGGGCATCCACAGCCTGCCAGGAACGCTGCATGACGCGGTGGAGGCATTCCGGAAGGACAAGCTGATCTGCGATACGCTGGGCGAGCACATCGTCAGCCAGTACGTGGCCGGCAAGGAGAAGGAATGGGACGAGTACCGCACCCATGTCAGCAACTGGGAGCTGGAAAAGTACCTGATTACCTACTAAGCACAAATGGCTTGCGGCGGCGCGTCCGAGGACGAACGCGCCGCCGGGAAAATGATTTTGAATATTCTCTGAAAGAAAAAGGAGAGGATGCCCTATGAGTCGTCTGATCGTTGCCTTTGAATCGGAAGCCACCAGGCAGCGGGTCTGCGAGCTGTTTGCGGCGTCCTCTTTTCCTGTGCGCGCATCCTGCCGCACCGGCGCGGAGGTGATTCGTGCCGCGCATTTCATGGGCGGCGCCGTGGTGGTTTGCGGCGTGAAACTGGCGGACTGCACCGCCGATCAGCTTTACAGCGATCTGGAAGGGCTGGCCTGCATGCTGGTCGTGGCCAAGCCGGAGCAGCTGGAGATGTGCGAAAACCCGCACATTTTCCGCCTGCCGCTGCCGGTCAACCGGCACGACCTGACCGCTTCCGTCCGGATGCTGGAGCAGCTTGCCGAAATGGAGCAGGCCCGGCCCAAGCAGAACGCCGCCGATCAGGAGCTGATCCGTCAGGCGAAAATCTATTTGCAGGAGGTTCGGCTGATGACGGAGGAAGAAGCTCACCGCTACCTGCAGAAACGGAGCATGACCACCCGCCGGAAAATGGCCGAGGTGGCTGCGGAGATCATTGACCGACAAAGGGGCTGAGACTGTGAGAACGCAAGAAGAAGCCGCCCGGCAGGGCCTGTATCTGCCTCAGATGGAACACGACGCCTGCGGAATTGGAGCCGTGGTCAGCATTGAGGGGCTCAAGACCCGCAGCACGGTAGATCAGGCGTTGAAAATTGTAGAAAAGCTGGAGCATCGCGCAGGCAAGGACGCCGACGGCAGCACCGGCGACGGCGTGGGCATCATGACGCAGATTCCCCACGCTTTTTTCAGCCGTCTGGAACTGGGCTTCGACCTGCCCGGCGAGCGGGACTACGGCGTTGGAATGCTGTTTCTGCCCGCCGACCATCTGAAACGGGCGCAGGCCCGGAAGCTGATGGAGATCGTGACCCAGAAGGAAGGATTGCGGTTTCTGGGCTGGCGAACCGTGCCGGTTTGCCCGGAAGTGCTGGGCGAACGGGCGCGGGCCTGTATGCCCGTGATCGAGCAGTGCTTTATTGCCCGGCCCGACCGGCTGAAGCAGGGCGTCGACTTTGACCGGCGGCTGTATGTGGTTCGCCGGGCCTTTGAGCAGAGCAACGCCGATACGTATGTATGCTCGCTGTCCAGCCGCACGGTGGTGTATAAGGGCATGTTTCTGGTCAGCCAGCTGCGCGCCTTTTATCCGGACCTGCAAAGCGAGGATTTCACCAGCGCCATTGCCATGGTGCATTCCCGTTTTTCCACCAATACCTTCCCCAGCTGGGAACGGGCCCACCCCAACCGGCTCATCCTGCACAACGGCGAAATCAACACCATCCGCGGCAACGTGGACCGAATGATCGCCCGGGAGGAGACCCTCAGCTCTCCATTGATGGAAAGCGATATGGACAAGGTGCTGCCCGTCATCAACGGCGAGGGCAGCGACTCGGCCATGCTGGACAATACGCTGGAATTCCTGATGATGAACGGCGTGCCGCTGCCGCTGGCCGTGATGATGACCATCCCGGAGCCGTGGCAGAACGAGCGGGATATTTCCCGCACCCGGCGGGATCTGTACCGCTATTACGCCACTATGATGGAGCCTTGGGACGGCCCTGCCTCCATCCTGTTTTCCGACGGCGACGTGATGGGCGCAGTGCTGGACCGCAACGGACTGCGGCCCTCCCGCTACTATATTACGGATGACAACATGCTGGTTCTTTCCAGCGAGGTAGGCGTGCTGGATATTCCGCCGGAGAGGATTGTGAAAAAATCCCGGGTGCGCTCCGGCCAGATGCTGCTGGTGGATACGGTGCAGAAGCGCATCATCGAGGACGGCGAGCTGAAGGAAGAATACGCCGCCCGCCAGCCCTACGGCGAATGGCTGGACGGCAACCTGCTTTCGCTCAACGACCTGCCGCTGCCCAACCATGCCATTCCGCCGCTGGAGCAGACCGCCCGGGATCGGCTGTACAAGGCCTTCGGCTATACCTACGAGGACGTGAAGGAGGTCATCCTTCCCATGGCCCGTACCGGCGCGGAGCCTACGGCTTCCATGGGGGCGGATATTCCGCTGGCCGTGCTTTCGGAAAAGCATCAGGTGTTATTTTCCTATTTCCGGCAGCTCTTCGCACAGGTCACCAACCCGCCTATCGACGCCATTCGGGAGAAAATCGTCACCGATACGGCGGTGTACGTGGGCAGCGACGGCAACCTACTGGAGGACAAGCCGGAGAACTGCGCCGTTCTGCGGCTGGAACAGCCCATTCTGTCCAACGCCGACCTTCTGCGCATCCGCAGCGCAAAGCAGAAATCCCTGCGGGTAGCGAATATCTCCATTCTGTATTACCGGGCCGAGCCCATCGAACGGGCGCTGAATCATCTGTTTGTGGCCTGCGACCGTGCCTACAAGAACGGGGCCAATGTGCTTATCCTGTCCGACCGGGGAGTGGATGAAAACCATATGGCGATTCCGTCCCTGCTGGCAGTGTCGGCGCTGGAGCATCATCTCATCAATACCCGCCGCCGCACGGCCATCAGCGTGATTCTGGAAACAGCCGACCCGAGGGACGTCCATCATTTCGCCCTGCTGCTGGGCTACGGCGCTCGAGCCATCAACCCCTATCTGGCGCTGGAATGCGTCGATGAGCTGATCGAAAAGGGGCTGCTGGACAAGGACCGTCATGCCGCCGAGCAGGACTATATCGGCGCGGTGGTGCAGGGCGTGAGCAAGGTGGCCTCCAAGATGGGCATTTCCGTTTTGCAGTCCTATCAGAGCGCACAGATTTTCGAGGCCGTGGGCATCCGTCAGGACGTGATCGACCGCTATTTTACCAACACCGTTTCCCGGGTGGGCGGCATCGGGCTGGAAGAGATCAACGAGGACGTGAAATACCGCCACGACCGGGCCTTCGATCCGCTGGATCTGGAAACGGATACCACGCTGGATTCGCTGGGCAATCACCGTCTGCGCAGCGGCTGCGATAAGGAAGATCACCTCTACAATCCCCAGACCATCGTGACCCTGCAGCGGGCTGTGCGGGAAGGCAGCATGGAGCGGTTCCGCCAGTACACTGCCATGGTGGACGACGAGACAAGGCCCCATACGCTGCGCGGCACGCTGGAATTCGCGTTTGACCAATGCACTCCCGTGCCGCTGGAAGAGGTGGAGCCTGCTTCCGAGATCGTGAAGCGCTTCAAGACCGGGGCCATGTCCTACGGCTCTATTTCGCAGGAGGCTCACGAATGTCTGGCTGAGGCCATGAACCGGCTGGGAGGACGATCCAATTCCGGCGAGGGCGGCGAAAGCGAAGAACGGCTGAACACGGAGCGCGGCTCCAAGATCAAGCAGGTCGCCTCCGGCCGCTTCGGCGTGACCAGCGAATACCTGATGAGCGCCGAGGAAATTCAGATCAAAATGGCGCAGGGAGCCAAGCCCGGCGAGGGCGGACACCTGCCCGGCAGCAAGGTCTATCCGTGGATTGCCAAAACCCGGCTGTCCACCCCCGGCGTGAGCCTGATTTCCCCGCCGCCCCATCATGATATTTATTCCATCGAGGATCTGGCTCAGCTGATTTACGACCTGAAGTGCGCCAACCGGCGGGCGCGGATCTCCGTCAAGCTGGTCAGCGAGGCGGGCGTAGGCACGGTGGCCGCGGGCGTGGCCAAGGCCGGGGCGCAGGTGATCCTGATTTCCGGCAGCGACGGCGGCACCGGCGCGGCGCCCCGCACCTCCATCCACAACGCGGGCCTGCCCTGGGAACTGGGCGTGGCGGAGGCGCATCAGACCCTTTCTCTGAACGGCCTGCGTTCCCGGGTGGCCATCGAGACCGACGGCAAGCTCATGAGCGGCCGGGACGTGGCCATCGCCTGTATGCTGGGCGCAGAGGAATTCGGCTTTGCTACCGCGCCGCTGGTCTGCATGGGCTGCGTGATGATGCGGGTATGCAATCTGGATACCTGCCCGGTGGGCATCGCCACCCAAAACCCGGAGCTTCGCAAACGCTTCAAGGGCAAACCGGAATATGTGATGAATTTCATACTCTTCATCGCCGAGGAGCTGCGGGAGATCATGGCGCGGCTGGGCGTTCGCAGCGTGAAGGAGCTGATCGGCCGGGGCGACCTTCTGCGGGTGCGGCAGCATCAGGCCACCCGCCGGGCCGCTTCCATCGATATGAGCCGGATCGTCGGCCATCGCATCAACGAATACCGCCGCCCGGAGGACACCTTCGACTTCCACACGGAGAAGACGGTGGACGAACGGGTGCTGCTGAAAAAGCTGAACCTGAAAAGCGTGAAGCCGCAAAGTACCGAGCTGGAGGTTTCCAGCACCGACCGGGCCTTCGGCACCATCTTCGGCAGCGAAGTGACCCGCGTCCACGGCACGTCTCTGAAGGAAGACACCTATACCATCCGGGCGACCGGCGGCGGCGGACAGTCCTTCGGCGCGTTCATCCCCAAGGGCGTGACCATCCGCCTGACCGGCGACAGCAACGACTATTTCGGCAAGGGCCTGTCCGGCGGCAAGCTGGCGGTTCGTCCCCCGGAAAACGCCCGCTTTCGGGCGGATGAAAACATCATTATCGGCAATGTGGCGCTTTACGGCGCGACCAGCGGTCAGGCCTATGTCTGCGGCGCGGCAGGCGAGCGCTTTGCCGTGCGCAATTCCGGCGCGGCAGCCGTGGTGGAGGGCGTGGGCGATCATGGCTGCGAGTACATGACCGGCGGCTGTGTGGCGGTACTGGGCAAGACAGGGCGGAATTTCGCCGCAGGCATGTCCGGCGGCGTGGCCTATGTGCTGGACGAGAACCACGATCTGTATCTGCGGGTGAACAAGCAGATGGTGGAGATTGAAAAGCTCACGTCCGAGCACGATACGGAGACGCTGCGCAGCATGATCGAGGCCCATGTTCGGGAAACGGGTTCCGAAAAGGGAAAACGTCTGCTGGATAACTTCGCGGAGTCCGTAAGCAAATTCAAGAAGATCATTCCCCGGGATTTCCGCCAGATGCTGGGGGCCATCGCCCGCTACGAGGGGCAGGGCCTGACCCGGGAAGAAGCGGAACTGGAAGCGTTCCGGGAAATGTCGGAGGGCAGGTGAGCGCAGATGGGAAAGAAAGATGGATTTTTGCTCTATGAACGCCAGAACACTCCGGCGCAGGATCCGTCCGGCCGGATCGGCGGGTTTGCGGAATTTCATACGCCGCTGCCCCTGCAGGAACGTCGCAGACAGGCAGCGCGCTGCATGAACTGCGGCGTGCCCTTCTGCCAGAGCGGCGTGGAGCTGGGCGGCATGGTGACGGGCTGTCCGCAGCACAACCTGATCCCGGAATGGAACGATATGCTGTATCTGGGCAATACCCGCCATGCGCTGGATCGCCTGACCAAGACCAACTGTTTTCCGGAGTTCACGGGGCGGGTCTGCCCGGCGCTCTGCGAAGCGGCCTGCACCTGCGGCCTGAACGGGGACAGCGTGACCGTCCGGGAAAACGAGCTTTCGATCATTGAGGAAGGCTTTGAGAAAGGCTGGATGCAGCCGCAGCCGCCCCGAACCCGTTCGGGAAAGCGGGTCGCCGTGGTGGGCAGCGGCCCTTCCGGGCTGGCGGCGGCCTATGTGCTGAACCGCCGGGGGCATTCCGTGACGGTATTCGAGAAGGCTGACCGTCCCGGCGGGCTGCTGATGTACGGCATTCCCAATATGAAGCTGGATAAGAAGATCGTGCAGCGCCGGGTTCGTCTGATGGAGGCGGAAGGGGTGACTTTCCGCACCGGCACGGCAGTGGGGGAGGATATTTCCGCCGAGGAACTGCGCCGGGAGTACGACGCGGTGCTGCTTTGCTGCGGCGCGGGTCAGCCGCGGGATCTGAAGCTGCCGGGTCGGGACGCGGAGGGCGTGTATTTCGCCGTGGATTTTCTGACCGCAGCCACCCGGCATTTGCTGGACGGTACGCCTGCTATTGACGCCAAGGGAAAGCATGTCGTCATCGTGGGCGGCGGCGACACGGGCAACGACTGCGTAGGCACCTGTCTCCGCATGGGCTGCGCCAGCGTCACCCAGCTGGAAATGATGCCCAAGCCCCCGGAAAAGCGGCTGGAAAGCAACCCGTGGCCCGAATGGCCCCGGGTGCTGAAAACGGACTACGGCCAGCAGGAAGCCATTGCGGTTTTCGGACAGGATCCCCGCCTGTTTGAAACGACGGCGCAGGAGATCCTGAAGGACGAAAAGGGTCATATCCGGGCGCTGAAAACCGTGCGTCTGGCGGGGCGGGAGCCGGTTCCCGGCACGGAGACCGAGCTTCCCTGCGACCTTCTGCTGATCGCCGCCGGGTTTGTGGGGTGCATGCCCATGGTGCCGGAAGCGTTCGGCGTGGGCGTGACCGAACGGGGCAGAGTGCTGACGGAGGACTACCAGACGGAAGCCTCGGGCGTGTTCTGCGCGGGCGATATGCGGCGCGGACAGTCGCTGGTGGTCTGGGCCATCCGGGAAGGCCGGGAAGCCGCCTGTCGGATGGATCGTTTCCTGATGGGATACAGCGAATTGGAAGGCTGAAATAGAATAAGGAAGAGCGGCGCGCCTACAGGAACGCGCCGCTCTTCCTTCGTTGACAAGCTTCATCAACGTTTCTGCCCGAAAGATCGGTGAACGACCTTTCGGGCAGCCTTGTTTTATGCGTTTTGAAAAGAAGCCGAGATTATTCGCCCTGAATGGAAGCCATCACGAAGGAGAGGATGGCGGCAAAGCCTTCGTCGGACTTCGGAGAGCCTGCAACCTCCAGAACATATCCGGCTTCGGTCGTAAAGGCGATGCAGGCGGTGTCGCTTTCTTCCAGAACGTAGGTCACAGCAGGCAGACCATTCACGGTCACGTCCTCCACCTCGGTGGCGCCGTTGTCAGCCAGCGCGGCCTTGTAGTCTTCCAGAGACATGCCGTCCACATCCGCATACACCACGGCGATGGCGGCGGATTCGTCTTCGGTCATGTAATAGCCGATGTAGCCGCCTTCTTTGTCCTCGTCGGTCAGCTCCACAGCGGCGAGAACGGTAGGCATCCACATTTTGATGGAAATTTCATCAAAAGTGACGAATTCTCCCTTGGCGATGGTTTCCGCGCCCTGCTCCTGCAGATCGGCCCAGTTGATCTCCGTGGCAAAGGCCGGAAGAGCGCACAGCATCATGGCAGCGGTCAAAAAAAGGGCAACGAGTTTCTTCATGGGTATTTCCTCCTCAGTATGGTGACAGCGCACTGTCAAATGATCGTTTGTCAGGCGTCGCCTTATCCGCGAAGCGCACCCTTAACGATGAGGAAATGATACCACCGCGACACCCGGACCGCAACTGTACCATAGTACAGTCTGTCCTACAGGATATGGAGTGCCTGAGCGATCTGTACGGCGTCGACCAGATTTTTGGCGTCCAGCTTTCGGTAGTTCTGCGAAGCGTGATATTTGACGGTTCGGGGCGTAATGTGCAGCTTTTCTGAGATTTCCTTTGCGGTATAACCGGCCGCCTGCAAGCGCAAAACCTGAAGCGCCGTCTCCGAAAAAGCGGAAATGTCGATCCCCATTCCCTGCAAATATTGGGGGTAAAGCTGCGCCATGCGTTCGGTTTCCCGCATCGTCTGCTGAAACCATTCCGCCAGTTTGGGATGATTTTGGCAAAAGGCTGTCTTGATCTCCGCCAGCATCGGTAGGATGGCCGCCCCTTTTTCGCTGATGATGGGAACGAAATGGTATTCGCCGACTTTCAGCAGGGTCTGAACGAATTCCTCTTTCCACGGCTTTCCGGTTCGCCGCAGAATGACGGCGTTCAAAAGCCGGCAGTCCATCTGGATATAGGTGCGCTGCGCATAATCGGCATACAGAAGCATCCGCCGGATCAGCGCCTGCGCGTCCGTATGCTTGCCGAGCGCGATATAGCCATAGATTTTGGTCATATACAGATAACGGTTCAGCGTGCAGAATTCCACGGTCTCGTCCGGGACTCTTTCCATCCAGGAGCGGATTTTTCCCGTTTCATTTTGGTAAAGCCCCAGCCAGCAGGAAAATGCGCTGACGGAATCAGACAGGTGGGACAGCCCTTCCCGCTCGCATCGCTGGAGCATTCCGGCTGCCAGCCTCCGGGCGTATTCCATATCGCCCGTGCTTAGGGCAAGCCTTGCCTGAAGGGCAATATCGACCCACAGCATTTCGACGATGCCGTTGTTCTCGCATTGATTCTGCGCTTTGGTCAGACGGCTGAGCACCTTGAAGCGGTCTTCGCCTTTTTCATAGGCGCTTTCTCCCAATGCAGTCTGTACCAGACCGATGCCCGCCTTCCCAAGCATTTTCTCCACCACAGGGCCCAGCGTGTTGGCCAGAAACAGATCCGTTTTGCTCCATTCGCAGAAATCCTTGCCGCCGTTCATGAGGCTGGGCTGATTGTTGGTCAGGGATACGGGCCGGAGAACATTCCCGCTGCCGTGCAGTGCGCTGAAGAGGGTGGGCAGGATGCGGGCAATTTCTCGCGAACCCCTGTGCGGAAGGACGATATCAAGATAAAAAACCTGCCCATTGGCCTCGCTGCGGGCATTGCCCCGGGAGGCAGCGGCATATTCTTTCAGGCGCTGGTACCAGTATTCGCTTTTTTCCGTGTTCATCAGCACGGAATATAGGACGCTCAGCGCGCTCATCAGAACCGGTTCGTTTTGGACGTCCTCCTCTGAAAGCGCCTGATAGTATTGCCTCAGCGCCCAGTAGCTGCCGACGCCCGGATGCTTCCGCGCTTCCCGGAGCAAAAGGGAACGGATGCTGTCCGCGTCGCCGCAGCGCTGATAGAGCCTGAGCGCCCGCATCGTCTGACCGCTGGTTTCACAGTATCGTCCCGCATTGTACATCAGCTGATAGATGCATTTGTGCCCAAAAACCACTAAAGCCTGTTCCCGCAGCGCTTCCAGCAGTACCGGACGAATGTGCCATTCTCCGCCGTCGCATTGGAGGATATTGCCGGCCTGTTCCGCACGATGGAGCAGCGAAGCGGCGTCGTCCTCTCCGGTGATGGCTTCCGCCAGTTCCAGCGTAAAAGCGTCTACAACGCTGACCTGCATCAGAAAGCTTCGGATATCCTCCTTCCAATGGCTGATGACGTCCGATTGGAGATAATCCATGAAAACTCTTTTGATGTCGGCTTCCAGAGCATTTCCGTCGGCGGCTCCCTGCTGGATCCGGCGAAGAAAAAGATTCAGCGCCATGATATTTCCTTCAGTTGTCTCCAGCCATAGCCGGATCCGTTCCGGGGAAAGCTTCAGGCCCACAGAAGGGCAGAACTCCGCTAATTCGTCGGCGGTAACGCGCAGATCGTCCTCCGGGATCACTATGATTTTGGCCTGAAGCGCCAGAGAAGAAGCCCATGCGGGCAAAGAAGCGCGGCCGATCAGCACCATTCGGCAGCCCTCCTTGCCGATCATTGGAACGAGCTTTTGGGGCAGGGTATCGCCCTCCACACCATGAAGGTCATCCAATATGGTATATTCATCGGCGGTGCAGTGCGAAAGTTTTTCCATCAGCACCTCTTCCGGCTCCGTCCCGCTGATCCAGCGCGTGGAAGCACGGTCAAAAACCTGCGCTGCGACGCTTGTTTTGCCAAAACCCGTCGCGCCGCAGAGATAGACGCTCATTTTCAGTTCCTTTGCCGCCTGAAGTTTTTTCGGGGCTTTTTTTGCAAACCAGATCTGCTTGTCCAAGATGCTCCTCCCGGTATGATCGAACGTCGGAGCCGTATCCTTCGCAGCCTGCGGCGGATACGGCTATGAATACCTGAAAAAACGGCTTGCGGTGTTGAAACGGCTGCTCCAAAAGGAGCGCGGATGGCCGCCGTGTGTTTTCATCCGTTCAGGCCGCTCCATTATAGCACGGAAAGGGAAATACTGCTATTTCCGAATGACATGGAAGTACGTTCTGCTTGCAGGCAGCAGAAACAGACCTTGGACAGAGCGGCTGAGGGGGCTGAAATTTTTTTGCCTAAAAAGATAAAAGACGGTTGACAGCAGAAGGAGAGTATGGTAGTATGAATTTGCGGTTAGTTGAGTTTAACCGAAGGAACTCCGAAACAGGAGCTTTCTTTTGGGAGGCTGGTTAAACACAACTAACCAAAGAAGGAGGGATGGAAAATGACGAAACGCTTTGAGAAAACGCTGATTGGCCATTGCGCGGCAACGCTGGCAGGGCATAAGTGCGGCAGTTTGTTTTCGTACCATTTGGCGGCGGGGGAAACGATGGAAGAAAATTTGAACCCGGTCAATCTCCATCTTTCCGAAAAGGGTGTGCGTGTCCGGCTGCTGAGGGGATGCGCACGGGGCGGTCTATTGTATGTATACCGCCCGCGAAAGCTGGCGAGACGGCTGGAGGATCCTGCGGTCCGTGATTTTCTCTCCGCGCAGGGCTACACGGATTTCTCCGGGGAGGGCTGTCTCGCCACGCTGACGCGCCGTCTGGCTCAGTGTGAGGATTTTCCCCATGAGATCGGCGTCTTTCTGGACTATCCGCTGGAAGATGTGATCGGCTTCATCCGCAACCGGGGCAGCGGGTTCTGCTGTCTGGGCTGCTGGAAGGCCTATTCCAACGCCGAAGCGGCGGAAAAGACCTTCGCGCTGTACCGCAAATGCCGGGAAGTTTATTTGAACTGTTACGGCAAAGGTTTCGATGTCGCGCGGCTGACGGTAGCCGCTTGACATACTATGATCAATCAGGAGGAAAGAAGATGAATCGAGTAGCAGTAGTCTACTGGAGCGGCACGGGCCACACGCAGGCCATGGCCGAAGCGGTAGCGGGCGCCTGCGGCGGAAAGCTGATGACCGCCGTGGAGTTTTCCCCCGACCAGGCGGCGGAATATGACGTCATTGCCTTCGGATGCCCCGCCATGGGCGCGGAGGTGCTGGAGGAAAGCGAGTTCCAGCCCATGTTTGACGACGTGAAGCCCCAGCTCAAGGGCAAGAAGATCGCGTTGTTCGGCTCTTACGGCTGGGGAGACGGCGAATGGATGCGCTCCTGGGAAGAGGATTGCCTGGCGGCCGGCGCGGTGCTGGCCTGCGACAGCGTGATCTGCCAGGACGAGCCGGACGGGGACGCGCTGGCCGCCTGCGAGGCGCTGGGCAAGGCGCTGGCGGAGTGACCTCATGCCGGAGAAGGCCGGGCGGGAGCTGATGGACGCGGCTTTCGGAACTCCCTTCTTCGGAAGGTGTTGTGCGATTTTCAACTTTGATTTTCTGTTTGCGCGAAACAAGCAGGATTCTGTTCTGTTCCAAATTCACCTTATGGGAGAGTCGGTAAGGACGCAGCCGACTCTCCTTTTCGTGTATTTTTTTCAACTCCCATTGACACTATAGGAGATAGGAAGTATAATGTCCACCGGAAAGGTAGGAATTAACCTGCCTTTCGGAAACATACGAAGCGCGAAAGGAGCGGCTGCCTTATGATGATCTCTTCCAAAGGGCGGTACGCCCTGCGGGTCATGCTGGATATGGCCGAGCAGGGCGGCGACAGCTACCTCCCGCTGAAGGATATTGCGGATCGCCAGAATATTTCCCGGAAATATCTGGAAAGCATCATGCCTGACCTGGCCAAACACGGCCTGGTGGAAAGCGCCATGGGCAAAACCGGCGGCTACAAGCTGACCCGGAAGCCCGAAGACTACAAGGTGGGCGAGATCCTCTGCGCCGCAGAGGGCGAACTGGCCCCCGTTGCCTGCCTGACCAAGGACGGCAAGAAGTGTGAGAAGGTAGATTCCTGCTACACGCTGCCCTTCTGGATCGGGCTGGAGGAACACATCAACTCCTACGTCAACAGCTACACGCTGAAGGATCTGCTGGAATCCGGAGAAAAAAACCACGACAAATGCGGCGGCTGCACGGCCTGCGGCGGGAAAGAGGTTGAAGGAAAATGAAACAGAACGCTTTACTGGAAGTCAAAAACCTGCATGTGAGCGCCGAGGATGAAACCGAAATTCTGCACGGCGTGAATTTAACGCTGGGCCACGACGAGACCCATGTGCTCATGGGCCCCAACGGCACGGGCAAATCTACGCTGGGCTATGCGATTACCGGCAATCCCAACTATACCGTTACCGAAGGCCAGATTCTTTTTGACGGCGAGGACATCACCGGCCTGCCCGTCAACGAACGCGCCAAGAAGGGTATTTTTCTGTCCTTCCAGAACCCGCTGGAGGTTCCCGGCGTGACCCTGAGCGCCTTTATCCGCACGTCGCTGGAACAGAAGACCGGCAGCCGTCTGCGCCTGTGGGACTTCAAAAAGAAGCTGGCGGAAACCATGAAGCTGCTCAACATGGACGAAGCCTATGCCGAGCGCGACCTGAACGTGGGCTTCTCCGGCGGCGAAAAGAAAAAGGCGGAAATTCTGCAAATGCTCATGCTGGAACCCAAGCTGGCCATTCTGGACGAAACGGACTCCGGTCTGGACGTGGACGCGGTGCGCACGGTTTCCAACGGCGTGCGGCTGTTCAAGGAACGCTGCCACGGCTCCCTGCTGATCATTACGCACAGCACCCGCATTCTGGAGGCCCTTCAGGTGGACGAGACCCACGTGATGGAAAACGGTGTCATCGTCCGGGAAGGCGACGCCTCTCTGGTAGAGGAGATCAACGAACACGGTTTCGGAAAGCTGAGCGAGGACCGGTGATCCATGATGAGAGAAAAGAGTCTGGTAGAAGATATTGACCGCAGTATCTATGATATTCGGGATGAAGAAAAAGATGCCTACCGCATGGAAGCGGGTCTGACCCCCGAGATCATCGAAAAGCTGTCCAAGGAAAAGGGCGACCCGGTGTGGATGCAGCAGTTCCGGCTGCAAGCCCTTCAGATTTATAATGAGATGGAGATCCCCAACTGGGGCCCCTCCATTGAAGGGCTGGACATGGATCACATCGCCACTTACGTCCGCCCCAATACCAAGATGCAGAACGACTGGAAAAACGTGCCCCAGGACATCAAGGATACCTTCGACCGGCTGGGTATCCCGCAGGCCGAACGGAAGTCGCTGGCAGGCGTGGGCGCGCAGTACGATTCCGAGCTGGTGTATCACAACGTCCGGGAGGAAGTGGCCGCCGAGGGCGTGGTGTACACCGATATGGAAAGCGCCATGAAGGGCGAATATGCCGATATGGTGCGCAAGTACTTTATGAAGCTGGTTACGCCCCGGGATCATAAGTTCGCCGCGCTGCACGGCGCGGTCTGGTCCGGCGGCTCCTTCGTTTACGTGCCCAAGGGCGTGCATCTGTCCATTCCGCTGCAGTCCTATTTCCGGCTGAACGCCAAGGGCGCGGGCCAGTTCGAGCATACGCTGATCATCGTGGACGAGGGCGCCAGCCTGCATTTCATCGAAGGCTGCTCCGCACCCAAGTACAACGTGGCCAACCTGCATGCGGGCTGCGTGGAGCTGTATGTGAAGAAGAACGCCAAGCTGCGTTATTCCACCATTGAAAACTGGTCCAAGAACATGTACAACCTGAACACCAAGCGGGCGCTGGTGGAAGAAAACGGCGTCATCGAGTGGGTATCCGGTTCCTTCGGCTCTCATGTGGGCTGTCTGTATCCCATGAGCGTCCTGAAGGGTGACAATTCCCGCACGGAGTTCACCGGCGTGACCTTCGCAGGAAAGGGCCAGAATCTGGATACCGGCGCGAAGGTGGTTCACGTGGGCAAGAACACCAGCTCCTATATGAACACCCGCTCCATCAGCAAGAGCGGCGGTATCAGTACCTTCCGCAGCAGCGTAGTGGTGGAAAAGAGCGCTCAGGGCGCGAAATCCTCCGTGTCCTGCCAGAGCCTGATGCTGGACTCCGAGTCTCGCTCCGACACCATCCCCGCCATGGACATCCGTACCCGGAACGCTTCCGTAGGCCACGAGGCCAAGATCGGCAGCATCAGCAACGAGGCCATTTTCTATCTCATGAGCCGCGGCATGTCCGAAGAGGACGCGCGGGCGCTGATCGTCAGCGGCTTCGCGGATAACGTGTCCAAGGAACTCCCCGTGGAGTACGCGGTGGAGATGAACAATCTGATCCGTCTGGAAATGAAGGGCAGCATCGGCTGACAACGCTTGCGGAAGGAGGAAAAACGATGGAAGAAACGATGAAGACCAAGAATCGCCTGATCGTGGATCAGCTCCCGGTCAAGACGTGGAACCGGCTGAATGTAAACGAAGCCGTGATCGAATGGGATGAAGCCCGTACCGCTGATCTGGGTACGGAAAGCCATATGGCCGGGTCGGACGAGCCCGTGCGCATCGCCGCCCGGGGAGAGGGCGAATTCAGCCGCAAGCAGGTGAAGGTGGAGGCCGCGCCCGGTACGCGCATCACCGTTTACGAGCAGATGGAGGCCGAGCAGCATTTTCATCTGCACACGACGCTGGTGGCTCATGAAAACGCCGTCATCCGTCTGGTGCAGCTGCAGGATACCCGGGAGGGTTCCCTTTTGTACAACCAGATCGACGGCCATTGCGAAGAAAACGGCCATATCGAGCTGATCCAGATGTTCGTAGGCCGGGGTCATCTGTATTCCGACAGCCGTTTCACGCTGCAGGGCGACCGCAGCGGGCTGGAAGCGGATATCGGCTATCTGGGTCGGAAGGATCAGAAGCTGGATATGAATCTGGCGGTGGATCATTTCGGAAAGCATACGGAAAGCGAGATCAACGCCGCCGGCGCGCTGATGGATTCCTCTGCGAAGGTTTTCCGGGGCACCATCGACTTCAAGAACGGCTCCAGCGATTCCGTGGGCAACGAAAAAGAGACCGTCCTCATGCTGGGCGAGAACGTGATTAACAAGACCGTGCCCCTCATCCTGTGCGCCGAAGAAAACGTGGTGGGCAACCACGGCGCGACCATCGGCGAGCTGGACGACGAAACGCTGTTCTATTTCGAAAGCCGCGGCATCGGCCGGGAAGCGGCGGAGGATCTGCTGGCTCGGGCGTCCATCGAACGGCTGGCCCGGAAGACCGGCGACGCGGAAACGGAAGAGAAGATCGCAGCGCTTTTGAACGAGGAGCTTTAACATGGCATACGATTTCAGAAAAGACTTTCCGCTGCTTCAGCAGAACAAGATCGCCTATCTGGACAACGCGGCGACGGCCCAGCGGCCCCAGTGCGTTATCGACGCGGAAAGCAGCTTTTACCGCAATTCCAACGCCAACCCCCTGCGGGGCCTGTATTCCCTCAGCGTGGAAGCGACGGAAATTTATGAAAACGCCCGGGAGTCCGTTCGGGATTTCCTGAACGCTTCCTCTACGGAAGAAATCATCTTTACCCGTGGCACCACCGAAGGGCTGAATCTGGTGGCGTATAGCTACGGCCTTCATCATGTGAAGGAGGGCGACGAGGTACTGGTCTCCATCATGGAGCACCACAGCAATCTCCTGCCGTGGCAGATGGTCTGCCGCCAGACCGGCGCGAAGCTCCGCTTTATCGAATGCGAGCCGGACGGCACGGTGGATCTGGCCAAGGTGGAAGCCCTGATCAGCGACCGCACGAAGATCGTGGCCATCAATCAGGTATCCAATGTGCTGGGCCGGATCAATCCCGTTCGGGAGATCGCCGATATGGCCCACCGCCACGGCGCGGTGATCGTGGTGGACGGCGCGCAGAGCACGCCCCATATGCCCGTGAACGTGCGGGAGCTGGACGCGGATTTCTTCGCCTTCTCCGGCCACAAGGTTTTCGGCCCCATGGGCATCGGCGTTCTGTACGGCAGGAAGGAACTGCTGGACCATATGCCCCCCTTCCTGACCGGCGGCGAAATGATCGAGTCCGTCACCCGGGAATCCGCCATTTATGCCGAACTGCCCCACAAATTTGAGGCGGGCACGGTGAACGCGGGGGGCGCGGCGGGCCTGCAGGCTGCCATTGAGTACATGCTCAGCGTGGGCTTCGAAACCATGCACGAGCGGGAAACGGCGCTGGTCAGCCGGGCCATGGAGGGCATGAAGAAGCTGCCCTATGTCCATGTGCTGGGCTCGGACAAGCCCGAAGAACACACCGGCATCGTGACCTTCACCATGGACGGCGTTCATCCCCACGACGTAAGCGAGATCCTGTCGGCGGACGGCGTGGCCGTCCGGGCGGGACACCACTGCGCGCAGCCCCTGCTGGCTCATTTGGGCTACAGCTCCACCGTGCGCGCCAGCTTTGCCTTCTACAATACCGAAGCGGAAGTGGACCAGCTGCTGGCCAGCCTTTCGACGATGAGGGAGCGGATGGGTTATGGAAAATAGGAGCTTCTACAACGAAATTTTGACCGAGCATAACATTCACCCGGAATTCAAGCACGATCTGCCCGACGCGGACATCGTGCTGGAAGGCGTGAACCCCAGCTGCGGCGACCATATCTGGCTGAAGCTGAAGACCGACGGCGACAAAATCACCGACGGCGCGTTCGTGGGCGACGGCTGCGCTATTTCTCAGGCGTCCGCTGACATCATGCTGGGCATGGTCGTTGGCCAACCCAAGGAAAAGGCCCTGCAGATGGCCGATACCTTCATGCGGATGATCAAGGGCGAGGCCAGCGAAGCGGAGATCGACAGTCTGGAAGAAGCCTCGGCCCTGCGGGATATTTCCCATATGCCCGCCCGGGTCAAGTGCGCCGTGCTGGGCTGGCGTACCCTGAAGGAAGCCGTAGGAAAATAAAACCGAAAGGCCGCAGAGGGCAAAGCTGCGGCCTCTGCTTGTCAAAAAACTTGTCAAAAAAGTGGAGGTGCAGGAGGCACTGCTGCCACTCAATCGTCGCGGAGGACTACTGCCGTAGTCCCCGCTCGTTTCGTGTCACACCTGCGGGTC
>SFGO01000049.1 GCA_004556545.1 Clostridiales bacterium
GCAGGCGGTTAGCGACCCGCAGGTGTGACACGAAACGAGCGGGGACTACGGCAGTAGTCCCTGCGACGATTGAGTGGCAGCAGTGCCTCCTGCACCTCCGCTTTTTTGACACTCTGAGGCCAGCGTGAATCAGACTCACGCTGGCCTTTCTGACAGCTTTCGGGCTTTTATCCCTTACGAAACAGCCCGAAAAGGCTCGTCCTCTTTTTTTCGTAGGGGGCGGACTGGATGGACTGAAGCTCGTAGCCGGTGGCGGTGATGGTGGAGCGAAGCAGCGCTTCGTCCAGCGGCTGCTCGCTGAGAATGACAGTCTCGCCCTTGGAATGGGAGGAAGTGACTTTCTGAACGGAGAAGGCGTTGCGAATGGCGTCGTTGACGTGCGATTCGCACATGCCGCACATCATGCCGTCGATTTGAAGGGTCGTCTGGATCATGAAAAGGGCTCCTTTCAGCACGGGTGCAAGGATGAAAATGAAGGTTAGTATTTTCTAACCGAAGGAAGTATAGGACGGGACAGAGGGATTGTCAAGGCCGGACAGGTCATTTTTAGCATGTCTGAACGAAAAATACGAAAAAAATCAGGCAAAGAGACAAAAGAAAGAAAAAGATTCGAAAAAAGTGAAAAATAGTGTTGACAGATAAAGTTAGTTCTGCTAAACTAACCGGCGGTTAGAGATGGTTAACCATCATCCTGACCACCAAATGCTTGACACGCTGGCTTGACGCGTGGAAGGGAGAGCGAAAACAAATGATGCCGTTAGGAATGGCGAATGTGGGGGACGTGAACATCATCAAGCAGATCAACGGTCGCGATGATGTGCGTCAGCATCTGGCCGAGCTGGGGTTCGTGCCCGGGGCGGAGGTTTCCGTCGTGAGCGAACTGGGCGGCAATCTGATCCTTTCCGTCAAGGAAAGCCGGATCGCGTTGGATAAGACCATGGCCATGCGGATCATGGTGTAACAAGAGGAAGGAGAGGGAACATGAAAACACTGAGAGATGTGAAGGTCGGCGAAACCGCAGTGATCGAAAAGCTGCACGGCGAGGGCGCGCTGAAGCGCCGCATCATGGACATGGGCCTGACCAAGGGCACGCAGGTCTATGTGCGCAAGGTCGCTCCCCTGGGCGACCCCATGGAGCTGACGGTTCGCGGCTATGAACTGAGCGTCCGCAAGGCGGATGCCGAGCTCATTGAAGTGAAATAACCTAATTCACATAAGTAAGCGGTTTCAAGAAGAAGGAGGAACTTTTTCATGGCCATTAAGATCGCGCTGGCGGGCAACCCGAACTGCGGCAAAACGACCCTGTTCAATGCCCTGACCGGTTCCAATCAGTTCGTGGGCAACTGGCCCGGCGTTACGGTGGAAAAGAAGGAAGGACGCCTCAAGAAGCATGAGGACGTCGTTATCATGGACCTGCCCGGCATTTATTCTCTCTCTCCTTACACGCTGGAGGAGGTCGTATCCCGGAATTATCTGATCACCGAGCGCCCGGACGCCATCCTGAACCTGATCGACGGCACCAACCTGGAGCGCAACCTGTACCTCACCACGCAGCTGACCGAGCTGGGCATTCCGGTGGTGGTTGCCGTCAACATGATGGACGTGGTCCGCAAGAACGGCGATCAGATCAACATCGCGGAGCTGTCCCGTCAGCTGGGCTGCAAGGTGATGGAGATCTCCGCCCTGAAGGGCGAGGGCATCATGGAAGCCGCCGAGGCTGCCATCAATGCCGCCAAGACGGCCAAGACCGTTCCGATGCACACCTTCTCCGGCCCTGTAGAACACGCCATCGCTCATATTGAGGAAGCGGCCCTGCACGATCTGCCTCAGGAGCGGCAGCGCTGGTACGCCATCAAAATTTTCGAGCGGGACAGCAAGGTGCTGGAGCAGCTGAACATCCCCAAGGATAAGCTTGCGCACATTGAAACCGACATCAAGGCCGCCGAAACCGAGCTGGACGACGACGCCGAAAGCATCATCACCAACGAGCGCTACGTCTACATTGCGGAGGTCATCAAGGCCTGCTACAAGAAGAAAAACGCCGGGAAGCTGTCCGTGTCCGATAAGATCGACCGCGTGGTGACTAACCGCTGGCTGGGCCTGCCGATCTTCGCGGTGGTCATGTTCCTGGTATACTACATCGCCATGGTGACGGTTGGCTCCGCGGCAACCGACTGGGCCAACGACGGCCTGTTCGGCGACGGCTGGCACCTGTTCGGCATCGGCAGCGGCGAATACGAAGAAGCTTCCGATAACTACACCGCCGCCAGTCAGGCGCTGGAGGCCTTCGGGGTGGAAATCGACCCCGAGGCCGAGGACTTTGATGCTGCTGCCGCTCTGGAGCGGATAAAGGCCGTCGTGCCGGAAGCGGAATCCGCCACCGTGACGGTGGAGGACGAGGAAACCCTGAAGGAAACAGAAATGACCGCTTACTATTCCGCCATTCCTGAGGATGCGGATAAAGACACCACCGTGGCCATGACCTATCAGGACGCGGTTTCCTACATGGAAGAGAACGGCTTTGACGAGCCCGATCCCGCTGCTTACGGCGTATGGGTGCCCGGCATTCCCGTGCTGATCGAAAACGGTCTGGACAGCATCGGCTGCGCGGACTGGCTCAAGGGCCTGATCCTGGATGGTATCGTGGCTGGCGTTGGCGCCGTGCTGGGCTTTGTGCCCCAGATGCTGGTGCTGTTCCTGCTGCTGGCTTTCCTGGAAGCCTGCGGTTATATGGCCCGTATCGCCTTCGTTCTGGACCGTGTGTTCCGGAAGTTCGGTCTGTCCGGCAAGTCCTTCATCCCGATCCTGATCGGCACCGGCTGCGGCATTCCCGGCATCATGGCTTCCCGTACCATTGAAAATGAGCGTGACCGCCGCATGACGATCATGACCACCACCTTCATCCCCTGCGGCGCGAAGGTTCCCTTCATCGCCATGATCGCAGGCGCTCTGTTCGGCGGTTCCCCCTGGGTCTCCACTTCCGCTTACTTCATCGGCATGGCCGCGATCATCATCTCCGGTATCATGCTGAAGAAGTCCAAGCTGTTCGCCGGTGATCCCGCTCCCTTCGTCATGGAGCTGCCCGCTTATCACTGGCCCACGCTGGGCAATGTGCTGCGCAGCATGTGGGAGCGCGGCTGGAGCTTCATTAAGAAGGCCGGCACCATCATCCTGCTCTCCACGATCTTCGTGTGGTTCACCACCTACTTCGGCGTGGTGGACGGCGCCTTCCAGATGCTGAGCGAGGATCAGATCGACCACTCCATTCTGGCCGCTATCGGCAACCTGATCGCCTGGATCTTCACGCCTCTGGGCTGGGGCAACTGGCAGGCGGCTGTGGCTTCCATCACTGGTCTGGTGGCCAAGGAAAACATCGTTGGTACGCTGGGCATCCTGTACGGCGGCGGCGACGCTTCCGTGTACGCCAACCTGGCGCAGGCTTTCACCGGTCTGGCCGGTTACTCCTTCCTGGTGTTCAACCTGCTGTGCGCTCCCTGCTTCGCCGCTATCGGCGCTATCAAGCGGGAAATGAACAACGCCAAGTGGACTTGGGCGGCCATCGGTTATCAGTGCGGCTTCGCTTATGTGATCTCCCTGATGATCTACAACATCGGCCTGCTCTTCCAGGGCACGTTCAGCTTCTGGACCGTGATCGCCATTGCGCTGCTGGCCTGCATGATCTACCTGCTGGTTCGCAAGAATCCCTATGACGACGAGCATTTGACTCAGAAAGTGAGCATGTAAGATGGCAACGGCAATTGTCGCTCTGGTTCTTCTCCTGGTCGTGGGTGCGATCGTATACGGCATGGTGAAGGATAAGAAGAAGGGAAAGCACACCTGCGGCGGCGACTGCGGCCGCTGCCGGGGCGGATGCCACTGAAAAAAGCCTTTGGGGATGCGGGTACGATCCCGCATCCCCCTTTTGCATTCAAAGGATATGCAAGAAAGGAGGAGCCCCATGTCCGTTTCGCTGATTCGCTGCCTGCTGGCGGTGCTGGCTCTGTCGGAGCTTCGAGACGCCGTCGCCTCCAAGGACGTGGCCCAGCTGCTGGGCGTCAAGCGGCCCACCATCCACCGTACCCTGCAGCTGCTGGTGGAAAAGGGACTGATCGAAAAGGAACTGTACGGCGACGTATTCCTGACGGAGAAGGGCCGGGCCGCGGCGCATGCGCTGGAGACCCGGCGGGACGATCTGGCCTTGCTCTTTGCCCGGCAGTTTGGCCTTTCTCCCGAGGAAAGTCTCAAGGCAGCCTTTGCCCTGATGAGCGAATTGAGCGACGAGAGTCTGGAAAAAATCCATTCCTGAAGGAAATCCCATGGCCCCGCCTGCTTTGGAAACGAAGCGGCGTGGCTTTTTGCATGGCTCGGTATGCCAGTTTCGGCGGGAGAGGGCAAACGGTTGCGTCGCAGGGCCCGGCCGATGAAAAACTCGTAAAAACAGGAACCCGTTTGCGAAAACGGGTCCCTCAGTGTGTCAAAAAAGTGGAGGTGCAGGAGGCACTGCTGCCACTCAATCGTCGCGGAGGACTACTGCCGTAGTCCCCGCTCGTTTCGTGTCACACCTGCGGGTCGGTGCCTGTCGGGGTTTTAGGGGCAGAGCCCCTAAGGCTTATGCCGCAGCATTCTTCCCGCGAACCAGCGAAGCGCTGTTCGCGGGCGCGGGCGGTCGATCAGGGGCTTTTCGACAGTCTGAGGAACCCGTTTGCGAAAACGGGTCCCTTTGCGCATGGAAAATGAAGGAATCAGGCTTTTTCGGGGGCGGGAGACGGCGATTCTCCGAATTGAGCGGACAGAAGCCGCATTCGGCGGTAATAGCCCCAGATGAGGAAGACGGCCGCGCCGATCCACGCGGAGATTTCGGCGATATATACGCCCCATTCCCCGATGAGCAGGGGCAGCAGCAGGGCGTTGCCGATGCGCATGACCAGCTCAATGATGCCGGATACCATGGGAGTAACGGTGTCGCCCAGCCCCTGCAGGGTGGAGCGATAGACGAACAGCAGGTACAGCATGAACAGCCCGGCGCTGGCTACGTACAGATAGCGGCAGCCTACAGTCAGCACCTGCTCCACCAGCGCAGGATCATCGTTGATGAACAGAGACAGGACGGAGCGGCCAAACATCACGACCAGCAGGGCTACCGCCAGCGCCAGCCCTACGGCGATCTGAGCGGAGCGCCGCAGTCCCAGCCGTACCCGGTCCAGTTTGCGGGCCCCCAGATTCTGCCCGGCAAAGGTGCCTACCGCGCTGCCCAGAGAGTTGCCTGCCAGTTCGATCAGACCGGTCAGCCGGGTAGCTGCGTTGAATCCGGCCATGAAAATAAAGCCGAAGCCGTTCACCACGCGCTGCAGCACCAGCCCGCCTATGGAAATGATCAGGTTCTGAAAGGCGACAGGGACCCCCAGGATCATCAGCCGCCGCATCATCCGTAGATCGGGCTTCCAATCCGCCCGGGAAATCCGGATAACCGATGTTTTCCGCAGTGCCAGCAGGCAGATCAGACTGCTGAGACACTGCGACAGCACCGTGGCGATGGAAACACCGTTTACGCCCCAGCGGAAAACCGCCACGAACAGAATGTCCAGCCCGATGTTGCACAGCGCGGCGGTGGTCATGGCGATCAGCGGCGTGCGGCTGTCGCCCAGCGACCGAAGAAAGCCGGAGAGCAAATTGAAAGCCATCACAAAGACCACGCCGCCGAAAATCACCCGCAGGTATTGAAGGGTGAGGGCAATGGTGTTTTCCGGCGTGCGGAGCATCACCAGTACGGGCCAGAGCAGCGCCTCGGACAGGACTGTCAGAACGACGGTCAGAATGGCCGCCAGAAGGATGCTCTGCCCGGCGGCCCGACGCAGCCCGGCATAATCCCCGGCCCCGAAGGACTGGGCGATCTGGATGGAAAACCCCTGAGCCATGCCCATGGCCAGCCCCAGCACGGTCCAGTCCAGCCAGCCCGCCGCCGAAACCGCTGCCAGCGCCGTCACACCCTCCACCTGACCGATGACCAGTGTGTCCACCAGACTGTAAAACTGCTGAAACAGGTTGCCCGCAATGATGGGCAGACAAAAAGAAAGGATCAGCTTCGTCGGGTTGCCCCGCGTCATGTCCCGCGTCCGTGCCGCCATGGTTCAGCCTCCCTGAAAGCGATAATGAGACGTGACTATATTCGCTTCCCGCCGCCGGATTCCTGCCGGACCAGCAAGAAAAAGAGCCCCGTTTTTTCAAACGAGGCTCTTTTCATCGTACCATCGGCCGGTTTCAGCCCTGATTGGGCAGATAGACGGTGGCGTTCATGCCGGGAAGAAGCTCCAGACTGGTGGAAAGAGAGAGCTTGACGTCGTAGTAGGTGGCGTTCTGCTTCTGAACGCCCAGCCCGGAAATGGAAAGCACTGTGCCGGAAAGCTCTGTGTCCGGATAACGGTCGAAGACGACTTTCAGGGTGTCACCGATATGAACCTTGTCCAGATCCACTTCATCCACCTGCGCCGTGACCTCCATGCCGGAGAGATCGTGCAGGACGGCCAGAAGCTGACCCTTGTAGACCTGCTGGCCGGAAGCGGCCTTCAGCTCCAGAATGCCGTCACAGTCCGCCTTCAGCTGGCCGCTCGTGACCGTGGGAGCGCAGTCCGCAGGAGCCAGCTCGAAGAGCAGCTGCCCTTTCTTCACCTGCTGGCCCTGACGGCAGTAGCTTTTCAGTACCCGTCCGCTGCCCTGTACGGCTACGTCCTCGCCCCGCACCAACGTACCGCTGCCGATGCAGGTCTTGCTGCCCATTTTTTCATCCCGGTAGATCTTGACCTGGTCGCCCTCGTCAAACTCCCCGGCGGTCATTTCCACTGTGAAGGTGTCGCCGCTGACGGCGATGATCCGGCCATCGCCGGTATTGTCGGTATCGTTGCTCTGCTCAAAATAAACGTCAGTGCCCACGTGCAGCTGCTTATTTTCGTCGCTGTCGTAGCGGCCGGAGGTGGTGGCGCTGATGACCAGCGTTTCCGACTTTTCAATGTTGGCAATTTTGCCGTACTGGGCGATCACGTCCTCGCAAAGGTCGCCTTCCTCGGCGAAAACGCCCTGCAGGATGCCGTCGGCGGGGGCATAGAGCTTGGTGGTGTCCATCTCCAGCACCACGTCGCCGGAGGAGACCCGCTCGCCGCCGTCCCAGTCATAGGGCAGCAGCACGCCCGCAAAGGGGGCGGTCAGCTGGACGGTGTTCGCAGCGTCCACCGTGGCGTTGGCCGTGACGGCGGATGCTTCTTCCGCACCGGCGGCGCACAGGGGAGCCAGCATCAGCAGGCATAGCACGAGACAGATCATTTTCTTTTTCATACTGGATTCCTCCCGTTTGTTTTCTTTGTCTTTTCTTTTGGTTTATTCCACACTCTTCAAAGCCGCCACCATGTCGATGCCCCGAACCTTTCGGGCCAGGAAACGGGTGACGAAGAAGGAGAAGGCGTAGGTGACGACGCAGCCGATCAGGACGGCCTTCCATGAAACATAGGGCACAAACTGCATGGTCTTGCTGGCGCAGCTTTCCAAAATCGCGCCGGTCAGCCAGAAGCCGGGTCCAATGCCCAGAAGAACGCCAAGCCCGGTCAGCAGGTCGTTTTCCGAGGTGATCAGCCGGCGGATCTCCTTCTGATGATAGCCCAGCACCTTCAGGGTGGCGTATTCCCGGGAACGCTCCATGAAATTCAGAATGCCCATGTTGTACAGCATGACAAAGGCCAGCCCCAGGGCAATGAAGAACATCAGCTTGAATACGCCGGTAACAGCGTCCAGCACGGTCATGGTATCCAGATATTGCTGCTCCGGGTACTCCCAGCTGTCCAGTTCGTCCAGCGCGTCGACGGTCTCTATGCCCCGTTCTGTGGGATTCAGCAGCAGAATGGCGGAGGGCGTAAATTCGCCCTTTCGGAAGCCTTCCCACTGGCTGCGGCCCATAAATGCTATCAGGCCGATGTCGATGGGCGCAATGGCCGAAACCGTGGTAACGATGGCCTCATCGTCTCCGGCCAGCCAGAGACGCACGGCGTCGCCCACTCCGGCGTTCAGATATTGAGCCAGCTTCTGGCTCAGCACCACGCCGGTTTCCGGCAGGGGCATCCAGACGTTGTCCGGGCCGAGAAGCAATAGCTGCTGGTCGTCCTGAAGCACGGTCAGGGTGGTGGTGCGGCTCTTTTCGGCGGTGCGGATGCTGACGGTCTTGTCCATGACCGTCTCCACCCGCTGGGCGTCGATGCGCTTTTCATAGCTTTCCGCCGTGCCCACGCTGCCGGTCAGATTGGCCCGGGCCGAGTAGGCCAGCGTGCCCTTGTAATACAGCCCCACGGAGTAGGCCACGCTTTCCTGCAGGCCGGTGGAGGTGATAATCAGCATGGTGCAGCACAGTACGCCCACCAGCGACGTGATGGAACGGCCCTTGTTGCGCATCAGGTTGCGGGTGACCATTTTGGCGTTGAAGCCCATCCGGCTCCATAGCTTCGGAAAGCGCTCCAGCAGCAGCTTGCGGCCTGCCTTGGGCGGCTTGGGCCGAAGCAGCTGAGCGGTGCTTTCCCGGCCGGACTGCCGGTAGGTGCGGTAGCAGATGCCCATGGCCAGCGCCACGCCCAGCCCCGTGACCAGCCATTGCGACCAGGAAACGGGCGCGTTGAGCCGGTAGGGGAACTGAAAATGCGCCATTTCCAGCTTCCACAGGATGCTGGGCAGGGTATGCCGCCCGATGAACAGCCCCAGCAGGGAGCCGATCAGCGAGGGATAGAGGGCGTAGCACATGTAGTGATTGCGAATCTGCCGCCCGGGGAAGCCAAGGGCCTTCAGGGTGCCCATCTGCAGGCGCTGGTTTTCCATCATTCGGGTGATGGTGGTCAGCACGATCATGGCGGCCACGGCAAAGGCCATCAGCGGGAACAGATAGCACAGGTTGTGGAACATGGTCACGTCCGACTGGACGGCGGAGGTGCTGCGCTGGGTATCCCGGTTGACGATCAGCGCCGCAGGGTATTTGGCGCTGATGGCCGCTTCCACCGCATCGCTGCGGCTGCGATCCTTGAGGATGATGGTGGCCTGATTCAGGGGCATCCCGGGGAGCGCCCGGGCAGACAGCAGCACGAAGCCGTAGTTCAGGGGATCGTAGGTGGTATCCTTGTTGTCGCTCAGATATTCAGCGCTCTGGCAGGTGCCGCGGATCCAGAAATCATAGTGGCCTGCGTCCGTTTTCAGGGTCAGCTTGTCGCCCGCCTTCAGCCCGTTGGCCTGCGCAAAGCCGTCGTCCAGCAGGCAGCCCCGCAGATCGCTGGGATCCAGCGCTTCGCCGCTGACCATCCGGGGCATGTTGATGCGCATGGCCCCGTCGTAGGCTTCCAGCTGCAGCACGGGCTCGTGAGCCAGATCAGCCTTGACCTGCGTGGAAAAACGGGCCTGTACCTCCTCCACATCCGTCAGATTGCGCAGAGTTTCCAGCGCTTCCCGGTCTACGCTCATATTGACCCAAAGATCGGCTACGTTGCCTTCCTCAAAATAGGTGTTGGCCGACAGATCAATGGTGCGCCACAGCGCGTCCAGGCCGCTGAAGCACCAGGAACCCAGCGCGCACAGCAGAATGACCGCCACAAACTGCATCCGGCTTTTCCACATATCCCGGCCCAGCTTGCGGCCAAGAATGTTTTTCTTTACCATGAGATATCCTCCACGGCGGCGGGGTGATCGTTGAGCTCCATGCTTTCGATCTGGCCGTTGCGCATGCGGATGAGCCGCTGCGCCAGCGGCGCGATCTGGGCGTTATGGGTGATGATCGCCACGGTGGTGTGATAGGTCTGGCTCACATCCCGGAGCAGCGCCAGCACTTGAGCGCCGGTCTTGGAGTCCAGCGCGCCGGTGGGCTCGTCGCACAGAAGCAGGGCCGGGTTTTTGCAAAGGGCCCGGGCAATGGAGACGCGCTGCTGTTCGCCGCCCGAAAGCTGGGCGGGGAAGTTGTTCATGCGCTCTCCCAAACCGACGCGCCGCATCATTTCCACGGGATCCAGCGCGTTGGGGCACACCTGACGGGCCAGTTCCACGTTTTCCAGCGCGGTCAGGTTGGGCATCAGGTTATAAAACTGAAAAACGAAGCCCACGTCCAACCGACGGTACTCGGTCAGTTCCCGGCCGGACAGGCCGGTGATCTCCTTGCCGCCTACGACGATCTTGCCGGAGGTGACTTTGTCCATGCCGCCCAGCAGGTTCAAAACCGTGGTCTTGCCTGCGCCGCTGGGACCCAGCACCACCGCCAGTTCGCCCTGCTCCATTTCGAAGCTGACGTGGTTGGCCGCCATGACCTTTTCGCCGCCCATCTGGTATTCTTTCGTAACGTCTTCAAAGGAAATATAACTCACACAGGTTCTTCCTTTCCGAATGGCCGAATTGCCAAAGGGGGCCATTCTTACAGGGTAAAGAGTAGCAGGATGCGCCAGCGCCGTCAATAGACAGCGGGACACTTTTAACCATATATTCACAAACGGTTTCCGCCCTTGCGCGGCGGCGGCGGCGCGGCTATAATAGAGGACGGAAAAAAACGAAGATCGGGAGGCGGACGGATGGGTCACAGAAGAGACGGTTTGATAAGATGGCTGGCGGTGGTGCTGACGGCGCTGCTGCTGCTGGCCGGAGCGAAGGCGCTGGCGGACGCGGGCGGCTTTGCCGGGGACGGTGATTATGGTTCCTGGGACAGCGGAAGCTCGTGGGATAGTGATTCCTCCTGGGACAGCGACAGCTCCTGGTATGACAGCAGCTCCGATTCCTCCTCCGGCGACGGCGAACTGGACGGCTGGGTGACCATCGTTACGGGAGGCGCTATCGTGGTGATCGCCATATGGGTCGACCTGAGCGAAAGGAAGAAAAAACGGAGCGCCGGCAAGAAGCCCAAGAACCTGCGCCCGGTGGAGGAGCTGCTGGACACGGATCCCGACTTTGACGAGGCGGCCCTGTGCGGGCAGATCTCCAACCTGTATGTACGGATGCAGAACGCCTGGACGGCCAAGGATTTCAGCGTGATGAGGCCCTTCTTTACCGACAGCCTGTACCAGCAGTTTGACCGGCAGCTTCAGCAGATCGCGGCTGCGGGCAGAACCAACCACATCGACGACATCGGCGTGCTGGATGTTTCCCTGCTGGGCTGGAAGGAAAAGGATGAAAAGCAGTGGCTGACGGCCCGGGTCAAGACCCGCATCACCATTTACTCCACCGATGACCAGACGGGCAAGATCGTTTCCGGCAGCAAAAAGGCAGTCAAGCTGATGGAATACGAATGGACGCTGGTGCGCGCTTCCGATCAGAAAACCTTTGGAGAGGAAGAAGTCCGTTCCGTGCATTGCCCCAACTGCGGCGCGACCCTGAGCATCAATCACAGCGCCGAATGCCCCTACTGCGGCAGTGTCGTTACCTGCAATGAGTATGGCTGGACCATTGCCCAGATTCGCGGCGTCGCTCAGAAGACGGTGAAAAAGTAAAAAAGGCAAACAGATAAGGCCCCCGAAACGGTGACATGCCGTTCCGGGGGCCTTTCTCTGGAAGAACCAAAAATCCCCCGGCCTTCAAAGGCTCGGGGGAAAGCAAGCTTTATTCAGCGGAACCCATGCCGTAGGTCAGCAGAGCTTCCGGGGGGAAGTCGGCGATGAAGGTCTTGCCGCGGGTCAGCTGAATTTCGTTGCCCTTGTTGTCAAAGTAGACGGTGGGGGAGGAAACGGATTCGCGTACCCAGTAGCCGGGAATGTAGCGGCCGCCGATGAAGATGTCCGCATTGCCCTTGGCCACGGTGCCGTCGGTGAAGGCGGACTGCATCTGAGGCATATCGTAGGAGCCGTTGGCGAATTCATAGGGAACCCGCTGAACGATCACGTTGGAGAAGCTCATCTGCTCCATCTCGCGGTCTTCGATGCTCTTGATGGTGCTGTTGGCAGCGGAAGCCTCGCCGTCGGCATAGGTGGAATAGGGCACGATGCCGCTGTAGCGCAGGTAGAGGTTCTCGTTTTCATCGTAGTAGAAATGCGAGATCCAGTTGGGGCTGCCCCAGTCCAGATTGATGGAGTAGGCGGTCTCATAGCCGTCGGTGTAGGGGCATTCGTCCGTGAACAGGAAGGGATGAGGGGTGGCCACGGTCGTTTCGGGAATGGTGCTGCGCAGACCCACGATGTCCGCGTTCAGGTTGTTGGGCCGCTGCAGACCGTCCACACGGGAAGCATAATCGTTATAATCGTTGGTGTGAACCAGGTCCATGGCGGCCTTCTTTTCCAGCGCGCCCAGTTCCTTCAGGAAAGAGGTAATGTTGTTGTTCTGGGCACGGGGGCCGCCGCCGAACACCAGACCGCCGCCCCACTCTTCCCGCAGGAGGGCGTGGCCGTAACGGGCGGAACGGATGGGGCCTACGCTGACGGGCTGGCCCTCGGCAAAGCTGTCGTTGAACAGGAAGGTCATACGGGTCTCGCCGGTGCGGTACAGAACGCCTTCGTACACGATGTCCGCATACTGGCCGCCCCAGGGCGCGCGGGAATAAACGCCGGCGCTGATGGTGTTCACGCCGTTATACTTGAACTTGCTCTTGGGCAGCTCGTTGGCGACCTGCACCAGCATAGGCATGTAGCGGTCGCTTTCCGCCACCGGCAGGCCGGTGGTGGGGCTTTCGCCGGGAATGACGGGATTGACCGCCAGGTCGTCCTTATTGTAATTGATCTCACGATCCGGTACATCCTGCAGAACCGTGACGTTTTCGGTGCTCATGCTGTATTTAGCACTCTTGGAAGCGGCCAGAGCCGTTACGCAACTCAGCGTCAGCGCAAGAGCGAGCAAAAGGGAGACCAGCTTTTTCACAGGGGAACCCTCCTTAGCGTATGTTGGTTGATGAATCGGGACATAGATCCGCCACACAGATAGCCGCATGGTACAGCCATTATAGCATTCTGCAAAAACGAATGTCAACGCGGCCTGTGGAAAAGAAAGGCTTTTCCGGGGAATCGTTACATTTGTGACCCTTTCGGTAAAAAAGGCATACGTCCGCCCGCATGCGTCTTGTACATGCGTCTTGTACCGGAATGGCTTTTTTGATATAATTCATCTGCTTCATAATGATATGGAAGGGATGGAAGCAGCGTGAAGAAAAAGGCGGCGTGGATTCCGTGGCTGACCGGGCTTTTGATGAGCGCGGCCCTGATGGCGGCGATTTTTCTTTTTGGGGACCTTCGGTACGCCATGAATGACGATACCGCCATTTTGCGGCAGTATATGGGCTTTGGCACAGGGGAAATTCCGGAAGCGCACGCGTTTCTGCATCCGCTTTTGTCCACGCCGCTTCGGTGGCTGGGCTTGGCCGCGCCCGAAGTGGCGTGGTTCAGCTGGATGCAGCTTGCGCTGCTCTGGCTGGCCGGTGCGGTCAGCGTCAAGGCGCTGATGCAGTGCTTTGCCAAACGGGGCCTTTCCATGGCGGCGGGCGCTGGAGCCGGGGAGGTTTACCTGACGCTTTTCGTCATGACCTACGCCTGCCATGTGACTTTTACCGTTACGGCGGCGGTGCTGGGCGCTGCGGCGGTGCTGCAGCTCTGCTCCATCGACGGCGAGCGCTATACCAACGGGCAGATTTTTCGCTCTCTGCTGCTGGCGCTGGCGCTGACGGCCCTGTGCGGCGGCCTGCGGCTGATCTGCGTGCTGCCGGTAGCGCTTTTCTGCGCGCTGGCGCTGGTTCCGCTGGCCATGCGGGATTTCGGCTTTGGCCGAAAGAAGAAGCGCTCGTGGAAGCCGCTTCTTTGCGGCGTGTGCGTGATCGTGCTGGCGCTGGGCGCTATGCCGGTGTGGCGCGCCGCCAAAATGAAAGCGGCAGGCATGGAGGATTATCTGAACTGGCAGGACGCCAACGGCCGGGTATTGGATTACTACGAAGTCTCAAACCTGACGGAGGAAGAACTGGAACTGGCCGGTTGGACGCGGAAAGAAGCCGATTTGCTGGCGCAGTGGTGCTTTCTGGGCAGTGAGCTGACCGAGGAGAGCTTCCAACGGCTGGCAGGTGCGCTGGAAAGTCAGTCAAAGACCGGCTTGACCGCCCGGCTGCAAAGCGCGTGGCAGAAGGTGACGGCGCTGCCGGAAGCGGACCCCGTGGCCGGAAGATCAGCGCTGGCGCTGTTGGCGGCGCTGCTGCTGTGCGCGCTGGGGCTGGCGTTCAAACGCGAGGAACGGCTGTGGCCGGGGCTGACGCTGGCCGCTGGGCTTCTGGCCGTGGGAGCGTTCCTAATGTACTTGGGCTGGAACGGACGGCTTCCCGTCCGGGCGGCGCTGCAGGCGGTGCTGCCCTACGGCGCGCTGGTGTTCGGCCTGCTGCCGGTCTGCCTGCCGAAAAAACCGGGCAAGGCTACCAAGCCGGTGCTGGCTGCCGGGACGGCGCTGCTGCTGGCCCTGACGGTATGCTATGCGGTGCCCGCCGTGCAGGCACTGGCCAAACCGGCGGAGGATCCCGAAGCGCTGGATCCCTTCTCTACGCTGGATATGATGGCGGCAGAGGATCCGGAATGCCTGTATTTTTATGATGAAAGCCTGTGTGCGGACAGCCGGATGTTCCCCGGCACGGAATACGGCATTCCCGCCAATCTGCTGTTCTGGGGCGGCTGGACGTTCCGTTCTCCCGAATATATGAAATGTCTGAGCCGCTTCAGCATCTCAGAGGAGGAGCTGGATACCACCCTCTTCCTGCGGGACGACGTGTACCTGGCCCGAGGCATGATTATGCCGGAGCCGACGGCGCTGATTGACGTTCTGTCGGAAAAGACGGAGGAAGAGATCGCCGCCATGCAGGGCGGCGAAGAGGGCGGCGTATATGCCTTCCAGTTTTATTAAGGCAGCACCGCACAAAAGGAAGCGGCGTCCGAAGCCCGGCAGGCTCTTCCTTGACTTCCCCGGGAAAACGGGGCATAATGACAACGGCCCTTCCGGCAATGCCGGATTCGGTTTGGATCCCTGAAGGAGGAACGGCATGCGCCATGAAATTACCGCGGTGGATCGCGGTTCTGCGGCCCATCGGGCCGGAATTCTCCCCGGCGATGTGCTTTTGCGCATCAACGGCGAGGACATTATTGACGAGATCGACTATCAGGCGTTGATCTCCAACCGCCAGATGGAGGTCGAGCTGGAACGGGACGGCAAGCCGATGCGGCTTTCCGTTCGGAAATACGAGGTGGAGCCCATGGGGCTTCATTTCGGGGAAAGTATGACGCTGAGCCCACGCACCTGTCACAACAACTGCGCGTTCTGCTTTATCGCCCAGATGCCGCCGGGCCTGCGCCAGACCCTGTACGTGAAGGATGACGACTGGCGCTTTTCCCTGATGATGGGCAATTTCGTCACCCTGACCAACGTAAGCGAGGCCGAGTTCCAGCGCATCATCCGCCGCCATGCTTCACCCTTGTACATCAGCGTCCATACCACCGACCCGGAGCTGCGGTGCCGGCTGATGAACAACCGCTTTGCCGGGAATATTATGGAACGCCTGACCCGGCTGAAGGAAGCGGACATCCACTTCCACTGCCAGATCGTGGTTTGTCCGGAGCAGAACGACGGCGAAGCCCTGATGCGCACCCTGAACGATCTGCGCTCGCTGGCACCCGCCGCCGAGACAGCCGCGCTGGTGCCAGTCGGGCTGACCAAGTTCCGGCAGGGGCTTTTCCCGCTTCGAACCTTCACCCGGGACGAGGCCCGGGCGCTTCTGAAAATGATCGCGCCTTTTCAGGAGGAATGCCGCCGTACGCTGGGCACCACCTTCGCCTTTCCCAGCGACGAGTTTTTTTGCATCGCCGGGCTGGAAGTGCCGGAGGAAGACTGGTATGAGGATTTCCCCCAGATCGAGAACGGCGTGGGACTGCTTCGGCGGCAGGTCTGCGAAATGGAGGAAGCCCAGAAGTTCGACGACGATCCGCCGCCCGAGGGGGAACGCTGCTATGTGATCCCCACGGGGGTGAGCTTCGCGCCCCAGCTGGAGCGGCTGGTGAAGCGTTTCGCCCCGCCGAATACCACGGTGCGGGTGGTGCCGGTGCAGAACCGTTTCTTCGGCGAGACTATCACCGTCACAGGCCTTCTGACCGGCGGCGACCTGCTGGCCGCCCTGACCCCGGAGGTCTGCGACGGCATGAAGGAGATCCTGCTCTGCTCCGTCACCCTTCGCCACGAGCAGGATCGTTTTCTGGATGACATGACCATCGACGAGTTCCGCAGGCGGGCCCCCCTGCCTGTGCGGCTGGTGGACTGCGACGGCCAGTCGCTCTACGACGGCCTGCATGGCCGAGGTCTGGACTGAACCATCGGGAATAAGGAGGAAACCATGGCCAAACCCTTAGTTGCCATCGTTGGCAGGCCCAATGTGGGCAAATCGACTTTCTTCAATAAAATTGCCGGACGGCGCATCTCCATCGTGGAGGACGTGCCCGGCGTGACCCGCGACCGCATCTACTGCGACGTGGAGTGGATGGGCCGCCATTTCAGCATGGTGGATACCGGCGGTCTGGACATGCGCAGCGAGGATGTGCTGCTTTCCCAGATGCGGCGGCAGGCGGAAATCGCCATGGAAACGGCGGATGTGATCTGCTTTTTCTGCGACGGCCGCACCGGCCTGACCCCGGACGACGAGGACATCTGCCATTACCTGCGCAAGACCCACAAGCCCATTCTGCTGGTGGTCAATAAGATGGACTATGCGGGCCTGAACGACCAGCTGTACGAATACTACAATCTGGGTCTGGGCGACCCCATCGCCATCAGCGCCACCAATATGCTGGGTCTGGGCGACCTGCTGGAAGCCATCGTCCGCCATCTGCCTCCGGCTCAGGCCGATGAGGAGGAAGAGGAAGAACACGTGATCCAGCTGGCGCTGGTGGGCCGCCCCAACGTGGGCAAGAGCTCCCTGTCCAACAAGCTGCTGGGGCAGGAGCGCACCATGGTCAGCGATATTCCCGGCACTACCCGGGACGCTATCGACACCCTGTTCACCGATACGGACGGCACCCGCTTCAACATCATCGATACCGCCGGGATGCGCAAGAAAAAGGCGGTGGAGGATGAAAGCCTGGAGCGCTACAGCGTACTGCGCTCCATCGCCGCTATTGATCGCTGCGACGTGGCCCTGCTGCTGATCGACGCCCAGACCGGCGTGACCGAACAGGATACCAAGGTGGCCGGGCTGATTCTCAATTCCGGCAAGGCGGTCATTGTGGTGGTCAACAAGTGGGACGCCATCGAGAAGGACACCCACACCATGGAAGCCATGCGTAAGAAGATCCTTTCCGACCTGAAGTTCATGAGCTACGCGCCGGTGTTGTTCCTTTCCGCGCTGACCGGCCAGCGGGTGAACACCGTGCTGGACGCGGTGAAGGCCGCTTACGCTCAGTATTCCAAGCGGGTGCCCACCGGCGTTCTGAACGAAGCGCTGGCCGATGCGCAGATCAGCCTGCAGCCCCCTGTTTCCGGCGGCCGCCGCCTGAAGATCTATTACGCCACCCAGCAGAGCGTGTGCCCGCCGACCTTCGTGCTGTTCATCAACAACGAAGAACTGATGCATTTCGCCTATCAGCGCTATCTGGAAAACCACTTCCGCAAGTGCTTCGGCTTTGAAGGCACCCCCATCCGCTTCATCCTGCGGGAAAAGAAGCAGGACGGGAAAAACTGAAAAAAGCAACAGCCCCCTTCCGCACGTGCGCCGCGCGGGAGGGGGCTGTTGTTTTAATGCTGAAAGCCACTTACCAAAGCGCTTCGTCCAGCGTTTCAACGAAGCAGCCTTTGCTTTGATAGTATTCAAGCAGCCCGGCGATTTTGCTTTTGTCGTAGCTCGTGATGCAGTCCGAAAGCACGTGAACCCGATAGCCCGCCTTTGCCATGTTGAAGCTGGTGGATTTGACGCAGGCGGCAGCGTCCGCCCCGGCAAGGTAAAATTCGTCGATGCCGTTCGCCTCGATAAAGGCCGCAAACACCTCGCTGGTCAGGGCGTTGCTTTTGGTCTTGACGAAAATATTTTCCGAAACGATTTTTAATTCCGGAACCAGTTCTGCGCCGCGGGTGCCGGGCTTGAAGGTGCGCGTTCCGGCGGAAAGATTGTTGTGCTGAATGTAGACCACCTGCATGCCCTTCGCAGCGGCCCGCTCGATTGCCTGATTCAGGTTTTCCAGAATGTCCCTGTAGTTTTTGGTGATGTCATTTTGAATATCGATGATCACCAGCGCCTTGCTCATTTCTTTTTCCTCCGCAACGTAAAAAAGGTTTTTGTATTTGGATTTGAACCGCTTCGTTATCATAGCATTTTGATTGAAAATGTGCAACAGACGAAACGTAACATTCAAAACAAAACGAATGAAAAAGGAAGTGAAAAACGTCCACATGCTTTTTCGCAAAACCGCGCACACTGTCCCCAAAGAAAGGATGGGATGGTATGCGCGGTTTTCGCACGGATCTGGCCATGGAAAGCGTGGGGGAGGAGAGCGGACGGCTGGAAGGCGTCAGCATGAGCGCCCACCAGATCGGCGGCGTCAAACGGACGCGGATCGTGATCCAGTCCCGGCGGGCGGCGGAAGCCCTGCAGCGTCCCATGGGCGAATATATCACGCTGGAATGCCCGGAACTGGCCCGCTGCGAGCAGCAGGAGCGGCAGATGCTCATCCGCTTGATCGCGCAGGCCGTGCGAGCGCTGCTGCCCCGGGAGGGCGAGGTGCTGGTAGTCGGGCTGGGCAACCGGAACGTGACCGCCGACGCGCTGGGCACCCGAGTGGTGGAGCGGACGCTGGTGACGCGCCATCTGGGCGAAAGCCTTGCCCGGGAAATGCAGGGCCGCCTGAGGGGCGTCAGCGCCATTGCTCCCGGCGTGCTGGGCCTGACCGGAATCGAAACGGCGGAGCTGTGCCGGGGCCTGATCCAGCGGGTGCGCCCTGCGGCGGTGATCGCCATTGACGCGCTGGCCGCCTTCGACAGCGGGCGCATTTGCAGCACCATCCAGATTACCAACACCGGCATTGAACCGGGCAGCGGCGTGGGCAATCACCGGCTGGGCCTGACGGAGGAAACGCTGGGCGTGCGGGTCGTTGCCGTGGGTGTGCCCATGGTGGTGTACGCCTCCACCATTGCCCGGGACGCCATGGCCCGGCTGATGGAAGAGTACCACGTGGATTCCGGCGACCATGCCGAAGCGGCCGGACGGCTGCTGCAGCAGGTGGCGGACGGCTTTCTGGGCAATATGGTGGTCACGCCCCGGGAAATTGACGAAATGGTGCTCAGCGTGGCCGACCTGCTCAGCGAGGGACTGAACCGGGCGCTTCAGCCGTCGCTGGACGAAGAAACTCTGCATACTTATTTCCATGCCTAGCATATCCTTCTGGGAAAACCCGTCAAAGGCGGTGATTCCCACGGATGCTTTCTGGAAAAAACGAATGATTTCCCTGGCTGCGCTGTGCTTCTGCATCGGCGTATGTCTGGGACAACTGTTGCCGCTGGTTCTTCCGGCAGAAACGCCGGAGGTTCAGGCAGCCTTTTCTTCTTCTGCGGCGGAGACGGCGCAGGATGGGGAAAACCTGTTTGCCCTGCCCCGGCAGACGGCGGAGCCGCCTGCGGAAACGCCTATGGAAACGCCCGCGCCTTCCGCCGCGTTGGCAGATGATGGGGACGGCTTTGTGCTGGAGGTCATCGGCGGGGCGGCGGAGACCCGGACGAAGGGCCGCATCCTGCTTTATCACACCCACACCTACGAAGCCTATGAGCAGCAGACGGACGCGCCCTACGAAGAAACCACGAAGTGGCGCACCGCCGATGAACACTTCAACATGATACGGGTAGGGGACGAGCTGGCGGCGCTGCTGACCGGGCTGGGCTACGAAGTGGAGCACGACCGCACCGCCTTCGAGCCGCCGGTGCTGGACAGCGCCTACGCCCGCTCCCTGACCATGCTGCAGGAGCGTCTGACAGCCGGGGAGCATTATGATCTGATGATCGACCTGCATCGGGACGCCTACCCCGGGGGCAGTCAGGGCGGCAGCAACGCCGTGACGGTGGGCTCGGCCAAGCTGGCCCGGCTCATGCTGCTGGTGGGCAAGGGCGAAGGGCAGACGGGCCGGGGCTTTGACGAAAAGCCGGACTGGGAGGCCAACCTGCGCATCGCCCAGACCGTGACCGACGCGGTGAACGCCCAGACCGAGGGCCTTTGCCGGAAGGTCATGCTCAAATCGGGCCGGTTTAACCAGCATGTGCAGGTGGGCTGCCTGCTGGTGGAGGTGGGCAACAACCGCAATACGCTGGAGGAAGCGCTGGCTTCCATGCCCTATCTGGCCGACGCGCTGGACGAGGCGCTTTCCGCCCTGCGGAGCGACTAAACGTTCCGACTTGAAAAACCCCGCGCAAGCAGGTATAATCTTCAAAGAATGAACGGCGCTCTGCCGGGAATTTCGGAGGGGTTTACCTTGGATCAGCGTCCCATCGGCCTGCTGGACAGCGGGCTGGGCGGCATCGGCGTATTGGGCGAGACTCTGCGCCAGCTGCCAAACGAGGATTATGTCTATTACGGCGATACGGCCAACGCGCCTTATGGGGACAAGGCCCCGGAGGAAGTGCTGGGGCTGGTGCATCAGGCGGTGGAGCGGCTGATCGAGCTGCGCTGCAAGGCCATTGTGATCGCCTGCAACACCGCCACCAGCGTTTCCGCCGGAAAGCTGCGGCAGGAGCTGGATCTGCCCATCATCGGGATGGAACCGGCCCTGAAGCCCGCTTCTCAGCTGCCAGGCGGCGGCAAAATTCTGGTCATGGCCACCAGAGTGACGCTGGCGCTGCCCAAGTTTCAGGCATTGATGGCGCAATATGGCCGGGACGCGGTGCCCGTGCCCTGCCCCGGCCTGATGGAATGCGTGGAGCGGGGCGAGCTGGAAGGCCCGAAGGTGACGGCGCTGCTGCGGCAGCTGTTAGGCCCGTGGCTTTCCCAGCCGGTCAAGGCCGTGGTGCTGGGCTGCACCCATTATCCGTTTCTTCGCAAGACCATCGCCGCCCTGTTCCCGGCGGGAACGCCCCTGATCGACGGCAACGCCGGTTCCGTCCGCCAGCTTCGGCGGAGACTGGAAGAGCAGGATCTGCTCTCCGACCGGCAGGAACCCGGACGGATTACCTTCCTTTCCTCCAGCGAGGATCCATCGGTTTTACAGCGCATGCAGACGATGCTGGAGCTCTGCGCAAACGAAAGCGAATCTGCCCGTGCGGGCGAAAAAGAGGTACGTTCATGAAGAAAGTCATGCTGATCTTCGGCACCCGGCCCGAAGCCATCAAAATGTGTCCGCTGGTGCTGGAGATGCGCAAGCATCCCGAGCTGGAAACCGTCGTCTGCGTCACGGGGCAGCACCGGCAAATGCTGGATCAGATTTTGGAATGCTTCCATGTGGAGCCGAAGTACGACCTGAGCATCATGCAGAAAAATCAGACGCTGTTTGATGTGACCGTCAATATCCTTACCCGGCTGAAGGACATATTGGAGACGGAAAAGCCGGACGTGGTGCTGGTGCACGGCGACACTTCCACCGCTTTTGTGACCGCGCTGGCCTGTTTTTATCTCCAGATTCCCGTGGGGCATGTGGAGGCGGGGCTGCGCACCTACAACCTGTATTCGCCGTTCCCGGAGGAATTCAACCGGCAGGCGGTGGATCTGATTTCCCAGTACTATTTTGCGCCTACGGAGACCAGTCGCCAGAATCTTCTGAAGGAAGGCAAGCCGGACGAGCGGATTTTCGTCACCGGCAACACCGTTATCGACGCGCTGGCCACCACCGTGCGGCAGGATTATCAGCACCCCGAAATCGAATGGGCCCGGGGCAGCCGTCTGCTGCTTCTGACAGCCCACCGCCGGGAAAATCTGGGCGAGCCCATGCGGGAGATGTTCACCGCCATCCGCCGCATTGTGGACGAGTTCCCGGACGTGAAGGTGATCTATCCCATGCACATGAATCCCGTGGTGCGGGAGATGGCCCGTTCCTGCTTTGCAGGCGAAGAGCGGGTGCATCTGATCGAGCCGCTGGACGTGCTGGACTTCCACAACCTGATGGCCCATTCCTATCTGATCCTGACCGACAGCGGCGGCATTCAGGAGGAAGCCCCCGCGCTGGGCAAGCCGGTGCTGGTCATGCGGGACACCACCGAGCGCCCGGAAGGCGTGGCAGCCGGTACCCTGCGTCTGGTCGGCACGGACGAGCAGCAGATCTACGCCGCCGTCCGGGAGCTCCTGACCGACCCCGCCGCCTACCATCAGATGGAGCACGCCGTCAACCCCTACGGCGACGGCAAAGCCAGCCAATACATCTGCAACATCCTCAGCAGGGGGTGACCCCCTGCACCCCACACCGCGCCCGTAGGGCGCGGGGCTGCTCGTGGGACATGCAGCTTGGCCGTGAAGCTACCGCCGCTCGGCGACAGGCCTCGCGGCTCGCCGGTCTGGTGCGGCTCCCTGCCGGGTGGCCGATTCAGACCGCCATTCGGCGACAGGCCTCATGGCTCGCAACAAAGGCCAGCGTGGATTTGAAATCCCGCTGGCCTTTTGCACGGCAAAAATACCCAAGCCACAAGAAAACATCCCAACCCGCAAGGGGTAAGCCTGCCCCACGCCAACTGCGGGGAAAAGAAAATCAGCCCATTTATCCACGCCGCAAAACCTTCCGGCTACAACGAAGCATCTCAACTTGCAAGGGGTAAGCTTGCCCACCGCCAACTGCGCCGGAGCAGAGCAGCGATAGGCAGCGGAGGGAAAAAGGCCCGCCCATTTTGACGGCGGAAAAAGGCGAGCTCCGAGCGCGCACGATGGTAGGCGTAAGCTAGCCAACCATGCCCCTCGCGCCGGAGTCGGCGCGTCAATCCCCGCCTAAGGGGAATTTCTTGCGGCAAAGTTGTCTCTTGTCATGCCAGCAGGGGGGGTTTCCGCTCGCCCCCCTGCACCCCCTTCGGATCGCCTCCGAAGTAAATGAGTACCCCATGAAGGTTATAAGCCCTTCCCTCACACCGGAGTCGGCGCGTCAGTCCCCACCAAGGGGATTTGCTTACGGCAAAGTTGTCGCCTATCGTTGCAAGCAGGGGGGCTTTCCGCTCGCCCCCCCTGCACCCCCTTCGGGGAGTCGGCGTATCCACAGGGTGGGGGGATGCGCCTGCGGGCGCACTGGGGGCTTTCCTCGGGGCAAACAATCGGCGCAGCCCGCACTGCCGTGCGCTCCGCTTGTTGTTTGCGTGAACTCCGGGGCGCTAACCGCCTTCGGCGGTTGTATCCACTGGATGACGGTGAACTTTTCAAATTTAATTTGAAAAGTTCAGTCTGCCAAAGGCAGACCGGGTTGCCCAAGGGAGTCGGCGTATCCACAGGGCGGGGTATGCGCCTGCGGACGCACCAAAGGGCTTTCCTCAGCCCAAACAATCGGCGTGTTTCGCACGGCCATGCGCTCCGCCTGCGCCTGCCGAAGACAAAAATCCCTCCCCTTGCCCTCCCCCCTGCAAGATTTTTCCCCCTTCCATCGTTTATACTGGTAAAGAACCCCATTCCCCATTTTCGGAAAGAGAGGAATCCACCATGAAACGCCTTTGCCTAATGCTTTCCCTTCTGCTTTGCGCCCTGCTCCTGCCTGCGGCCAGCTTTGCGCAAAGCGGCGAAAACGAACTGGCCGCCTGCCTGAACCAACGTTATCCCGGATTTGAGAAAGCGGTCTATGACCAGTGGGGAAATACCGCCGCTGCGGTTTTCATCCATAACGGCAGGAAAATTCTCTGCCTGATGGAGCAAACCAATGGCCAGTGGCAGATCACCGTGGATAACCCTAACGCCCTTGACCAGGACGCGCCGCTACCCTCCCTTCTGCTGAATAGCGATCAGGCCCTTTATTGGAGCTATTCGGATTATCCTTCTGTTACCTATTCCAGCCTTCGGGAAACGGGCGGCGTCTGGCAGATGCCGACCGAAGAGGTCATTTCCTCAGCGATGGAAGAGAATATTGTAGAACTCGTATTTTATCAGGACGGCCAAATCGTCCATCAGTGGGCATTGGAGGATAAAGAGGGGAACGAAAAGTCGCGTGCAGCCGATGAGACCTTCCCTGCGCCGTGGCTGGAGGATATGACCACCCTGCAGGCCTTTGATCTTTCCCGCTTTCCGGTGCTGGGTTATACCGAGTACGAAGGGGAATGGCCCGACAACGCCTTTATGGCGCAGGCAGCCGCAGCGCTGATGCCGGAATATACCTATCTTCGCGGCACCTTTTCCGGCGGGTATCTGCGCTTTCTGATGCAGAAGGCGGACGGCACGAAGGTGTTCGTAGGCGTGGATGATGACGAAGGCTCCCTCCGGCTGACCGAAAGCACGCCCCTTCCGCAGGATGTTACTTATGGCGTGGAAAACTTTACGGATTCGCTGGGCTGGCAGGAAAACGCGGTGTGCGTGTCGCTGAAAAAGTATACTGTCGAGGACAGTCGGTGGGGCGTCTCCTATATGGGATTTGGCGATATCTCCTTTGGCCCGCAGTGCATGAGAAGCGATGAAAACTACACTCTGCTCTATTTCGGTTCCCATCCGTGGAACGATATGACGAAAATCGACTGGTCGACCCTGCCCACAACGGAGGAAGAAGCAGCCGACTGCGTGAACGGCAGCGGCTACGCCATGGTGAAAAATCCCGACCCGGCTGACCGGCTTCATCTGAGAACGGAACCGACGAAAAGCGCGGCATCTCTGGGGAAGTACTATACCGGCACGCCGGTCAAAGTGATCCGGGTGCAGGGCGATTGGGTGCAGGTGGATGTTTTTGGCCGTCAGGGATGGATGATGAAAAAATACCTGGACTTTTCCGAGCCGTATACCATCGACCTGACCATTTTCCCCGGATACGACGGCGTGGAATGGAAAAAAGATCCCGACGTTTATCAGAAGCCTGATGAAAACGCCGGGACGATCAAAGCGCCTAATTGGATGAATACCTATGTAATCGGAATTTTGGAAGACGGCTGGTATCATATCTGGAACCCGTGGACGGATAAAAGCGGCTTTACAAAGGCGATACCGTCCATGCGCGTGGGCTGACCGTCAGGGAAACAGCGAGGTCTCCGAAGAATGTGTTTCTTCGGGGGCCTTTTTTTGCCGCCGGAAGATATGCTCCAGCCGCTTTACCAGCGCGGACAGCATCAGCTGCAGGGGCAGGGCGGACGCGCAGAGCCCGGCGACGATCAGCCATACGTCCCGGTCCAGCGGCGTCAGGTAGAAGAGCTTGGGGAAGCACAGCATTCCCAGCGCCATTCCGATGGTCATCAGCGCCACCACACAGACCCGCAGCCACTGGAAGGGCAGGCAGGTCAGCGCCAGCGTCACCAGCCCGGAGGCGGCGGCCGCCACCGTGCAGAGGGTGCTTTCCTGCGCGGCGGCCAGCCCCAGCGGCTCCCGCAGGCACAGGGCGGCCAGCAGCAGCGCCGCCGTGCAGATACCGCCCGGCAGGGCCCGCAGCAGGATGTTTTCCAGGAAGCGCCCTTTGGTCTTTTCCCTGCTGGGCTGCAGGGCCAGAATGAAGGAGGGCGCGCCGATGGTCAGCGTGCTGATGAGGGTCAGCTGGATGGGCGCGAAGGGATAGGCAAAGGGCAGGAACAGCAGCGCCAGCGAAAGCAGCATGCTGTACAAATTTTTGACCAGAAAGAGGGAAGCGGCACGGGTAATGTTGTTGATGACCCGCCGCCCCTCCAGAAGAATCTGGGGCATGGCGTCAAAGCCGCCGCTGAGCAGCGTCATCTGAGCCACCCGGCAGGCCGCGTCGCTGCCGCCGGCCATGGCCAGCGAACAGTCCGCCGTTTTCAGGGCGGGAATGTCGTTCACACCGTCGCCCACCATGGCCACGCCGTGGCCGTCCCGCTGCAGGGCGCGGATCAGCTCCCGCTTGTCGTTGGGGGAGACACGGCCGAAGACGGTATATTCCCGGCTCAGGGCCGTATAGTCCTTTTCGCCGTCCAGCTGGGAAAGATCGATCTGCTTTTCCGCCCCGGGGATGCCCGCCCGCTTGGCCACGCTGGAAACCGTCAGCGGACTGTCGCCGGAGATGACCTTGAGCTGCACGCCCTCCCGGCCGAAGTATTCCACGGTCTGGCGAACCTGAGGGCGCAGCTCGTCGCACAGGCAGAGCAGAGCCAGCGGCTTCCGATGGGCGGGAAGCTGAGCGTCTCCGTCCTGAATGCCGGGCAGATCGGGGCTTTCCATCAGGGCCAGCACCCGCAGCCCCTGGGCCGCCAGATCCTGCGCCTGCGTCAGCGCGTCGCCGGAAAGCAGGCGCTCCGGCGCGCCGAGAATCACGCTGCCCACGCTTTCCAGTACCGCCAGCGACCATTTCCGCTGGCTGGAAAAGGGCACGGTTTCAAAGCACCGAAATGCGGCCCGGGGCGGACAGGCCGCCGTCAGCGCCGCGGCGGTGGAGCCGTCCGCCCCCATGCCGCACAGGAAGGAGGCCAGCAGATCCCGCACCCGGTCTTCCGAAACGCCCGGGGCGGGAATCAGCTGCTCCAGCGCCATGTGGCCGCTGGTCAGGGTGCCGGTCTTGTCCACGCAGATCACGTCTACCCGGGCCAGCGACTCGATGCCGTACAGCTCGTTTACCAGCGTCTTTTTCCGGCCCAGCGTCACCACGCCCGCCGCCAGCGAGACGGAGGTCAGCAGCATCAGCCCTTCGGGAATCATGCCGATGACGGACGCAACGGTCTTGACCACCGCTTCCGAGTGAACCATTCCCAGCACAGAGGTCTGCTTCCAGTACAAAAGCAGGCCGACCGGGACGATCACAGCGGATACCCAGCGGATGATGCGGTTCATGTCCGTCATCAGCTCGCTTTTTGCCCGCTTGACCTGCCGGGCCGACGCCTGCAGGCGGCCCATGTAGCTCTGAGACCCCACGGCAGTCAGGCACAGGGTCAGCCGTCCCTCCACCAGATAGCTGCCGGAATAGACCGTGTCCCCCTGTTTTTTGGGGATTTTCTCGCTTTCGCCGGTCAGGATGGATTCATCCGCCAGCGCCTCGCCCTCCAGCACCTGTCCGTCGGCGGGAACCTGATCGCCCCGGCGGAGCAGCACCACATCGCCCTCCACCAGCTCGTCCGGCGGAAGCTGCACCTCCCGGCCATCCCGAAGGACGGATACCTGACTGCGGCTCAAAAGCTGCAGCCGGTCGTGGGTGCGCTTGGCCCGAAGCTCCTGAATGGTGCCGATCAGGGCGTTGGAAACGACCACGCCCATGAAAAGCATGTTGCGGTAGCTGCCGGTTTCCAGCAGCAGCAGGGCCAGAATGACGTTGAGCAGGTTGAACAGGGTCAATACATTGCGGCGCAGGATCTCGCCTGCGCCGCCTTCTTTGCTTTTGGGCTGCCGGTTGCCGCGCCCGGCTTCCCGAAGCGCGGCGGCTTCCTCAGAAGTCAGCCCGTGAATCGATGTGCTTGTCATGATTTCCTCCACCCCGGCAAAGATGCCTCAGGGCCGTTCGATGATGTAGTAGGAAGAAAGATTGCATTCGGAAATTTTAGCAAGCGGAATCCGAACCACGCCGGGCGCGAGAACCTCGACCAGCGAGCCGGTGATGTTTTTGGCATAGTTGTTGTCCCGCAGAGGATCCAGAAAATAGACCCATTCGTCGTCGGCGTAGCACATAACCTCGAAGTGGCTGGACAGGGTGAAGGGACTGCCCCAGGTGGCGCAGGTCAGAGCCAGCCGCTTTTTGCTGTGATCCTGAAGGGCGGCGACGGTTTCCTGCAGGTCGGTATTTTTCTCGATCTGCAGGCCAAGTCCCTCCGCTACTTTTTCGATATAGGTCAGGCTGGTGCCCCAGCCGGTGCCGCGAGCTTTGATGCCCCAGCAGTTGTTGCCCGTGGCCAGATTGCCCAGCAAAATGGGCAGATAGCGCTGAAATTCCTCCGGCCTGCTGGGATGATACGGGATGTGATAGCGGTTGCAATGGTACTGATTGACCGAGCAGGAGCAGAAGGAAAAGCCCGCGCCGTTCTCGGAAAGCTGATCCAGCCGGGTCAGCTCCTCCGGGGTCAAAAGATTGGCCAGCACCATGGCGGCGGCGGTGGGGCCGCATCCGCCATGACCGAAAATGCGGAATTTTTTGGAGATGGCCACCTCAAAGGTCATGCGGGCATAGACCGGGTCGTTCTGGGCGTAGACCATGAACTGCCCCGCGCCCGGGATGGCGACCATGCCGTTGCCGGTTTCCCGGCTGTCCAGCTCCCGCTTGAAAATGTCGGTCACATCGGCCGCAGGCTCCCGGGCCGTCAGCCTGCCCATGACCACCATGCGCTGGCGGCTGTCCCCGGTGGTGACCATGACCACCACCCGGTCGCCGTACCGGGGCAGGTTTTCGGGCAGGGAAAAGACCGAGCGGTCGGTCTGGGCCTTCAGGGCCTTTTCAAAGGCGGCTTTCGTGCCGGTTTCCCGATTCAGCCGCCAGCTTTCCTCGTCGCCGTAGGGCACGGAGAAGGCGGCGAACAGGGACAGGTCATAGTTCCCCTCCGGCGTCAGCAGCAACAGGGAAGGGTGAGCCAGACAGTAGTCCTTTTCCATATAGTCCCGCAGAAACGAGAAAGGCCCGTCCTCCACACCGGGACTGCCGTAGAGGAGGGTCACGGGGTCGGAAAAATCCGCGCTGGCGTCACAATCCATAAAAACGGAACCGTAATAGTAGGAGGAACGATTGTAGCGCAGCTTGCGGTAGGTTTTGTTATCCTGCCCCTGAAGAACCGCCTGATTGACGAGACCGTCCTCCGTATAAAGCCAACCGGCAATATCAGGGTTGATTGTGTGAAGATAGTCGAAATCCGCCCCGAACTCAGCCAGAGCGGAAACGCCGGATAACAGGGCGCAGACGAGCCATAGACCGATCAGGGAACGGAAGCAGCGCTTCCCCGCGCCGCTGCGCCGCCGGATTCCGTGCATGGGCATCCCTCATTACTCTTTTGAAATTTTGAGCCGCAGGGCCGGGTTCAGGCCCGGAAGATGCAGCAGGTCAGCACGCCGTCGCAGTCAAAGAACTGATAGCGGATGGCGTAGGGCAGGGTGTTTTCCAGCGTCAGGTTGATATTGCCGCCGCCCACCGCCGCGTCAAAGCCCTGCTTGATGTAGTAAATGCCCACGTCCGCGTGAACCCGGCGATGGGTCACGAGAATCGGCACCTGAATGGTGGCGGCGTAGAAGGTGGTGTTCACCTGACAGGTGCCGCCGCCGTAGCCGCTGATCGCGTTTTTGCTCATGATGGGCGCGGACTTGTAGCCCGTGGACTTGCGGTAGGGGCCGATGACCTGATTCTGGTCGTAGGTTTCTCCAGGCTGCAGCACAATGCCGCTGATCAGGCCGGAGGCCAGATGGATGTTCCAGTTGCGGCCCTGATATTGCAGACTGTACACGCCCACCGCGTAGAAGGTGGTCATGACGCTGATGAGGTCGCCGGGCTGGGCGGTTTCCCAGTCCACCACGGGCATGACATAGGCGATATCCTCTTCGCTCACATAGCCCTTCGTGCGGTGATAGGGAACGCCGTAGCGGCCCGTTTCGTCCTTTTCATACGCGCAGAAAGCCGCGCCGGGGTTGACGGTCTGGAAGACCTCGCTGCCGTCGGCGGATACGATGTCGGTGCTTTTGTTGGTGAAAACCATCAGGGGCATGATGTCCAGACCGGGAATCTCACCCGCGTCCCAGACCAGCCGGTCCCACTTGAAAAGGGAATCGCAGAGCATGTAGCCGGTTTTGCCATTGTAGCGGGCGCGACACCAGTCGCCGTCCACCTCGCTGACGATCACTTCTTTGTACATGGGCACCCAGACCAGCACGCTGGAATCCTCGCTGGCTTCCGCGTAAACGGCGGCCTGATTCAGGGCATAGGCCTGATAGGCCTCCCGGAAGCCGCTTTCATCCGGAACGCCCGGCTCCGGGGTAGGCTGCGGCTCGATGGGAGAGCCGTCCATGGAGGTCATGGCCTGCAGATACTGCGTCTGCACATAGCCGTCGCCCTCGCCGAAAACGACGCGCGCCCATCCGCTGTCCGTCAGCTCCAGAATGGAAACCAGGGAATCCTTGGGAATGCTGCCCTTGCCGCTGGAATCCTTGCGCGGCTCCCGGCGCACCTTCAGGGCGACGGAGGCGTAGGCCTGATATTGGACTTCTTCTGTATCCGTCTCTTCCGCCAGGACGGGAAGCGCCAGCACGATAAGCATGGCGGTCAGGGTCAGGCAAAGCAGCTTTTTCCAGAAATTCCGCGTCATCCGCTTCATCTTTTGTTCTCCTGTCTGTTGTTCTGCCGAATCTCCTTTCAAAAAGCGTACAGGAAATACAGCCCCATTATTATACGAGCTTTCGGTTTATTCCGTCAATAGACAGATACATTCCGCGGGACGGAAAACCCGCCGGTCTTCCTGAAGAAGCCCGTCCCGGGTCATTCGGTGCATGAGAAGCGTTGCCTGCCGGGAGCTGAGATCCAGCTCGTGGGCCGCCGTGTCCCGATCCAGCTGACGGCGGTTCAGATACAGCTCCAATAGCCGTTCGGCCTGCTCGGCATAGGGAGAGACCGCTTTTCTGGGCGGACGCCACGCGCTGGGAAGGGCGATGGTAAAATGGCTTTCGCCGGGCCGGACGGTCAGTCCGCTGCGGTTGGCAAACAGCCCGCCCTCGGCGTAAAGCCAGCGGCTTCCGCTGCTGAAATCGGGGTGCAGGCGCTGGATAATCTCCATCAGATGAGGATTGCGGCATACGGCCGTTCCGCTGCTGGCGTCCAGACGGCTGACGGGCAGCTTGGCTCCCGGCGCGGAAAATTCCAGCCGGTCTTCCAGAAAAGCCAGCCGCCACGGCGCGGTGGAGGTTCCATCCAAAAGAGAAAACAAAATCCACAGCATTTCGATCAGGGAATGGTGCGGAAATTCCTCCGCGTCGGTGGCGCGCCGCTGCGCCCGCATGCGGCAGATCTCGCTGATCTTTTCGATCAATCGTCTGCACATTTCAGGCAAAGAGCTTTCCAGCCAGTCCCGGTACAAAAGCCGTCCGGCCCGCCGGTGGCTGGCCAGCCAGAGCAGCTCCACCCGGTAGCGCCGCTGGTCGCAGAGCATCCAGGAAAGATTGGTATCCAGCGCTTCCGCCAGCTGAAGCCCCAAAATGCGCAACTGCGGCTTGCCAAGAGAAAGGCCCTGCTCCCGAAAGCGATGGGCCAGATCGTGCAGCGTCAGCCCCTGATGGACGGAGCGCTGAAGCTCGTAGTCCTCGCCGTCCGTCTCCTGAATGGCGGCATGAATCCATTCCTCCGGGGCAGGCCGGGCCGACGTTCCGTCGGGGATCCAGCAGCCTTTTTTCAGGCCGTACAGCCGGTCGAAATAGGGTTTTTCCTTGCCGGGCCGAATTTCCATCTGCCCTGATTTTTCGTTCCATTCCAGAAAGCCGACCGGCTCCGGAAGAATTTGTTGGCACAGCCATTCCAGCCAGCGGTAGCCGTCCCCTTCGACATGGGGGAGGCAGCCGCCCTGACCGTTGAGCATGGCAATCGCCAAAGGGAGACTGTCCCGCCAGACGATCCGGTTTGCATCCGTCACGCGCATTGGTTCACCGCCTATTTTGTTTTTGATGAGTCTATTTTAGAAAAAATCCTTTTGGATGTCAAGAAAAACTACACAAACAGTCATCATTCGAGCAGCGAAATTGGCACGTTCTTAACGCCGAAAACCCTTATTCGGCACGAAAAATGCTGAAATTTGACGAAATGGCTTGACAGCTAATACTCGTTAGCTTATACTGCTAACGAACATTAGCCAGCAAAGGAGCCTTTGGGATGCGCGATACCAAAGAACGGATTCAATCGGAAGCTCTCCGCCTTTTTGCCGAGAACGGCTATCATGCCGTTACGGTGGAGCAGATCGCCGCCGCCGTGGGAATCAAAGCGCCGTCACTTTACAAGCATTATTCCGGCAAGCGGGCTATTTTCGACGGCATTGTTTACCAAATGGAAGCAAGGGATCTTCAGCAGGCCCGCCGTTACCAGGTGCCGGAGGAAAACGGCACGGCGGAAAATCCCACCGGGGAAACGGCGACGATGGAGCGGGTATGCGCCTTCAGCCGCGCGCAGTTTCGGGATTGGACGGAAGACGAATTTCTGTCCCGGTTCCGCAGGATGCTGACGCTGGAACAGTACCGCGACCCGGAAATGGCAAGGATGTACGATCAGTATTTGTCCGCCGGGCCGGTGGGCTATCTGACGGATATTTTCCGGCCGGGGGTGGCCTCCCGGGAGGAAGCCCGCCTGCTGGCACTGTCATTCTACGGCCCCATGTTTCTTTTATACAGCCTGTACGACAGCGGGGAAAGAAACGCGGCGGCGCTGCTGGACAGGCACATGGCCCGGTTTGCGAAGGAACACCCGGCTTTGCCGGTTCGTACTCAAAAGGAAGGATAGGCAGAAGAATGAAGACAGAAGAACTTTGCCGCTGCAGAGTGGCGTCGCAGGAAAAGGGTCTGTATCGGCTGGTATACGACGGCGGGGAGCAGCCCGCCCGGGTATCGGGGAAAATGCAGTACGAAGCCGTCAGTCCGTCCGATTATCCCGTTGTGGGCGATTATGTGCTGGCGGATCTCAACGACGGCGGACAGGCCGTGATCCATCAGGTATTGCCCCGGAAGAGCCTGCTGCTGCGCAAGGCCGCCGGAACGGGCCGGGAGGAGCAGGCGGTGGCAGCCAATGTGGATATTCTGTTCCTGTGCATGGCGCTCAACCATGATTTCAACCTCCGGCGGCTGGAACGGTATCTGGCCGCCGCGTGGAACAGCGGGGCCACGCCGGTGGTCGTTTTGACGAAAGCCGATTTATGCGCCGACCCGGCGGAAAAAATCGCCGCCGTGGAGCAGGCGGCGCCGGGTACGGATGTGCTGCTTACCTGCGCGGCGCGGGCGGACGGGGTACAGCCCCTTCTGCCGTACCTGACTCCGGGCACTACCGTGGCGTTTGTCGGCTCCTCCGGCGTGGGAAAATCCACCCTGATGAACTGCCTGCTGGGCGAGGAAGCACAGGCCACCGGCGGTCTGCGCAACGACGACCGGGGACGGCATACCACCACCCGGCGGCAGCTGTTTTCCCTGCCCGGCGGCGCGTCCTTGATCGACACGCCCGGAATGCGGGAGCTGGGTCTGTGGGACGCGGATGCGGGACTGGAAACAGCCTTTGCCGATGTGGAAGCGCTGGCGCAGCAGTGCCGCTTTCAGGACTGCCGGCACGGACAGGAGCCGGGCTGCGCCGTCCGGGCCGCGCTGGAATCCGGCGAGCTGTCGGAGGAACGGTTCCGTTCCTGGCAGCGGCTTTTGGCGGAAAACCGCTATGCCGACGACCGCTCGGCTCATCTGAGCGCCAAGGAGAAAAAATTCCGGATGATCGCCCAATACAACAAAAACAATGCGAAACATTAAATTAAAGAAGGAACCTTTTATGAATTATCCCAAAAGTCAAAAATACGCTTCCCCGGAATGGCTGGAAAAGATCATGGGGCCGAATCCCATCAAATTGGAAGAAGAACTTTTGCTGAACCATTCCATTCCGCAGGGAGCGGTGGTCTGCGATCTGGGCAGCGGACAGGGGCTGACCAGCGTTTTTCTGGCAAAGGAATACGGTTTTCGGGTCTATGCCGCCGACCTATGGAGCGACCCGGAGGAAAACCGCGCGTTCTTCCGCCGGATGGGCCTGACCGATGATCAGATTACGCCCGTCAAGGCCGACGCGACCGCGTTGCCATTTGAAAGAAATTTCTTCGACGCAGTGGTCAGCACGGATTCCTATAACTACTTCGGACGGGATCCGGCCTATCTGGATGAAAAGCTGCTGCCCTTCGTCAAGCCCGGCGGATGGGTTTACATCGCCATTCCCGGCATGGTGAAGGATTGCCATGATCATCTGCCGCCGGAACTGCTGCTCTCGTGGACACCGGAACAGCTGGACTACATGCATGATGTGTCCTACTGGACGAACATGGCGCGTCAATGTCGGGGCGCGGAGGTGCTGGAAGTCAGCCAGATGGAATCCAACGAGGAAGTCTGGAACGACTGGCTGCGGCAGGAAAACGAGTATGCTATAGGGGATCGGAAGGCCTTGGAGGCAGGCGGCGGAAAATATTTGAATTTTATCAAGATTGTTCTGCGGAAAAAGGACAAATAAACGGGAACACAAAAGCTCCCAGTGCGCCCGCAGGCGCAAACCCCTGCCCCTGGCGGGGATTGACGCGCCGACTCCGGCGCGGATAGGGACTGGCCGTCCCATGGGACGCTCACACTTTTCTTTCGGTGGCGAAAGAAAAGTGTGCAAAAGAAAGCCAGCGGCACGGCGACTCCGGGAAAAAGCCCTTTATTGCCCATTTTGACGG
>SFGO01000165.1 GCA_004556545.1 Clostridiales bacterium
GAAGCTCTGAAATCAAGGAGGTACACATCATGGAAGCACAGGTCACCATCACCCTGACACAGGAGGAGGTTTCCCTCCTGCACACCGCGCTGTGCGACTACCGCGGGAAGATCGGAAATCTGGCAGCGCAGATTGCCAGCGCAGGCCTTGACAGCACAGAGGCCGACGAGCTTTGGAATCGGCTGGGGAGCCTTTCGCGGCGGCTGGCCGCACAGATCGGCGACTGACGCACAGCTCCCAAATCGAGAAGGAGGTACACAACATGCCCGGCACCACGTACATCATCCGCTTCACCCACCGCACACCCGGCTCCGGAATCCCCTACGAGGAACAGGAGCACATCGACTTGGCTGGGGCTTGGGAAGCCTTCAGGCTTTTCGCCGAGCCGGACAGTGCCGACCTGTACGCCGAAATCGAGCTGGTCGAGCACAGCTGGGAAGACGACACAGAACGGAGCCTTGCACGGCTCACGCTCGGAGAGCGGTACAGCTCCTGAATCGACCCGCCTGATACACCCGCCTGACGATGGCCTCCGGCACAGGCCGAAACCGGGGCAACCCGGTCGCGGGAGCCACACAGCTTCCAAATCAAGAAGGAGGTACAACACATGCCCAAGACAATCTTCATCCGCAAACCCAGCACACTCGAGGAGGTACAGGAGAGAAGCCGCAGCTTCGCCGAAAAGCGTGGCGAGAAAGCCTTCAGCGACTACTACATCGCCGAAGAAGTACAGCTTGAAGCGAACGAGTTCTTCGATCTGTGCGAGAACCTGATGGAAGTTTACGACTGGATCGAGCGGTTCTCGGATCACATGTACTGCTCAAAGGACGGAGCCGTTGCCGCCATGCGCGTCACTTGCCCACAATCCGCAATGGTGCTGATCATCGATCCGCAGGGCTTCGATTACCCGAGGTACGTTGGCCTCGAGGAGCCGTAAGCTCCTGAATCAAGGACGGCAGGTGGATATGGACAAATCCATCTGCCGGAACCTTGGTGCATCGGTCGGGTTGCTATCCCGGCGCGAAAGAGTGATGAATACCCTGCCCGCAGGGCTTTGAAATCAAGAGGAGGTTGACCACGATGAAGCACATGAGCTTTGAAACCCTGATGGATGTCCTCGACTGGTTCGACGACAGCCTGTACTACGACTACGTGCATCACATCTTGCTGTCCAAGCTCGACGGCGAGGAACGCATCAGGAGGGCGATGCCGCTCCTGCAGAGACATGCCGAGGAGCTGATCGCCATCCACAGGGACACGGAGTGCGCGTACCCCGAAGAGCCGGTCAGCCTCTCCGCTTGAACCAACCGCTTCGAAATGAAGAACCACAGATTCCCGACAAAACACATAGGAGGTACAACTGTATGTGCATCATTTGCGTATCCCCGGCGAGAACTCGCCAGCCCAGCATCTCCCAAATCAAGATGATGTTCCAGAGCAACCCGCACGGCGCGGGATACATGTACGCCCGCGACGGTCGCGTCCACATCCACAAGGGCTTCATGGACATCGACTCCTTCCTGAGCGCCATCAAGGCGGAACACTTCACCGCGAAGGACAGCGTGGTATACCACTTCCGCATCAGCACGCAGGCGGGTGTGAACCCGGAAATGACGCATCCGTTTCCACTCTCAAATCGCCTGCCCTACATGAAGGCGCTCGACGTGGAATGCCCTTGCGGGGTCGCGCACAACGGAATCATTCGCCTGACCAGCGATCCGAGCCAGCGAGAGTACAGCGACACGGCGCTGTTCATCACGCATTACATGGCGCGGATGGTGCATGGGCTGGACGACCTCAAGGACACACAGCTCCTGAATCGGATTGAGCGACTGGCAGGATCGAAGCTGGCTATCATGGACGGCTCCGGGTACATTGCCACCGTTGGCAACTTCATCAACGAGCGCGGGCTGCTATTCAGCAACGACAGCTATCGGGAGTTGCGCTGGAGGCACAGGGCATGAGCATCAGCACGAGGATTGCCGCTCCGCACGGGGCGGTTTTTCTCGTTGTGGGGGCTTTCAAATCGTCCGCGCTGTTTGCCCCACACGCGGCCCGCACGTGCCGGTTGGGAAAACCCTCGCATCTCCTGAATCCGGGGCAACGTGGGCCAAACGTGCGCGCAACACCGCAAAGGAAAAGCAGCCCGGCGCGAAGCCAGACTGCTTTCAAATCCCCGCGGGATTAGGTCTTTACGATGTAGCCCCGGACGACGGTGCCCTGCTTGCCTGTGCTGAGCTGAATCAGCAGGTGTCCGTCTGTTGTGCTGTACTTCGCCTGGAAGGGCTGCTCCCAAATCTGGGTCAGCCCCGGGCAGTTCCTGTACGCCTCGCGCCGGAACAGATCGAAATCGGTGCCCGGCGGCGCGGCTTGCCATCGCTCGTACAACTCCTTCAGGAAGGGCACGTGTTCCCTGCGCACCAGTTCCATGGCTTCATCGCTGCTCATCGTTTTGAGATCCGACTTCGGCTTCGGCTCCCGCATCGCCGCCCAGCAGGAAAGCGGCAGCGGATTGTTCATGAAATCGAGCATGGCCTCCGCTGTGCCGCACTGGTCGCAGATGAACAGGTCTGCGTGGCGGCTGAGTGCGTTGGTGTGTAAATCGGGCTTCATGGTGTCTTTGCCGCAACGCGGACAGGGCATGTGCTCACCGGCCTGCTGCCGGGCTTTCAAATCGAGGAGGATCTGTTCCATCGGTGTGCTCATCATCCATCACTCCTTGCCAGATGTGTCGCTCTCTGTTTCGGCAGGTTCCGCGGTTGCTTCGCGTTCTTCGCGCCGGATTCGACGAAGTTCGGCGTATTTCGCCTTGTGCTTGTCAGCGCGGCCCTGATCCGGGAACGCGCAGTATCCGGTGAGGTTGCTCGTGAATCGCCTGCGCAGGTCTTTGAAATCGGGGCCGCCGCAGCCGATGCGAATCAGCCAGCTGTGCATCAGGTACTTCTCGTTGTCGCCGAGCAGCTGGAGGTTGGGGCGCACACGCTTCGTTTCCCCGCAAGCCTTGATGATCTTAGAGACGAGCGTTGCGAAGAGTGAGAAGTCCATAAACGGATCTTCTTCCATGGGAAAGTTTACCGTGATTTGCTCCTCCGTGATGGAAAGGCCGGTCAGCTCGCCCAGTGCTTTGAAATCGTCCAGCATGGCGGTGAAAGCATGGATGTCTTCCGGCAGGTTCTCCTGCAGGTGTGTGACCACGTTGGTGTGGATGAAAAGCAGGTTGCTGCCCAGCGCCTTGTTGATCAGGTTCTGCTTCGAGTAAAGCATGAACACGATGTTGCGCAGCTGGTTCATGTTCAGGCCATCATTGGGCATCGAAATGCCGAGCTCAAAAAGTTCAGCCAAAGCTGCTTCAGGGTCGATGCGTTTTCCGGCGACCGGCTCCTGAATCGTCTCCTGTTCGGGGGCGTCGGCGTGCTCCATTTCCGGAGCTTCGGTGAGGTATCCGTTTTCAATCAGCATCGGGATCAGCCTTTCCAGTGTGTCAGGGTCGTTGCAGTCCGTGGTTCCATCGCGGTTGACCGTCACGCAGCCGATGTCATATGCGTAGGTCGGGGTGAACCGGTACACCGCGGGGGTGCCGGTCAGCTCAGAAATCGCG
>SFGO01000050.1 GCA_004556545.1 Clostridiales bacterium
CAACTGCGGGGGAGCAGAGCGGCGATAGGCAGCGGAGGGAAAAAGGCCCGCCCATTTTGACGGCGGAAAAAGGCGAGCTCCGAGCGCGCACGATAGCATACGGAATCTGGCCAACTCCGCTGCGCGCGACATAGCGAGCCCCGCCGTCAAAATGGGCAATAGAAGCCTTTTTCCCGGAGTCGCTGTGCCGCTGGCTTTCTTTTGCACACTTTTCTTTCGCCACCGAAAGAAAAGTGTGAGCGCCCCATAGGGCTGCAAGCCCTGCCCCCGCGCCGGAGTCGGCGCGTCAAGCCCCCTCAAAGGGGAATTGCTTACGGCAAAGTTGTTGCCCATTGATGCAAGCAGGGGGCTTTCCTCGGGGCAAACAATCGGCGCGGTTCGCACTGTCGTGCGTCCCACTTGTTGTTTGCCTGAACTCCGGGTCGCTAACCGCCTTCGGCGGTTGTATCCACTGGATACCCGCTTTCCTTCGTTCCCCCCTGCACCCCTTCGGATCGCCACTCGAAGCAATAGAGCGCCCAATGGGGCTGCAAGCCCTGCTCCCGCGCCGGAGTCGGCGCGTCAATCCCCCTCAAAGGGGAATTGCTTACGGCAACGTTGTCACCTATCGTTGCAAGCAGGGGGGCTTTCCGCTCGCCCCCCTGCACCCCCTTCGGGGAGTCGGCGTGCCAATGGGGTAGGGGTATGCACCTGCGGGCGCACCAAAGGGCTTTCCTCGGGGCAAACAATCGGCGCGGTTCGCACTGCCGTGCGTCCCGCTTGTTGTTTGCCTGAACTCCGGGTCGCTAACCGCCTGCGGCGGTTGTGCCCACTGGGCACGCGCTTCCCTTCGTTCCCCTTTGGAAACCTTCGGGCCGTAGTTGGCGAAAAACCCCACGGGGTATAAATATTCCGGCAAAAAAGCAGGGGGCTTTCCGCTCGCCCCCTGCACCCCTTCGGATCGCCACCCGAAGCAATCGAGCGCCCCATAGGGCTACAAGCCCTCTTTCCGCGCCGGAGTCGGCGCACACCCCCGCCGGGGGGCAGGGACAGTCTCACATGCCCGCGGGCATCACCCCAGCGGGCACCCCCTCCCCCCGGGCCCTTCTCCCCCGGAAACATACCTCGCCCGGTACTCCATGTTCACTTCCCGTAGTTCCTTCTTGCCGTCAATGTAGTCCTGATACATTTCGATGATCCCCACGGCGCAGCCGTCGCAGGCAACGTCCACATTTTCGAGGGATTCGGCTACCAGCCGCTCCCGCTCCTCCCGGGTGGTCTCGCTGATAAGAACGCCGCTCATACTGTCCTCCCGTCAGGAATCCGAACGGGCAAAGCCGTTCTTCATTTCCATGCTGGCGCTGAATAGCACCTTCGATAGCAGATCGTCCGTCAGCTCCCGCGCCTTGTCGGCCATCTGCTGGTTGCAGGCGGTCAGATAGGCGGCGGCGTCCTGCTCGGGCGCGGCCAGATATCGACCGTCAAAACCCTTGAGCATGGCGTGACCGATGCTGGATAGGGCCAGCTGATAGCGCTCCACGTGGGCAATGCAGGCGGGGTAGTGCGCGTCCGCCATGGCGGCGATCAGACGGTTGGCCCAGTAGAAGCTCTCCGTGGTCACAGTCCCGTTGGTGTCCGCCAGATAGGCGGGCGTGGCGTTCACGTGGGCGTAAAAGGGCACCGCTTCGTTGAAGGCGTTGGAGCCGACGGCAATCCATTCCACGCCCTGCAAATCATGGGGCATGTAGGGCCGCAGCTGTGTGATCGCCACAAAATTGTTGCGGTTGATGCCGATGGGACGATACATCCCCCGATGGGTCAGGTCGCCGTGACGGTTGTAGGGATTGTACTCCGTGCCCTGATAATAGGAAGAAAGCACGTACTTCACATCCTCCACGGTGATCTTCCGCTCGGGCACCATGCACCAGGGCAGATCGTCGGATTCGGGGGTGAAGTCCGCGTCGGGGCCGTCCCATACAAAGGTGGTGGGGTTGAAGCAGCGCAGCATGTACCACGCCCGGGGCGTGTTGTAGCAGTGATCCGAGTCGCTGTGACTGCCCAGCGCCGCCCGAACGTCAAAATCCTCCGATTGAGCCGGATCGACGCCGTCCAAGCCCAGATCCAGATGATTCTCCCGGATGAAGTCCGCCAGATCGGCGGAGCAGAGGTGGTTTTTCCCTTCGCCCAGCGCGTCGCGGAAGTCGAAATAGTCGATGCCCTGCTGGTTGGGCACGACCACGTAGGCGTCGTCGGGAACGCGCTTCGCCATCCAGTGGTGGCCGCCCACGGATTCCAGCCACCAGATCTCGTCCAGATCCTGAAAGCCGATGCCGTTCATCTCGTAGGTGCCGTATTGCTCCAGCAGTGCGCCCAGCCGCAGCACACCCTCCCGGGCGCTGTGGATGTAGGGCAGCACGATGGTCAGCATGTCCTCCTCGCCGATGCCGCCCTCCACCAGCGGATCAGCCCCCAAAACCCGGGGATTGGAGGTGAGCGTCTCCGTTTCGCTCATGGCCACGTTGCACTCGTTGATGCCCGCCTCGCCCCAGATGCCCTGCACGGGCACCGCGTCGGGCATGGCGGTATAGCGCATGGGGTTGTCCGGCAGGTCGATCTCCACCTTGGAAATCACGCTGCGGTAGTGCCGGGGCTGCTCGTCCGGGTGAACGACGATGAATTTCTTGGCGGTGAATTTTCCCGCGCCGGAGTCCTCGTTGCGGGCCATCAGGGTTGAGCCGTCGTAGCTGGCTTTTTTGCCGACCAATAAAGTAGTGCAGGGCATGAAAAGTCCCTCCCTTAAAATTTCTTTTTCCTGTTTCGTTATATCACCGATGGCGGAAAACTGCAACGGTTTCGGCGTTTTTTCATTGTTCCGGCAGGGAAAACAGGGTATACTGATAGGGAAAATATCGCAGGAGGGATGAAGGATTATGTGTACTGCCGCCGCCTACCGGACGAAGGATTTTTATTTTGGCCGCAATCTGGATTATGAACGCAATTACGGAGAAAGCGTGACCGTCACGCCGCGAAAGTATGCCCTGACCTTTCGGAACGGAGAAACATGGCCGGAGCATTACGCCATCATCGGCATGGCCCACGTGCAGGATGGGTATCCGCTGTATTACGACGCGGTGAATGAGAAGGGACTGGCAATCGCCGGGCTGAATTTTGTGGGCAGCGCCGTGTATCACGCGCCCGTGCAGGGCAGGGACAACGTGGCGCAGTTTGAGCTGATTCCGTGGCTGCTGGGCCGCTGCGCCACGGCGGCGGAAGCGCGGAAGGCGCTGGAAAGGCTTAATATCACCGATGAAGCCTTCTGCCCGGGCCTGCCCGCCTCTCAGCTGCATTGGATGCTGGCGGATCGTGAAACCAGTCTGGTGATCGAAAGCACGGCAGACGGGCTGCACGTTTATGACGATCCCGCTCAGGTTTTGACTAACAATCCGCCCTTTCCCATGCAGCTGTTTCAGCTGAACAACTATGCCCGCCTTTCGCCCGACGGCCCGGAGTTCCGCTTTGCAAAGGGAATTCCGTTTCAGGAGTACAGCCGGGGCATGGGCGGCATGGGCCTTCCCGGCGACCTTTCCTCTCAGTCCCGGTTCGTGCGGGCGGCTTTTGCCTGCCTGAATGCCCAATCCGGGGAGGACGAGCTTTCCAGCGTGAGCCAGTTCTTCCATATTCTGGGCGCGGTGGAGCAGCAGCGGGGCCTGTGCCGCCTGCCGGACGGACAGTACGAGATTACGCTGTATTCCGCCTGCATGAATGCCAGCCGGGGCCTGTATTACTACCGCACCTATGACAATCCTCAATGGACGGTGGTGGATCTGCATCGGGAGGAGCTGGACGAAAGTCAGCTGGTTTCCTATCCGCTGCGGGAAAAGACGGAGATTTTCCGACAAAACGGCTGAACGCCTGCATCGGCTATTGACTATTCTGCGCTATGCTGTTACCATAGACCCTTGGGGCTTTTCCCCGATTACGCGAATGAAGGAGAGCAACGAATGGAGACACAGGAACGTTCCAGAATGCTGGGTACGATGGATATGGGCAAGCTGGTGCCGAAGGTTTCGATCCCCATCATGATCAGCATGCTGGTGCAGGCCTTGTACAATGTGGTGGACGGCATTTTTGTGGCGAAGTACAGTCAGGCGGCGCTGACCGCCGTTTCGCTGGCCTATCCCATTCAAATGCTGATGATCGCCGTATCCACCGGTCTGGGCGTGGGCTTCAACAGCCTGATTAGCCGGAAATTGGGGGAAAAACGGGCGGAGGAGGCACGGGACGCGGCCAAAAACGGCATGTTTACGGAGCTGTGCGGCTATTTGCTGTTTCTGGTGTTCGGCCTGTTTTTTGCCAAGCCGTTCTTTAACCTGTTTACGCCGGAGGCGGAGCTGCAGGAGTTGGGCGGCGAATATCTGAGTATTGTGTGCGTGTTCAGCTTCGGCCTGTTTTTCGGCATCTGCTTTGAGCGCATGATGCAGGCCACCGGCAATACGGTGCTGTCCATGGTGACGCAGCTGACGGGCGCGGTGATCAACATCATTTTGGATCCCATCATGATCTTCGGCCTGCTGGGCTTCCCGGCCATGGGCGTTGCCGGCGCGGCCATCGCCACCGTCATCGGCCAGATCGGCGGCATGACGCTGGGGCTTGTGCTGAATCAGGCAAAGAACGTGGAACTGCGTCTTCACCTGAAGGGCTTCCGCCCGGATAAGACGATCCTGAAGGGCATTCTGGACGTGGGTTTCCCCAGCATCATCATGCAGTCCATTTCTTCCGTTATGAACGTGCTGATGAACATGATCCTGCTGGGCTTTGGCACGGCAGCCGTCAATGTGCTGGGCGTATATTTCAAACTGCAGTCCTTCGTGTTCATGCCGGTGTTCGGCCTGAGCAACGGTCTGGTAGCGATTCTGGGCTACAACTACGGCGCGCGGATGCGCAAGCGGGTGTATGACGCGCTGAAGGTGGCGCTGATCTGGGCGGCGGCGATCATGCTGCTGGGCACGATCGCTTTCCTGCTGATCCCCGAAACGCTGCTGAGCCTGTTTGAATCCGGCGACGCCAGGGAGCTGACCGCCATGGGTGTGGTGGCCCTGCGGGTCATCAGCCTGAGCTTCCTGCTGGCTGCGGTGGGCATTACCATTTCCACCCTGTTCCAGGCCGTGGGCAAGGGTTTCTACAGTCTGCTGATGAGCCTGTGCCGCCAGCTGATCGTGCTGCTGCCCGCTGCGTGGCTTCTGAGCCAGACCGGCAACGTGGATGCGGTGTGGTGGAGCTTCCCCATTGCGGAACTGGTTTCCGTGGCCATCTGTTTGAGCCTGTACCGGCACGTGGATAAGACCATGCTGCAAAAACTGACCACGCTGCAAGAAATATAAATCGTTTGTTGACCCGGCGGGCCGGGTAGAGTGTCAAAAAAGTGGAGGTGCAGGAGGCACTGCCTCCTGCCGGGGTTACAGGGGCGGAGCCCCTAACCCTTGTGCCGCAGCACTTTCCCCGCAAACCAGCGTAGCGCTGTTTGCGGGCAACGGCGGCCAACTTGGGGTTTTCGACAGACTGGACCCGGCGGTATCCTGCGATACCGCCGGGTTTTTGCTGCATAAAAAAGCTTCTTTCAAAACGTTCAAAAACCTCTTCAAAATTTCAAAAAAGGCTTTGACATTCGCAATCAACTGGCCTATAATGTTGGCGTTTACGCCGGATGTAACGGCAATCCCCACGCGACGACCTCAATGGAGTTGGAGGTTTCTATGCGCTGTATTGCATGGCTGTGGAGTCTGACGGAGAAAAAAGGAAAAGCCCGGTTTGTCACGGCGCTGGTGATTTCAGCCGTTACCAGCGTCCTTTTGTTGGTCAATCCTACCCTGAGCGCCAAACTGGTGGACGATGTAATCGTGGCGCAGAATCCCGAACCCCTGCTGGGCCTTCTGGCGGTGATGCTGGCGGTGAAGCTGTGCCGGGAGGGCATGCGCTACGCCATGATCATCATGCTGGAAAAAACCTCGCAGGAGAATGTGCTCAAGCTGCGCTGCCGGCTGTTCGAACGGCTGCAGTATCAGGACACCCGGTACTTCGACCGCAACCGTACCGGCGAGCTGATGACCCGCATGTCCGGCGACCTGGACTGGTGCCGCCATTTCATGTCCTACATGAGCTACGCTATCGTGGACTGCGTGTGCATCTTTTTGAGTACGCTGATCTGCTTTTTCTTCACCAGCTGGCGGCTGACCCTCTTTCTGGTGATGGTCACGCCGCTGCTGCTGCTCATCACCAATCTGTACTCCCGGCAGGCCCGGCCCCTGTTTGTGTTCATGCGGGAAAAACTCAGCGAAATGAACGCGGGCGCGCAGGAAAATATCGCGGGCAATCGGGTGGTAAAGGCCTTTGCCCGGGAGAGCTTTGAGGAAGAAAAGTTCGAAAAGCGCAGCGCCGCCTTCCGGGACAGCCAGCTGAACATCAACAAGAAATGGCTCAGCTTCTTCCCGTTCATTGAAATTCTCGCTCACGCCATGACCATTCTCACGGTGTTTCTGGGCGGGTATCTGATCATCAAAGGGCAGCTGACCCCCGGCCAGCTGACGATCTTTTCCCAGCTGACGTGGGCGCTGGCCAATCCCATGCGCCAGCTGGGCAACCTCATCAACGATTTCCAGCGCTTCCAAACCTCGGCCCATAAGGTAATGGAGCTGTATTGCAGCCGCCCCGCCATTCAGGACCGGGCCACGGCGAAGGAGCATCCCGCCATGAAGGGCAAGGTGGAGTTCCGGCATGTGGACGCGGCCTTTGACCGCACGGAGGTGCTGCACGACGTGACCTTTACGGCGGAGGCAGGCAGTACGCTGGCCATCATGGGCCCCACGGGCTCCGGCAAGACCACGCTGATCAATCTGCTGGCCCGTTGCTATGATGTGACCGGCGGCACGGTGCTGGTGGACGATGACGACGTGCGGGACTGGAAGCTGCAGCAGCTGCGGGGCGGCCTGGGCGTGGCCACGCAGGATGTGTTCCTGTTCTCCGATACGGTGGACGGCAACATTGCCTTCGGCCATCAGGAGCTGACGGAGGACGAAGTGCGGGAATGCGCCCGCATCGCCGCCGCGGACGACTTCATTGAAGGATTGTCGGAAAAATACGACACCATCATCGGCGAGCGCGGCACCGGCCTGTCCGGCGGCCAGAAGCAGCGTATCGCGCTGGCCCGCGCACTGGCCATGCATCCTTCCATTCTGATCATGGACGATACTACCTCCGCCCTGGACAGCGAAACCGAGCATTACATTCAGCAGCAGCTTCTTCACCTGCCCTTCCAGTGCACCAAGATCATCATCGGCCAGCGCATCAGCGCCGTGAAGGACGCCGATCAGATTCTGGTGCTGGAAAACGGCCGTATCACCGAGCAGGGTACCCACGAGGAACTGCTGAAGAACCACGGCTACTACTGGCAAACCTATGCCCTGCAGAACGACCTGCCCATGGAAGGAGCTGCTTCGTAATGGCGCGCAACAAATTTGACGTGGACGAGACGCTGGAGTCCCCCTTTCAATGGAAACACCTGAAGCGGGCGTTTCAGTACATCAGCCGCCATCGGTTCCAGATGCTGGGAGCGCTGGGCCTGAGCGTGCTGGCCTCCATCTGCACCCTGTACACCCCCAAGATCATGTCCAAGGTGCTGGACGAGGTCGTGCCCGCCGGGGACGTGCAGACGCTGGTGCGCTGGGCGCTGATCTACTGCGGGCTGATCGTCGTCAGCATCGTGTTTACCGTCATCCGTGCCCGGGTGATGGCTTACGTCAGTCAGGAGATCATTTTCGATATCCGCCGGGATCTGTTCCATCATTTGCAGGAGCTGCCCTTCAGCTACTACGACAGCCGCCCTGCCGGAAAGATTCTGGTGCGCGTCATCAACTATGTGAACTCCGTATCGGATATTCTGTCCAACGGCATCATCAACAGCATTCTGGAAATCATCAACGTAGCCGTCATTATCGTGTTCATGTACTCGGTGGACGCGACGCTGGCGACGGTGGTGGTCAGCGGCCTGCCGGTGTTCATTGCCATCGTCTGCATCCTGAAGCCCCGGCAGCGCAAGGCGTGGCAGCAGCAGAGCAACAAGAACTCCAACTATAACGCCTATCTGGCCGAAAGCATCGACGGCGTGAAGGTATCTCAGCTTTTCGCCCGTCAGGAGGTCAACTGCTCCATCATGAAGCGGCTGGCGCTGGCCTGCCGGGATGCGTGGATGAAGGCCATGTACGTTTCCAACGCCGTGTGGCTGTCCTCCGAATGCCTGACGCAGATCGTGTTTTCCCTTCTGTACATTGCGGGCGTATACTGGCTGGGCGGCGGCAAGATGGTCTCCTTCGGCGTGATTCTGGCCATGGCTTCTTACGTGAGCCGCTTCTGGCAGCCCATCACCAACTTGGCGAATATCTACAATTCCTTCGTGAACAACATCGCCTATCTGGAACGCATCTTTGAGACCATGGACGAACCCGTGGAAGTGAAGGATGTTCCGGGCGCGGAGCCGCTGAAGGCGCTGGACGGCGAAGTGACCTTCGAAAACGTGGAATTCGGCTACGAAGAGGGCCAGACCGTGCTGGAAAATCTGAACCTGCATGTGCGGGCCGGCGAACGGATCGCGCTGGTAGGCCCTACCGGGGCGGGCAAGTCCACGGTGATCAACCTGCTGTGCCGGTTCTATAACCTGCGGGGCGGACGCATCCTGCTCCACTGCGCCGACGGAACCACGCAGGACATTGCGGGCGCGACGCTTCATTCCCTGCGCTCCCAGCTGGGCATTATGCTGCAGGACAGCTTCCTCTTTGCGGGAACCATCATGGACAACATCCGCTACGGCCGTCTGGACGCGACGGACGAAGAGGTCATGGCCGCGGCCAAGGCCGTGCGGGCCCATGAGTTTATCTCCCAGATGCCCCAGCAGTACGCTACGCCGGTCAACGAGCGCGGCGGCGGTCTCAGTCAGGGCCAGCGGCAGCTGATCGCCTTTGCCCGGACGCTTCTCTCCGACCCGCGCATTCTCATTCTGGACGAGGCCACTTCGTCCATCGACACCCAGACGGAGCGCCTTCTGCAGCAGGGCATCGAAACGCTGCTGCAGGGCCGCACCAGCTTCATCGTGGCTCACCGCCTGTCCACCATCAAGAGCTGCGACCGCATCCTCTATATCGGCAACAAGGGCATTCTGGAATCCGGCAGCCACGACGAGCTGATGGCCAAAAAGGGATATTATTACGAACTGTATACCGCCCAGACGCAGGCAGCCTAAAAGAGACACGAAAAACGCGCCGCACGGAAGGAAAACGTGCGGCGCTTGCCCGTCGCAGAAAATTGGCGGAATATTTGGCATTCCGTATTGACTGTCCCCTTACAGGCCGGTTTACAATGAGGGGGAGGTGAGAAGGATGCTTATCAACGAGGCGGCGAGGAAATGCGGTATCACCAAAAAAGCGGTCCAGTATTATGTGGAGCAGGGGCTGGTCGATCCGAAAGTGCTGGAAAATGGATATAGAGATTTTTCAGAAGAGGATACGAAAGTACTAAAGCGGGTCGTTCTATATCGGAAATTAGGCTTGAGCATCCGGGAGATCCGGCGTGTGCTTGAGGATCGCGGGGAAATCAGCGGCATTTTTTATCAAAGAGAGCTGGAGCTGGAGCAGGAAAAAGTCAAACAGGAATGGTTGAAGCGGCTGGCGGCAGGAGAAGCAATCGAGGATCTTGAGCCGGAGATTGATCCGCTCAGTTCCAATACGATCATTATCCAAAAACTGGGCGAGCTGTTTCCGGGGTATTATGGGAAAATCATCCGTCTCCATTTTTCCAGATATCTGACGGGAAAGGTGGAGACGGAGGAACAGAAAAAAGCCTTTCATCAGATCATCGAATTTTTTGATCGGGTTCCGGAAATCCGTTTGCCGGATGATCTGCGGGAATATCTGGATGCCTGTATGGAAGAAGGCTCCGGAGAAGAGGAAACCGAGAGGCTCCGGCGCGTTTTGCAGGAACAGGAGTATGCCCTTCAGAATCTGGACGAGTTTGTCAGGAATCATAAAAAGGTATTGGATGATTACCAAAAATACCGGCAAACGGAGGAATATCAGAATTCGCCTGCCTGCCGGCTGATGGAAACGATGAAACAGATCTGCGCGGCCAACGGATATGACGATACGTTTATCCCCGCCATGAGAAAGCTCAGTCCGCTGTATAACGAGTATTACGAACAACTGCTGAAAGCAAACGAGCAATTTACGAAAAGCTATCCGGAATATCTGGCATAGCGGTTGCCGATTCAGGCGGGGCTGCTTTCTTCCGGTTTAGGGAAGAGCGGAGGAAACGCATGAAAGAGGCTTATTTCGTTTATCGACCCGGACCGTAAAAAATACGCTCAGGAGGAGAAGCAATGTACTATCACGCATCGCCGTTCGGCGGGATCACCCAACTGAAACCGCGTGTTTCCAATCATGGGATCCCGCTGGTCTACTTTTCGAAAAAAAGAGAAAATGTATTGGTGTACTTGAGCAACGCCGTTGAGAAGTATTGTAAGGAGACCGGCTTTTTGTATGAGGGGATCTACCAGAAATGGGGGCCGTATGGCTTTAACAGGGACGGGCGCCAGCGGCTGGAGGAATACTACCCCAACGCGCTGATCAGTACCTATCAGGGCGTGTCCGGTTATATCTATCGGGCCGAGACCATTTCGGAGGCCGGTTTTGCCGTTCCAATCCCGGATGCGGCCGCAAGCAGCGTGCCGGTCGATGTGGCGGGCTCGGAATTCATTCCGGACGCCTATGAGGCGATCCTGCAGGCGGAACGCGAAGGCCTGCTTTCCGTCGTTCGGTATGAAGAGCTGTCGGAGAAAGCGAAGGAATGGAATGAAAAGACCATTCGAGAAGAGTATGAGAACGCTTCGGAGCATCCGGAGTACAGACATTTTCTGAAAGGAAATTTCCCCCGAATCCTGAAGGACTGACAGGCCGCAGCAACTGCCAGTTGCTTGTCTGGAAAACGATTCTGTGTTACCCTTGCATCGAGGAGGGGTTTCAGATGGATACAAAGGAGATTCTATGCCAGCTGAGGAACCGGAAGGGAATGTCGCAGGACGAACTGGCAGAAAAAGTGTTTGTGACAAGGCAGGCGGTGTCCCGCTGGGAAAATGGGGAAACGACGCCCAATGTGGAAACGCTGAAGCTGCTGTCAAAGGTTTTTGACGTTTCGATCAATACGCTGCTTGGCTCCCCGCGAAAGCTGATCTGCCAATGCTGCGGGATGCCGCTTGACGATTCCACCATCAGCAAAGAAACGGACGGTTCCTTCAACGAGGAATATTGCAAGTGGTGCTATACCGATGGGGAATTCAAATACGAAAGCAAAGAGCAGCTCATTGATTTCTGCGTAGAACACATGGCCAACGAAAGCTGGCCCGCAGAGCAGGTCCGCGCCCATATGGAAGCGGTCGTGCCATATCTGAATCACTGGAAAAAATAATGCGGCGCAGGGATACAGAAACGGCGTGACGGAAACCGTCACGCCGTTTGCGTATGATGACTTTGCCGAACAGGCCGCCTTATTCCTTCGCCTGAATCTCGTCATACCGGTCAAGGAAGGAATGCACCTGATCGCCCTGCTTGTAGGAAATGACCGTGTTCAGGTTCACGTTCTCCATGCTGCGGAAAATGTTGGCCTCTACGGAAGGATTGACCTCTTTCAGCCGGGCGATGAGCTGCTTGATCTCCATGCGCTTGGATACCGTGCGGCCGTTGGGGTCGCAGGTGGTGCAGGTATCGGTGAAATGGCAGGCGCACTGGATGAAATGCAGATCGTTGCGGTCCCGCCACGCCTTGATGTCCGCCTCCCGGATCAGGTACATGGGGCGGATCAACTCCATGCCGGGAAAGTTGGTGCTGTGCAGCTTGGGCATCATGGTCTGTACCTGTGCGCCGTAGAGCATGCCCATGAGGATGGTTTCGATTACGTCGTCATAGTGATGCCCCAGCGCGATTTTGTTGCAGCCCAGTTCCCGCGCCTTGCTGTACAGGTAGCCGCGGCGCATCCGGGCGCACAGGTAGCAGGGGTTCTTTTCTTCCTTGTAGACGATATCGAAAATATCCGTTTCAAAAATGGTGATGGGAATGCCCAACAGTCGGACGTTGTGCTCGATCACCTTGCGGTTGGTCTCGTTGTAGCCGGGATCCATGACCAAAAATTTCAGCTCAAAGGGAAACTTGTGGTGCCGGTAAAGCTCCTGAAACAGCTTGGCCATGAGCATGGAATCCTTGCCGCCGGAAATGCACACGGCGATCCGGTCGCCGGGCTTGACCAGATCATAGGTGCGGATGGCCTTGGCAAATTTGGAAAAAAGCCGCTTGTGCCACGTCTTGCGGATGCCTTCCTCAATCTGCTGCTGCAGGCTGGTTTCCTGCTCCCGCTGCATTCGGTGCAGCAGCCAGCCCGCGTAGCCGCCCTCCAGACTGTAGGCCTCCACGCCCAGACGGCGCAGATCCTCCGCCGCAGCCAGACTGAATTGCCCCCGGGCGCAGTACAGCACCACAGGTTTTCCGGCGCAGAGAGCGGGAACCTCGGCTTCCAGCCGTTCCTGCGGCAGCGCTACGGCTCCGGGAAGGGTGCCGTAAGCGATGCTTTCCGCGTCCCGCATGTCCACCAGCAGGCAGTTTGGCAGGCTGTCCAGCGCTTCTTGGGAAATTTCGATTTCAGGGGTCATGAGCGTTCGTTCCTTTCGGATGAAATGACGGGGGGAAGGTTACACCTCCACCCATTCCAGCGTGTGGCCGGTGCGGGGGAGAAGCCGGTCGAGCACATCCCGGGTGCGCAGCTTCATGTAGCCGGTGGTGGTGCCGTCGGTGCAGCCGTACCATTCGCTGCTTTCCAGCGCCCGGTCAAAGACGAGCCGCACTTCCCGGGCCGAGGGCAGCAGCAGGCCGAAGACCGTGGCGGCGCCGACAACGGTGCCCAAAAGCTGCAAAAGCTGTTCCGGCGTGGCAAAGGAAACCCGGGAAACGCCCAGCGCGGAGCTGAAATCCTTGGTGCGGAAGGGCTTGTCCCCCGGCGTTACGAACAGATAAAAGGCAGTCTGCTGCCGGTTGCAGAGAAGCAGGGTCTTGACCGTCTGCATGTGCAGCCGCTCGTCAATGGCCTGACAATCCTCCATGGTGACGGCGGGATCGTTCTCTACCCGCTGAAAAGGGATGGAAAGCTCTGTCAGGGTGCGGTAGGTCAACGCCTGCAAAGGCGTGGAAAAATGCTCCGGCACAGTGGTCATGGGCTGGCTGACGTGAATCATGGAAATTCCTCCTTGAGCATGCGCCGGAAGCATTGTAACACGAAAAGCCGGTTTAGGGAACAGCGGAAATACCGCCCGGGCGGGGCACTTTGATTTTGCGGCTTGCCAAGAAAAAGCCGATGCGATACAATAACCGGGTCAGGATGGAAGAAAACGGAGTTGGAATATGGAAGCATCAGAAGAGCAAAAGGAGTCGTTGATCCATGAAATTTCTGCATCTGGCGGATCTGCATCTGGGCAAGCGCCTGAACGACGTTTCCTTTCTGGAGGATCAGGTTCGGCTTTTGTGTCAGGTCGAGGAAATTGCCCGGAACGAACAGGCGGACGCGGTGCTCATCGCCGGAGACGTCTACCAGAAGGCGTCACCCCAGAGCGAAGCCATGGCGGCGTTCGACCAGTTTATTACCCGGCTGAAGAGCATGGGGCTAAGGGTGTTCGTCATCAGCGGCAATCATGATTCCGCCCAGCGCATTTCCTATTTTTCTTCCCTGCTGAAACAAACGGGCGTGTACGTCAGCGAAGCCTTTGACGGGCGCTTGCAGCAGGTGACGCTTCAGGACGGTTACGGGGAAATCGTGGTCAGTCTGCTGCCGTTTTTGAAGCCTGTACAGGTTCGGCAGTTTTATCCGGACGAGAAGATCGAAACCTATCAGGACGCGATGCAGACGGTGCTGCGGCATTCGCCGGTGGAGCCGGCCAAACGGAACGTGCTGGTGTGCCACCAGTTCATTACCGGCGCGGAAATTTCCGATTCCGAAGAAAAGACCTTGGGCGGGCTGGACAATATCGACGCATCCGTCTTTGCCGATTTTGATTACGTGGCGTTGGGACATATCCATAAGCCGCAGAAATGCACCCGGGAGACCCTGCGCTACGCCGGTTCTCTGATGAAGTATTCCTTTTCCGAGGTCAATCAGAAAAAATCGGTCACGGTGGTGGAAATGGGGGAAAAGGGAAACGTCGTTGTGCATACCGTGCCGCTGAACGCGCCCCACGACATGCGGCTGGTGGAGGGCTTTTTGGATGAAGTGATGGTCCTGCCATATTCGGAGGACTATGTGTGGGTCACGCTGCGGGACGAGCTGCCCCCGCCGGACGCGCGGGTGACGGTCAGCACGGTGTTTCCCAATATGATGAAATTTTCCATTCTGAATTCCAAAACCAAAACGGATGAGGACATTCTGGCAAAGGAACAAATGGAAAACAAGACCATTGAGGAACTGTTTTCGGATTTTTACCGTTTGCAGAACAATGACCAGCCGCCAACTTCCCAACACATGCGAATCCTGCGGACGCTGCTGAAAAAACTGGAGGCGGAGAAGCGATGAAGCCCTTAAAACTGATTCTGTCGGCCTTTGGGCCTTATGCCGGGCAAACGACGGTCGATTTTACCCGGCTTTGCGAGAACGGGATCTTTCTCATTACCGGCGATACCGGCGCGGGAAAAACCACGATATTCGACGCCATCAGCTTTGCCCTGTACGGAGAGGGCTCGGGCGGAAACGAACGGCGCGTGCCCAAAACCTTCCGGTCGGACTATGCCGACCCGGCCACGCCTACGTTCGTGACGCTGGAATTTACCCACCGCCAGCACAGCTACCGCCTGACCCGCAGCCCGACCTATCTCGGGCAGCGAAAAAAAGGACCCATTCCGGTGGAAAAAAGCGCCACCGCCGATTTGCTGGAGCTGGATACCGGGGAACGCTGGACGGGCGTAGACGTGGTATCGGCAAAGGTGCGGGAGCTGATGGGCCTGACGCAGGATCAGTTCGCCCAGACGGTGATGATTGCGCAGGGGGATTTCCGCAAGATCCTCAACGCCAAATCCGACGAGCGGAAGAAGCTGTTTCAGGAGCTGTTCAACACTTCGATCTATGACCGGCTGCAGCGGCAGGCCAAGGAAAAGGCGGCTGCGGCTACCCAGAAACAGAAGGAACTGGATCTGTGGATTCTGACGGAAGCAGGAAAAATCACGCCGGAGGCAGAGTTCCCCAAGCGGACAAAGCTGACGCAGTACGCTAAGGACGCCAAATATGCCGAGCTGCTGCTGGAAACCCTGCGGGAGCTGTTTGTCTATGAGACGGAGCTGAAAAGGCAGGCGGACGGCCAGTGCGAGGCGCTGAACGGCCAGTTGAAGGCGCTGACCGTCGCCATCGCCGACGGCCAGAATTTGAATCAGCGTTTTGACGAGCTGGCGCAGTGGCAAAGGGAACAGACGGAGCTTTTGCAGAGGCAAGACGAGGTGGAGCGACAAAAGGCAGCGCTGGCCGCGGCGCGGAAGGCGCAGCTTCTGGATGGAGCAGATCGGATGCGCAGGAGAAACCGCCAGAGCTTGGAAACGGAAAGAAAGCAGGCCGCCCAACTGACACAGGATAAAAAGACGCGGGAGGAAAGCCTTCCCGCACTGGAAGCGGCAGCGAAGCAGGCCCGGGAACAGCTTCCGCTGGCGGAGGAAAACGCCCGGCTGGTCAAGCGCTTGGAAAGCAGCCTGCAATCGCTGGAACAGCGGCGGAAGGACGCCGTGGAGCTGGAAAGGCTGACCCGGATGCAGCAAAAAGCCCTGCAGGACAGTGACCGGGCCGAGCAGGACTATCTGGCAGTTCGGCAGGCCTACTACCGCAGCCAGAGCGGGCTTTTGGCTCTTGGACTTCAGGAGGGCGAACCCTGCCCGGTATGCGGCGCGACCCATCACCCTGCGCCTGCCGTTTTGCAGGAGGGGTCGACGACACAGGAACAGTTTCAGGCGACGGACGACCGGCGGAAGCGGCTGGAGCAGCAGGTGCAGAAGATTTCCAGCCAGACCGCCGCAGCCCGGGCGGCGTTGGAAACGCTGCAAAAGAACCTGCTGGCGGAGGGAATCGGCGAAAACGACACGGAGCAGAGCGTCCGCCAACGGATGAACGAGGCCAAGCGCGCGGAGCAGAGCATTCGGGAAGCGGCTGAACACGCAGAGAAGCAGCTTCGGCTGTGCCAAAGCCAGCTGGAAAGGGCGCAAACGCTGCTGGAAGCCTCAAGGCAGAACATCGGAAAATGGGAAGAAGAAGCGGCAAAGCTGGAAAAAGACTTTGCCGACGGACTGGCGCAGCAGGGCTTTGAGACCGAAGCGGAATACCGTGCCGCCTGTCTGCCTGCGGAAGAAACGGAAAATTTGGATAAGACGATCCGCCGCCATGAAGAAGCGAAAAAATCGCTGGCGGATCGAATCAGCGAGCGGGAAGAGCAGCTGAAAGATCGATCGCGGGCGGACATCGACGCTCTGCAGGAACAGCAGAAGGAGCTGGCCGAGCAGCGGCGGCAGGCGCAGGAGCGCAGCCAGAGCTGCGACCGCCGGCTGAGTCTGCATCAGGAGGCGGGGAAAGGCATCCGTCAGGCGGTGGAGGAAAAGCAGAAGCACGCGGAAAAATGGGCGGTGCTGGACGATCTGTACAGGGCGCTGAGCGGCCAACTGAGCCAGAAGGTCAAGATCACCTTTGAGACCTACGTGCAGCAGTACTATTTCAAGCAGGTGATCGCGGCGGCCAACAAGCGGCTGACCCAGATGACGGACGGCATGTTCGTGCTGCGGCTCAAGGAAGAGGCGCGGGACCGGCGCAGCCAGTCCGGGCTGGATCTGGATGTGCTGGATCGGGCCACGGGTCAGTGGCGGGATGTGACCACCCTGTCCGGCGGCGAGAGCTTTCTGGCATCGCTGTCGCTGGCATTGGGCCTGTCCGACGTGGTGCAGAGCGAGAGCGGCGGTATCCGGCTGGAAACGATGTTCATTGACGAGGGCTTCGGTACGCTGGACGAAAACGCCCTGCGCAGCGCGCTGGACTTGCTTTCCTCGCTGGCGGACGGCAAACGGATGATCGGCGTGATCTCCCACGTGCCGGAGCTTCGGGAACGAATCGACAAGAAGATCGTGGTTCACAAGAAGCTGACCGGCTCGCAGATCGAATTGGAATACTGAAGGAAAAATGCCTTTTAGGAAAGAGAGCATGAAGGAGAAAAAACGATGAAATACGGATTGCAGATGTACTCGGTCCGGGACGCGGCGGAAAAGGATTTGCTGGGAACGCTGGAAAAGGTGGCGGCGCTGGGCTATCATTACGCGGAGTTCGCCGGTTTCTTCGGCCACTCGGCGGAGACGGTGCGGGATAAGCTGCTGGCGTGCGGCATGGAGGTTTCCTCCACCCACACGGGCGTGCAGGAATTGACGGATGATGTGATCGGCGAAACCATTCGCTATCACAAAACGCTGGGCAACCGGCTCATCATCATCCCCGGGGCCGACCTGAGCGACCAGAAGAAGCTGGATGAGTTTATCGCCCTGACCGAAAAGGCGCAGGCACGGCTGGCGGACGAGGGCATCCGGCTGGGCTATCACAACCATGACCATGAGCTCCGGCCCAATGCCGACGGCTCCCGCATCTGGGAACAGCTGGAGGAGCGCACCCGGCTGGATCTGGAGATTGACACCTACTGGGCCTTCGTGGGCGGCCGGGATCCGCTGGAAATGATGGAACGGCTGAAGGAGCGGGTTTCCATCATCCATATCAAGGATGGTATGGCGGACGGAAACGGAACCCCGCTGGGAATGGGGCAGGCCCCTGCGGCGGCGGTCTACCGCAAGGCCGTGGAGCTGGGCGACCGGCTGATCGTGGAGTCGGAGACCTGCCAGCCCTCCGGCCTGGAAGAAGCCCGCATCTGTATGAATTTTTTGAAGGCACAGGAATAAAAAAAGAAGACAGAACGCCCGCAGTCGGAAAAATCGGACTGCGGGCGTCAGCCTGTCGAAACCCCCGAGTTGGCCTCCGTTGCCCGCAAACAGCGCTTTGCGGCCCGCCCCGCGTAGCGTGGCGGGCTTCGGACTGCGGTAGCCCTTCGGGCTGTCCTCGTCCTCGGTGCTGCGCAC